>NZ_JBSYOQ010000070.1:0-84620 GCF_058244645.1 Candidatus Thiodiazotropha sp. AKAK3
TCTGCAACCACATCCAATTCAGCTTTGGTCAGCTTTACCCCATTCAGGTAGCGGTCAACGATTGGGCTTGGCTTGTAAAGCTTGGTCCACCGGGATATGACTTCGTCATCACACCAGTTCAAAGCTGATTCTCGGTCGACCTTCAAGACAGTGTGAGTGTGGTTATGCATTACTGCATAGGCGCAGATAGAGATTGAGAACACTCCATCGAGCTGCTTGAGCTTTTCTACGATCCACTCTCTACGGTGTTCGTAGCTACGGCCGGTTAACTCATCCTCTCCGCACAGGAAGGCGCGACGTACACAGCGGGATATGCAGTGGTAATAGGGGGTTTCATCAAGACAGATCTGTTGCTTGCGCGATATCGTCATCGCCTGCTCCTTGGCTTATATACATTCCATGTACTCCCATGACTTTAACGCACTTGAATGCTCTTTTCAAATGGTGGCTGTCCCTATACCCCGGTCTCAAATGGTGGCTGTCCCTATACCCCGGAGTCGAATCGAGAACGGATTGGCCTGCTAGAGATATGCACTTGTGCTGTTTCGAGGTGACTCACGCTAGGGAAGCTTTCGACTCCGACCCCTCCCGCTTAAGATAACGGCAAGGCAGCAGAGGCCTCAAGATCTTGACTTGTTCAGCCCAACAGACGCTTTACCGGCCCAAAAGAGCGGCGGTGAATCGGTGTTACCCCATGATCATCAAGACCAGCCAGATGTTGCTTGGTTGGGTAGCCTTTGTGCTTTGCCAATCCATAACCTGGATATTGTGCATCCAACTCTACCATCTCCCTGTCCCTGGCAACTTTGGCGATGATCGAGGCAGCACTGATCTCTGCAACACTACTGTCGCCTCCGATAACGGCCTCTGCAGGACACGCTAAGATGGGTAGATGTTTACCATCAACTAGTGCCTGATGTGGTACAACTGATAAACCTTCTACAGCCCGTTTCATTGCCAACAGACTCGCTTGTAGAATATTGATCTTATCTATCTCTTCTACCTCGGCACGCCCCAGGGACCAACAGTAGGCCTCTTCTCGAATTACAATATCGAGTGCTTCCCGTCGTTTTTCGCTCAGCTTTTTTGAGTCTGCAAGGCCCTGAATTGGCCTGTCAGGATGCAATATAACCGCAGCTGCAACCACTGGTCCGGCTAATGGCCCCCTGCCTACTTCATCAACACCTGCCACCAACTGAATTATCTGTTTGCTCTGTTTTGAACTCATGATTTACTTTGATTATCACTCATAGTCAGACAAGATTATTGGTTGGCATCCGGCTGCCAACTCTCTCTCTTCAGAATATCCTCAGAGAGGGTAGCCACAAGCTCCTTGGCCAATAATTTACGATCAATTTTTCCATTTGGATTGGTAGGAACAGTCGAGCGGAATATCACCAGGCTGGGAATCATATAGCTGGTTAATCTCTTTTTACAGGCATTTATCAACTCATCCTCAGAAACTTTTATCCCTTTGTGTGGCACCACGATCAAGGCAATGGAGTGTCCGAGTTTGGGATGTGGAAGCCCCAAGGCCACAACCTCATTCACCAGCCCGGTTGCATGAAAAATCGCTTCAATCTCATTCGGACTGACACGATATCCCGAGGTTTTAATCTGATCATCCTCTCGGCCGATAAAATAGAGATAACCTTCACTATCTTGCTTGACGATATCCCCAGACCAAACCGCCAACTCCCGATCAGCAGAGTCATCTCTCCCATTGGGAACAGGCCTAAATCGTTGAGCTGCTTCATCTTGATCGTTCCAATATCCGAGGGATACCAATGGGCCGCGATGAACCAACTCTCCTGGCTCATCTGTACCACAGGGAGTGCCATCAGGTTTCAACACCATCACTTCAGCATTTGGAATCGCAATACCCATTGAAGTCGGACGAGCCGCCACCTGATCGGGAGGCAGGTAGGTTGAACGAAAGGCCTCGGTCAGTCCATACATCAGATAGATATCTGTATCAGGAAGGTTTCGTTGCAACTGCTCAGTGGTCTCTACAGGTACAACACCACCTGAGCTGGTGACATATCTTAGATACTTAGCAATCTCTGGAGGCCAGCTCTGCTCTACCAGAGAATTCCAAAGTGGGGGGACTGCAGCAAGGCCGGTAATCTTCTCTTTTACCAAGGTGTTCAACACTTCCATTGGTAGTAGATAGTTAATCAATACTGCAGTAGCACCAACCAGAAAGGCGGTGGTCAGTTGGCTGACGCCGTAGTCGAAACTGAGGGGAAGTACGACCAAAATCCGGTCAGAAGCGCAATTGTTCAGGTATTGCGCAACACTCTTCGCCCCTGTCACCATGTTTTGGTGGCTGAGAACTACCCCCTTGGGCTGTCCGGTACTACCAGAGGTATAAAGAAGTGCTGCTATATCAGATTCATTGATTCGAGGCAGTGCGTTGAGCTGCCCCAATTGCAGAAAAGTATGCCAGGAATAGAGTCTCTGCACATCTGTGCTACTCCTTCGACTCTTGCAATCATCGATCAACACCAAATTACTGAGTTGAACCGGCTTTCCAAGATCGCCGTTCAATGCTCTATATTTGCCGCAAGTGGTTATCAATAATTTTGCATCACAATCCTGCAGTATATGAGCCACCTGATGGGGTTTCAGTACCGGGTTGACTGGTACAAAAATCGCCCCGGCGGCTACTGTGCCAAAAATCGAAACCACATTCTCAAGACATTTTGGCAGGTAGATTGCCACCCGATCTGATTTTTCGATGCCGATAGTCATCAGGGAGCTGGCAAACAGCTCGACCTCTCTGGCCAATTCACTATAAATGTGTGAGCACTCTTTGTATTGAAGGGCGCACTGATCCGGCGAGCGATTGGCAGACTCGAATATCAGTTCATGTAGTAGCGCAGCCATTGAATAAAGTATGTTTCCTTACATTCTATATTTTAAAATACTCATCTTGCATCAGAGCAAAAAAAATGGAGCCTGTCTAATTGCATAGGTATTTGAAATTTTTTTCATTGTCCAGACTCAATCAGTTGAAGGATCATTTCAGCGGCTCTTGAGGCAGCATCCTGTTTCAGATGCTGATGGATCTTATGGTAACTCAGTGCGATATCTTCTCGCTGCTGAGGGTCATTAAGCAGATCAATCAAAGCTTGCCCCATGGTCTCAGCCTGGCACGCCTCCTGAAGAAATTCTGGTGCCAGCATACGTTCACTCAACAGATTAGCGATCGCCACATAAGGCGTCTTCAGAAGCTTGAATCGCCGTATCAACCAAGCTGTTAGTGGCGACACACGATAAGCTACAACCATCGGTTTTTTTAACAGTAGAGTCTCGAGTGTAGCAGTACCAGACGCTGTCAACACAACATCTGCCGCGCCAATCGCCTCTCTGGGCTGACCATCCAATAGTTTTACAGAGATCTCAGAAGATTGTCCCTTTATCGCATCGCTGAATGCCTGTTTAATCTTCTGGTTAACCATGGGAGCAACAAACTGTAGCTCTGGCTGCTGCCGTTTTAACCAAACAGCAGTTTCAACAAATGGCAAAGCCAGTCGGCTTACTTCACTCATGCGACTGCCAGGCAGAAGCGCAATTACCGGTTTCGTGGCATCTAATCCCAGTTGCTCTCTCACTTCACCAGGGTTCCTGGGCTGTAGTGGTATCTGATCTGCCAGTGGATGCCCCACATAGGCTGCAGGTACTTGATGCTGTTTTAAAAAATCCACTTCGAAATCGAAGATACAGAGCATAAGATCAACCGCTTGACGTAACTTTTTGACCCGCCCCTGGCGCCAGGCCCAGACTGTTGGGCTGACCCAGTGGGCGGTGGTAACGCCAGCCCTCTTAAGCTGAGTTTCCAGCGCCAGATTGAAATCGGGGGCATCAATACCCAGTACCAGATCAGGTGGATGCTTGAGAAAGTGATCCACCAATTGGCGTCTGGTTTTTAACAATCCTGGCAGATGACCCAGCACTTCAACCAATCCCATTACCGGGTCCATGGTTGCCAGAGAGCGACAACCTGCCGCTTCCATCAACGGCCCAGTCATCCCTTCAAAAACCATCTCAGGGGATTTTTCCTGCAGTGCCTCGATCAATGCTGCAGCCAGCTGATCACCTGACACCTCATTAACAATGATGCCAATTCGTTTGCTATGTTGTGATCTATTTGGCTGCATCAGAGAGTGCTCTGAATACTTGTTGTGAAAAGGTGTTATCGCAGGATGCCACGACCACTATGGGAAAGAAATTCCGACAGAATTCGCAATTCCGGAGTATCTGAGGCCAACTTTTCAACCTCTTCCCGCGCCGCTTCCAGGCGCTGTCCCGAGTGATAGATAATTTTGTAAGCCCGCTTAATCTGCTTTATTGCCTCCGGACTGAACCCTCTCCGACTCAACCCTTCACGATTGATCCCATGAGGTTTGGTGGGCTGTCCTGCGGCCATGAAATAGGGCGGAAGATCCATATTGATCGCAGACCCCATGCCGGAAAAGCTGTGAGCACCGATGCGGCAAAATTGATGAACTTTGGTGAATCCGCCGAGAATAGCATAGTCACCAATCTCCACATGCCCACCCAGTGAGGCGGCATTGGCGAGTATGACGTTGTCACCCAATATGCAATCGTGTGCAACATGAATATAGGCCATCAAAAGATTATCGTTGCCGATGCGGGTAATGCTCTGATCCTGAACGGTACCCCGATGAAGCGTCGCAAACTCTCTCACCACATTGCGGTCACCAATCTCCAGAAGAGTCGGTTCACCAGCATATTTTTTATCCTGAGGATCTTCTCCAACTGACGCAAACTGATAGATACGGTTATCTTTACCGATTCGGGTCGGCCCGTTGACTACCACATGAGGACCAATCACCGTTCCAGCGGCAATGCTCACATCCGCACCGATAATTGAAAAAGGTCCGACACTGACCCCCTCTTGCAATTCCGCTTTCGGATCAATAACTGCGCGTGAATCGATCAGCTGCCTATCTCCCTGGCAGTACACATGATCTCTGCAGTGGCTACGGTTCTGCCATCCACAGTAGCTGAGCAGGTAAAGAAACCAATACCCCGTTTCAACTTATTCCGAAAAACATCAATGATCAGTTGATCGCCTGGTTCGACCTGCTGTTTAAAACGTGCCTTATCAATACCGACAAACAGGTAGATGGTGGTCTCATTGACGGTTTCAGGATTAGACTCCATGGCCAAAAGACCTGTTGCCTGAGCCATCGCCTCTACAATCAGCACACCCGGCATAACCGGTTGAATCGGAAAGTGTCCATTAAAAAACGGCTCGTTATAGGTAACATTCTTAAGCGCACGCAATCGGGTATCTTTTTCATATTCCATGACCCGGTCTATGAGCAGAAAAGGATAACGGTGCGGCAGCAGGCTCAGCACCTTGTTGATGTCCATAGCGATCAAACTACCCTCCCATGACTCATGCTTCTCATTTGAATGACTCTCCGGTGAGTGTCTTCACCGCTTTTTTTAGAAATTTCAGATCTTTGGCCATCTCATCGAGATGCCTGAGTCTGGCAATCATCTTACGCCATGCGCCATTTTCCATGGCAGGCAGATTGCCACTGTAATAGCCTGGCTCGGTGAATGAGCGCGATACCAGGGCCGCCCCGGAAAAATGCACATTATCACCTATCGTCAAATGCCCTGCCAGACCGGTTTGGCCGCCGACAGTACAGTAGCTACCTACTTTCGTTGAACCAGCAATTCCGGAACAGCCGGCCATTGCTGTATGTTCACCGACCTCGACGTTGTGCGCGATCATTACCATATTATCCAGCTTGACCCCATCATGCAGAATCGTATCTTCCAGTGCGCCCCGGTCAACTGTGGTATTGGCACCAATCTCCACCTCATCACCAATCCACACCCGTCCCAGTTGCGGCACTTTGATCCATCTACCCTGATCGTTTGCCAAACCAAACCCATCCGCACCAAGTACGGCACCGGGATGTATCAAACAGCGAGCACCTATGCGGGTCCGGTGACAGAGGGTTACCCGAGCGACTAGCCGGGTCTGTTGGCCAATCTCACAATCGGACTCGATCACACTGCCTGGCCCGATGACAACATCTGCCCCAATGCGGACTCTCTCACCAATAACAGAACAAGCGCCAATTGTAGCGCTACCATCAATCTGCGCCGATTCCGCCACAACCGCCGATTCTGCTATACCTGTTTTGGTTTCCGCGACAGGAAAAAGTATGGTTGCTGCCCGAGCATAGGCCAGATATGGATTATCAGTAATCAGCGATGCCGCTGGACAGTCCATCGCCGCATCTTCAGACAGAATCACTGCTGAGGCACCCGTCTCATTGAGGTAGCGACGGTATGCCTTATTGCTGAGAAAACTCAACTGGCCTGAGCTTGCACTCTGCAGGGTAGCAACGCCATCTATTCGCAGATCCGGGTCTCCGCGAAGCTCGGCCCCGATCGCTTCAGCGATATCTCCAAGTCGATTCGACAAGTCTACTAACCCAAACCTATTCAGCTGTTCTGTTGCGGAGCTTTTCTAACACCTTCTCAGATATATCGATCTTTTTACTGAAATAGACCACACCATCTGAGACGATCAAGTCGATATTTTCACTCTTACCCACTTCCTGAATCACCTCACGAACCTGCTGACGGAGCTTTTTGAACTCCTCATTCTGGCGTAGATTCAGATCCTCACGAAATTCGGTCTGTGCATTTTTTAACTTTCGGCTACGGCTGAGAATATCCCGCTCCAAGCGCTTCACCTCTGATTCGCTCATTACCGAACCATCTCGCTGTAGCTTCTCTTCCAGTTGTTTAAGTTGCTTTTGCGATGCCAGAAGGTCTTTCTCCCTGCGGGAAAATTCTGTCTGCAACCGCTCTCTAGCCGTCTTATACTGTGGTGATTCTTCAAAAACTTTTGTGGCATTTACAAATGCGATGCGATACTCCTCGGCGTAGGCACTGCTCGAAGCAGACACAACCAGTATCAAAGCAACTAGAAATATTCGTAATGAGTTCACCCATCAACTCCCTAATTAATTTTTAGAATCCGCTACCAATTCTGAATTGCAGCGATTTAGTCTTATCACCCTCTTCCTCTTTTAGCGGATAGCCCAAGCTGAAAGAGAGTGCACCTACCGGAGAAAACCAGGATAACATTAGACCGGTAGAAGCTCTAAATCCATCCCACTTAATCTCTTCGTTATTCGCCAGATCAAATACATTGCCGACATCAACAAACATACCGGCACGCACTGTATCCTTGAAATCGTCACCAAAGACGGGAAACAGTAACTCCATCTGACCCACGATTCTAGCATTTGCTCCCAGTGCGTCATCCTGGGAATCTTTGGGACCGAGGGTATTCTCTTCAAAAGACCTGACTGACCCTATGCCACCAGCGTAGAAGTTACGAAAAAACGGTAACTCGTCGTTATTTCCGTAACCATCACCGTAACCCAGTTCACCGTTCAACTTTAAGGTCAGGCTGCTAGTCAGCGGAAAATAGTGCGCATTACGGTAACTCAAACGATAGTACTGCAGATCACTGCCCGGCGTGTTCAATTCCGCAGAGAAGATCTGGCGCCCGCCCCGATTGGGGAAAATCGCTCGATCACGGGTATCACGAATCCAGCTGCCGACCAGTTCAAAATCGGAGAATTTCTCGCCATTCTCCTCGAGAAATGATTTGATCTCATCAGAAGGAGACGACCCTTCGAAGAACTTCGTACGCTCATAGGCAAGACTGAACTTCAATCGATCATATTCGGTTACCGGTATTCCGAAATTGATTCCCAAACGCCCGACATCAGTAGAGTAGCTGGATATATTGAGCTCAGAGTAGTCGGTCTCCCGATAACTCATCTCATACCCCTGACTGACGCCATCAATGGTGTAGTAGGGATCAGTATAGACAACAGTCACCTTCTTGGTGGCATCACTGGTATCGAAGCCGGCACTGACCCGCTTTCCTGTACCAAGAAAATTATTCTGGCTGATACTGGCGTTGAACAGCACCCCCTGGGTCTCAGAGTAACCAACACCGGCGCTGAGACTGCCTGATGCCGCTTCAGTGACACTCAGATCGACATCCACCAGGTCTGTGGTCCCTGGCACTGCGGGGGTTTCCATATTAACTTCGTTAAAGAAACCTAACCGTTGCAAACGCTCTCGTGAGAGGCGTGTCTTTTCACCTGAGAACCAGGCCGATTCCATCTGACGCATCTCACGTCGCAACACCTCATCTCTGGTGGTGGAATTTCCGACAATATTGATGTAGCGCACGTAGACCCTTTTTCCAGGATCGACAAAGTAGGTGATGGCAACCTTTCGGTTCTCCCTGTCGATGTCGGGAATGCTGTTTACATTGGCAAACGCATAACCGGCATCCGAATATTTTTTATTCAACCGCTCAGCACTGGCGGTCACTCGTTTGCGGGAGAAAACCCCTCCCCGTCGCAGACGGATCAAAGGAAAGAGCTCCTCCTCATCCAGCTCAAGATCCCCGGCCAGCTTGATGTCGCTGAGGGTAAAAACATCTCCTTCATTGAGCGCTATGGTGATGTAGATATCCCTCTTATCAGGGGTTATGGAGACCTGGGTCGACTCAATCTTAAAATCGATATATCCCCGATCGAGGTAGAAGGAGCGCAAGGTCTCCAAATCACCAGACAAAGCCTGCTTGGAGTACTTATCCTTACTCGAGAAGATGGCATACCAGGCGGGAATCCCCAGTTCGAGTTCATCGAGCAGATCATCATCTTCGTAGGCCTTATTGCCAATGATGTTGATACTCTTGATACGTGCCGTCAAACCTTCAGAGATCTCGATATCCACCCCTACCCGATTGCGCTCAAGTGGTGTGACCGTGGATTTGATCTTCACACCGTACTTTCCGCGGGCAAAATATTGGCGATTGAGCTCCTGCTCTACCTGTTCTAACAGGGATCTCTTGAAGACCCGCCCCTCAGCCAAACCGATATCCTTAAGGCCCATCAACAGCCGATCATTATCCAGATCCTTGTTGCCACTGATATTTATCTCTGCGATAGCCGGCCGTTCGTGGACGAATACAATTAACACCTCACCTTCACGTTCCAGGCGTATCTCTTGAAAGAAACCGGTTTTGTGAAGCGCACGGATAATCCGGGCAGTATTTCCCGCATTTACCTCATCACCGGTTTTAACCGGCAGATAGTTGAATACCGTACCTGCAGAGATACGTTGCAAGCCTTCGACTCGAATATCTTCTACGATAAAAGCAGAAACGAGCTGAGGAAAGAGAGCACCGCCTAGCAGCAACAGAGTGGTTAAAATCCGCAAAGAAAATAGCATTATGTTTTGATACAACAGAGTTTGTTCATTATTAAACTGCTTTTTTGCAGAATCCCCCGAAACATCAGCAATTATTCGAAAGGGCGTAAGTATAAGTTATCTTATTAGTTCAGGATACAGACCTATCCTTTTGATTCATCTGCCAGGACTACCCAAAAAACCGGTTGAAATCCACATAGAAGGCAAGACTCATAACCCCAAGCAGGATGAGCAGCCCAATCTTCTGTCCCTGCTCCATGAATCTGTCGGACAATGGCTTGCCCTGAATCGCTTCAATGAGGAAATAGAAGAGATGCCCGCCATCCAATACAGGGATGGGTAACAGATTCAATACTCCCAGACTGATACTCACCACAGCAAGAAACTTCATGAAGTAGACGATACCATAACTTGCTGATTTACCTGCAGAATCAGCAATCGATAACGGCCCACTCAGGTTTTTTACCGAGACCTCGCCGATGACCATTTTACCCAGCATTCTGAGCATCAACACTGAAAGATCCCAGCTTTTTTGCAGCGCATGCCCCATGGAATCCACAGGTCCGTAGCGCACGATAGCCCGATAATCATCCCAGAGGCTGTCTGGGAACTTCTGCGCACCCGCGCCTATTCTGCCATAGGGTTCACCCCCATCAGGTGCTACAGTTTTCGGGGTCACTTCAAGAAAACGTCTATCACCATCTCGATCGACCACCAGCCGCATCGTCTGATTTGGCCTCTCCCTGACATATTCGACCCAGGCTACCCAATCGCTGATCATCTGATCATCGACCTGAACGATCAGATCACCAGGCTTAAGCCCTGCAGCTTCAGCAGGTTCATCAGCAACCACTTCACCTATAATCGGAGGAATTTCTGGCCGATCCGGGGTCAAACCCAAATTGGTCAACAAGCCCCCATCCTCTGCCAGTTCAGACAGATTGTCACTGGGCAGTTGTATCAGCCGTTCATCCTGATGCTGATTCAACAATCGGATGTTGAGTGCATCCTGATCGAGTGACTGGGATAACATCACATACAGCACATTCTCCCAGGTCGGGGTGGGTTCTCCGCCGATCGAAAGAATCTGATCGCCAACCACAAACCCGCTTTGCTCTGCAATAGAACCCGCTTCAACCTTTCCAATCAATGGCTTAAGGCCTGTATCCCCGGTTACGAATATCAACCAGAAAGCCAGAATGGCAAAGATAAAATTGAACAGCGGCCCTGCCACAACAATCGCACTACGCACACCGAGTGACTGCCTGTTGAATGCTTGGTCTTGCATTGATTCAGGGACCGGCGCCTCCCTCTCATCGAGCATTTTCACATATCCACCAAGAGGAATCGCTGCTACGACATACTCAGTACCATCCACTGGGCTGACCTTTTTCCAAAGAGGCCGACCAAACCCGATGGAGAAACGCAGCACCTTCACCCCCAGTTTGCGAGCCACCCAAAAATGGCCGAACTCATGCACAGCAATCAAAATTGCCAGCGCAAGAATAAATGAGACGATGGTGAAGAGTAGTGAATTCATAATGTCTATTCAGCCGATACCGCAGCTTGAGACCCTATTTTGTACAACTTGTTCCGCGGTAACCCGCGCCTTACGATCCGCATCAAGCAGGCTATCCAGATCCTTTACCTGTTCTACTGGTTGCAACTGAAGTGTCTCCTCTACAACCTCTGCGATTGCCGTAAAGCCCAAGCGCTCATTTAAAAAGGCATCGACCGCAATCTCATTTGCAGCGTTCAAAACAGCGCAGGCAGTACCGCCACTATCGATTGCCTGATAGGCCAAACCTAGACAGGGAAACCGGTCTAGATCAGGCTCTTCAAAGTCGAGGCGGCCAATTTGAAAGAGATCGAGACTGGACACTCCGGATTCAACCCTCTCTGGCCAGGCGAGGGCGTGGGCGATGGGGGTACGCATATCGGGCTGGCCTAGCTGGGCAAGCACCGAACCATCGATATATTCGACCATCGAGTGGATTACACTTTGTGGGTGTAAAACAACTTTTATCTTATCCGTCTTGGCCCTGAACAACCAGTGGGCCTCGATCACTTCAAGCCCTTTATTCATCATCGTGGCTGAATCTACAGAAATCTTCCTGCCCATATCCCAATTTGGATGAGCACAGGCCTGAGCGGGTGTCACATCATGCAACAGATCAAGAGGTGTAGTACGAAAAGGCCCACCAGATGCGGTAAGCAGTATACGTTTGATGCCGGATTGTGTCAGGTTACCCTGATAGTCATCAGGCATACATTGGAAGAGAGCATTGTGTTCACTGTCTATAGGGAGGATCTGGGCATTATGGCTCTTCACTTCCTGCATAAACAGATCACCAGCAACCACCAGGGCTTCCTTATTGGCAAGCAGCAAACGTTTACCGGCTCTAACTGCAGCCAATGCTGGCAACAATCCTGCTGCGCCGACAATTGCGGCCATAACCCAGTTTGCCTGAGGCATGGCAGCCGCAATCTCCAATCCCCTCACGCCGGATAGAACTTCGGTTGTCAGGCCTCGCTCATTCAAGGCTTTTGCCAATTGATTGGCTGACTGCTGATCCGCCATTACTGCGATTTCAGGACGAAACTGCTCACATTGACCTAGCAGCCCCTGCACATCACTGTTGGCGGTCAAAGCGACTACCCTATATTTATCCGGGTGTCGGGCAACTACATCCAGAGTACTGATACCGATCGATCCGGTCGAACCAAGGATGGTTAAACCTTTCATCATGCTTCCCCAAGCAGGATCAGGCCGAACAGGAATAGAGGTGCTGCGGCAGTCAGGCTGTCTATTCGATCCAGCATACCACCATGTCCCGGCAGCAGTGTGCCACTGTCCTTCATACCACTCTGTCGTTTGAGCACGCTTTCAAACAGATCCCCAACCACCGAAGATAGCATCGTAATCAGACAGAGCATCAGTAGCAGGGGTGCGGTGACCCAGCCAGCATCCAACAACCATATCAGGATGAAACCGAATAAAAACGCACTCGCCAAAGCCCCATATACACCTTCCCTCGTCTTTCCGGGACTGACTTCCGGGGCCAATTTGTTGCGCCCCCAACGATGTCCTGCAAAATAGGCCCCAACATCTGCACCCCAGATCATCATCAATACAAACAACAGCAAACCGGGGCCATAGTCGGGAATTCGATGCATTGTTATCAAGGCGATCCAGGACGGGAGCAGTACGATAACCCCTTCCGCGGCCTTGATCAGTCTGTTGCTGGAGGGTTCCTGATCAGCCTTATAGCGAACAATACGCAATAGTATAAAACACCACCACAGCACAGCACCTGCCATGATAATGGGTATCCAGGATGCAGGTAGATAGAGATAGCAGCAGAGCATGAGTGAAAGCATCAACAGAGTGTAGGCTATCTGTTGCGGCAGCTGTTTCATCCCACTCAACCTGGCCCACTCCCGACTGCCTACCCCAACCACAACAGCCAGGAACAGTGCAACGTAAACCGTAGGTAAAAACAACACTGCCGAAATCACCAGTGGTGCCAGAATCAATGCGGTGATAACACGCTGTTTCAGCATAGCAGGGAACTCAAGAGGCTTCAGCAGTCTGTCCCTGAACCTGCTCTCCTGTACGGCCAAATCGTCTCTGACGGCCTGCAAAATCTTGAATTGCTGCTTCCAGGGCCTGAATATCGAAATCGGGCCAAAGCAGATCGGTGAAGTAGAGTTCGGTGTAGGCGCATTGCCATAGCAGGAAGTTGCTGATGCGTTTTTCGCCACCGGTACGGATAAAGAGATCTGGTTCAGGTACTCCTGCAAAAGAGAGGTGTTGCTCAAGCGAATGCTCATCAACATCATCTGCAGCCATCTCTCCAGACTCAACCTGTTGAGCCAGATGCCTGGCTGCCTGAGCTATATCCCAACGCCCACCGTAATTGGCCGCAACTTGCAGCAGCAATCCTTGATTGGATTCGGTTTTTTGTTCTGCCTCGGCTATTTGATTCTGGAGTTTTTCAGAAAATGCACTGCGATCGCCAATCACCTTCAGCCGAACCTTATTTCGGTCGAGTCTTTTGACCTCTTTCTTCAGCGAGCGGATGAAGAGGTCCATAATCAGATTGACCTCTTTCCGAGGCCGCCGCCAGTTTTCACTGCTGAATGCGAACAGGGTGAGTACCGGGATCTGACGCACAACACATGCCTCAACCACACGACGTACTGCTTCCACACCAGCAGGATGACCAGCATAGCGAGGAAGCCCGCGTTTTTTTGCCCACCGGCCATTGCCATCCATGATAATCGCCAGGTGCCGAGGTAGTTCAGCGACGACAGTTTGAGGGTCCATTGTCATGCCGTTTGTCATAAGGATCTCATTAAATCTCCATCAAATCCTTCTCCTTCTCCTCCAGCAACTCATCAACCTTTTTAATGTGCTTGTCTGTCAGATTCTGAATTAACTCCTGGCCACGATGCTCCTCATCCTCGGAGATCATCTTCTCCTTCACCAGGTCCTTCAAATCGTGGTTGCCATCGCGGCGAATATTGCGAATAGCAACTTTGGCATTCTCTGCTTCGTGACGGACAACACGTATCAGGTCTTTACGACGCTCTTCAGTAAGGGGAGGCATTGGAACGCGCAAAACAGATCCTGCACTCATTGGATTGAGTCCCAAATCTGATGTCATAATCGCCTTCTCTACCGCTTGCACCATATTCTTTTCCCAGGGCACAACCGTCAGCGTACGCGCGTCCTCTACGTTGATATTAGCCACTTGGCTGATCGGAACATCCGATCCATAGTAGTCGACCCGCACGTGATCCAGCAAACTGGGGTGTGCTCGGCCTGTACGTACCTTAGCCAACTCGTGGACCAGAGAATCAACACTCTTTCCCATGCGGGTTGCTGCATCACTTTTAATATCATCAATCATTTTCAGTCGCCTTTTTCCACCAGGGAGCCAATCGCCTCACCATGCATCAAACGCATGAGAGCACCGGAATCGTTTATATTCATAATACGAAGGGGCATGCCATTGTCCCGACACAAAACAATTGCAGTCGCATCCATAACCTGTAGATTTTCAGCCAGGGCACGATCGTAGGTCAAACGCGGGTAGAAGCTGGCCTGTGGATCTTTTACAGGGTCAGCAGAGTAGACACCATTAACTTTGGTTGCCTTGATCAATAGCTCTGCTTTGATCTCCACAGCTCTCAGGCTGGCCGCCGAATCGGTAGTGAAATAGGGGTTTCCTGTGCCTGCAGCCAGTATTGCAACTCGACCACTCTCCAAGCTATGCCGAGCGCCCCTTGCAGTAAAAGTCTCGCACACATCAGGCATACTCAAGGCGGAAAAAACATCAGACTTAACGCCAATTCGCGTCAGCATGTCCTGCATGGCCAGTGAGTTCATTACTGTTGCCAGCATGCCCATCTGGTCGCCTCTGACCCGATCGAAACCACCTTGAGCCAGACCTGCACCGCGAAAGATGTTACCACCACCGATGACTATGCCCATTTCGACACCGGCATCAATCAGGTCCTTGATCTCTTCAGCGACACGTTGAAGAACCTCTGGATCGATACCAAAGTCTCCGCCACCCATAAGGGCTTCGCCACTGAGTTTTAGCAGTATGCGCTGACAAATTAGAGAACTCATCTTAATCCCTTTCCCGGCTATACCGCTTTGGATGGTTGAAAAGGTCTGCAGATCGGAATCATAACCGATTCAGATTCCCAGATGCCGGTAAAACCGCCACCTCATATCACAAAACCGATAATCCGCCTGATGGCAAATAATCTGCTGACAGCAGACGCTGCATCTGCCAGCGATAACAATCTCATGCTGTACAGGATCCCGCAACAGGCGCGGGATCCGTTCAGTCAACTACTGATGCAGGTATTTTAAGACATCTTGGCTTGAGCCATGACCTCTTCAGCAAAATTTTCCTGCTTCTTCTCGATTCCTTCACCAACTTCAAAGCGCTTGTACTGCACAATCTGTGCACCTTTGCTCTTCAGCAGTTTTTCAACACTGGTATCCGGATCCTTCACAAATGCCTGACCCAACAGGGTATTTTCAGAAAGGTACTTACGCATGCGACCATCGACCATTTTGGTGACAATCTCATCCGGCTTTCCACTCTCTTTTGCCTGGGCAGTTACGATCTCACGCTCTTTATCGAGCAGATCCTGAGGCATCTGCTCAGCTGAGAGACAGATTGGATTGGTTGCAGCAATGTGCATTGCCAGATCACGACCCAGCTCTTCATCACCGCCTTCAAGTTCGAGAACCACACCGATCCGCACACCGTGACGATAGTTGACCAGGGTACCTGAGGAGGCCTGAAAGCGGGCAAAACGCCGCACATTCATGTTTTCACCCAGTTTAGAAATCAGTGCTTCTCGAGCCTGATTGACTGTGGTCTCTTCACCTTCATGCAGAGGTTGCTCCATCAGTGAGGCAACGTCATCCGAGCCTCCTGCCAGAACACGTTCAGCAACAGCCTCAGCAAAGGAAGTGAAATTGTCATCCTTGCCGACAAAATCAGTTTCACAATTGACTTCAACCATCGCCCCTTGGGTCTTGTCGTCGTTAAAGCTCAAGACGATGATACCTTCAGCAGCAATCCTGCCTGCCTTTTTGGCAGCTTTCGCCTGACCGGATTTGCGCATCTGTTCGATGGCTGCATCCACGTCACCGTTGGACTCAACCAACGCCTTCTTACACTCCATCATACCTGCGCCAGTACGATCGCGCAGTTCCTTCACCAGAGAGGCTGTAATCGCCATAATACGCCTACCTTAAATATAAGTAATGAAATATGTCTGAATGGGATTTTGACCGGATTCCGAAGAATCCAGTCATTGTTTGGATAGCTTAAGCCTGATCCGGCGCCACCTCGACAAATTCCTCATTGCTGTCCGATCCGACGCTATTAGCAGCACTGGCACGACCTTCGAGGATCGCGGCAGAAGCACCCTGCACATACAGTTGAACGGCACGGATGGCATCGTCATTGCCAGGAATCACATAGTCGATATCATCTGGATCATTATTGGTATCTACCACACCAATCACAGGAATACCCAGCTTGCGCGCTTCGGCCACAGCATTTTTCTCGTGACCGACGTCAATAATATAGAGTGCGTCAGGCAGGCCATTCATGTTTTTGATGCCGCCCAGGCTACGCTCCAGTTTTTCCAGCTCGCGGCTGAGACCCAGAGCCTCTTTCTTATTGAAACGGTGATCGACACTACCGTCTTCAAACATGGCCTCAAGCTCTTTAAGACGCTTGATAGACTGCTTGATGGTTTTGAAGTTGGTCAGCATGCCACCCAGCCAACGATGGTTGACGAAAGGCATACCACAACGCTCTGCCTCTTCGCGCACTACGTTTTGAGCAGCACGCTTGGTGCCAACAAAAAGGACTTTTCCGCCATTTGCGGAGAGAGATCCAATGAAATTCATCGCATCTTTGAACAGAGGCATAGTCTTTTCAAGATTTACAATGTGAATCTTGTTGCGATGTCCAAAGATGTAAGAACCCATTTTAGGGTTCCAATAACGGGTCTGATGCCCAAAATGTACGCCTGCCTCAAGCATCTGGCGCATTGATACTTCACTCATGAGTGACTCCTAATTGTATTGGGTTGAACCTCCACATACCCCATAATCCAACCTCATGATGCTGTTTTATAAGCAAATTATTGCTATAAACAGGATCATCCAAGGCACCCAGGACCACGTGTCGGTATGTGTGTGTTTTTACCCGCGAGAATAACCCTAGGGCTTCCGCGGACTTGGAATGCTGAACCGTTTGCGATTCAGCGGGGCGTTTTATACCATAACCTGCTTGACGCGACAATCTTGCCGCACTCCCCTTCACCCTTAACCTCCCGGACTATCAAGCGATTTCACATGGGCGTCACAATTAAAACAGCGGAAGAGATAGATAAGATGCGGCAGGCTGGAAAACTGGCCGCTGAAGTTCTGGATATCATTGCACCCCATATCCAACCTGGTGTGACAACACTGGAGCTGGATCAAATTTGCCATGAACATATCGTGAATGCACAGCGGGCTATCCCGGCACCATTGAACTACCGGGGCTTTCCCAAATCGATCTGCACTTCAGTAAACCAGGTTGTCTGTCACGGCATTCCCAATGAAAAGAGGCTAAAAAAGGGGGATATCGTGAATATCGATATTACTGTCATCAAAGATGGCTACCACGGGGATACAAGCAAAATGTTCACTGTCGGACAGCCCACAGTACTCGCGAAGCGTCTGATTGAAGTCACCCAGGACGCCCTATGGCTGGGTATCAACAAGGTAAAACCCGGATGTCGACTTGGAGATATCGGCAGTGTCATTCAGGAATTTGTTGAAAATCACCACTATACGGTAGTGCGGGAATATTGTGGTCATGGTATCGGCAAAGCATTTCATGAAGACCCTCAGGTACTCCACTATGGCCAGGCTGGAACCGGCCTGGAACTCCTGCCCGGCATGTGTTTCACCATTGAGCCGATGGTCAATGCCGGTAAGCAACAGGTCAAACTCAAACCGGATGGCTGGACTGTCATCACAAAAGACCGTAGCCTCTCAGCACAATTCGAACATACGATTCTGGTTACTGATGACGGCTTTGAAGTACTGACTCTTCGGGAAGAAGAGCGTGGCCGGTGCGCTTAATTGACCCACAACTCAATCAGTGACTGTCGCCCTGCCACAGACCAACGCCTAATATGATCGACTATCCAGCCCTGAAAGAGGCATTCACTCACGACGTTTCACCCATTCAGCCCTGCAAGGACTATCTAAAGCGGTATGCGGAGGATGTCGATGAACGCTTTTCTACCGGTCAGACGCCGACAAGTGAACTGGTTGCGGAGCGGGCCCTTCTCGTTGATGAGATACTGAAACGGGCCTGGGAACGCTTTTTTCCTGACCAGACCACAGCAACCCTGATTGCCGTAGGTGGATATGGACGTGGTGAACTACATCCTGCATCCGATATCGATATTATGGTTTTGCTGGAACGTGAGAGTCAGTTCGAAGCGTTTGAAGATCATTTACAGCAATTCCTCACCCTGCTGTGGGATATCGGCCTTGAAATTGGTCAGAGCGTAAGAACCATCAAAGATACGGTACGGCAGGCTGAGCAGGATATTACAGTCATTACCAATCTCATTGAGGCCCGCTTTTTAACTGGCTCCAAACCACTTTTCAAAACAATGCTGCAGGCGATCGGCCCTGACAAGATATGGAACAGCCACGACTTTTTCGAAGCAAAATGGGATGAGCAGAATAGACGCCATGCCAAACAGGGTTGCAGCCTGAGTAATCTGGAGCCGAATATCAAGGAGAGTCCCGGGGGATTGCGTGATATTCAAATGATCGGCTGGGTTGCCAAGCGCCACTTCCAAATCAAGGACCTGCATGATCTGGTTAACTACAAATTTCTGACCGAGGCGGAATACCAGACCCTGATAGAAGGTCAGAATCATCTATGGCGTGTGCGATTTGCCTTACACCTTCTAACAGGACGTTGCGATGACCGACTACTGTTCGATCATCAGCGAACTCTGGCCTCTTACCTCGGTTACGACGCGGATCACGCCAACCTGGCTGTCGAGTTTTTCATGCGTGACTACTATCGCACGGTTATGGAACTCAGCCGACTCAACGAGATGCTACTGCAACATTTCCAAGAGAGCATACTGCTGAAAGACAATCTCGGTGAACCCGTTGAACTCAATCACCGCTTCCAACAGCGTAGTCAATTCCTCGAAGTATCACATGAGGGGATATTCAAGCGTTACCCCACTGCCCTGCTTGAACTCTTTCTGGTCATCCAGGAGAACCCGGAACTTAAAGGGGTCAGAGCCAGCACCATACGATTGATTCGAAGCCATACCTACCTGATTGATGAGGCATTCCGGCAGGATATACGGGCCCAGAGTCTGTTCATGGAGATTCTTCGCCAACCGGCAGGGCTGACAAGGGCACTGCGTCGAATGAATATCTATGGCGTCCTGGCGGCCTATATCCCCAAGTTTGAGGATATCGTCGGGCGGATGCAGTACGACCTTTTCCATGTCTATACAGTTGATGAACACACATTGATGGTGGTTCGAAATATTCGCCGGTTGAGTGTAGCTAAATATGCAGAAGAGTATCCATTCTGTACTCATTTAGCCAATACCCTGCCAAAAGAGGAACTTATCTATCTGGCCGCCCTCTTCCACGACATCGCCAAAGGGCGCGGCGGCAACCATTCAGAACTGGGCGCAGAGGATGCCTACGACTTTTGTCGTCTACACCATTTGAGTGAATACGACAGCCAGCTGGTCAGCTGGCTGGTACGTCACCACCTGGTGATGTCGATGACTGCACAACGCAAAGACATCACAGATCCCAAAGTAGTACAGGAATTTGCAGCACTGGTTGGTGATCTGAACCGCCTGACCTACCTCTATTTGCTCACCTTCGCTGATAGCCGTGCAACTAACCCAGGGGCCTGGAACTCATGGAAGGACTCTCTACTGCGTGACCTGTTCAACGCTACCCGTCGTGCACTGATCCGAGGATTGGAGAATCCGCTCGTTCAAGATGATTTGATTCGGGAGAAGCAGCTGGCCGCCCTGCACCAGTTGCTAAACCAACAGATCGACGAGCCAGCAATTCGACAGCTCTGGTCCACTTTTACCCACGAGTACTTTCTCACCCACTCCCCGAATGCAATTCAGCGCCACACAAAGTCTATTCTGCAGACACCCCCGGATCAGTTTCCATTGATTCAGATGCGCCAGACTGAGAAAAGAGGGGGCACTGAAGTACTCTATTATGGCCCCGACCGGGACAATCTTTTCGCAGTCACCACGACGCTACTCGATCAACTCTCCCTATCGATAGTCAACGCTCGTGTTATGAGCACTTTGAATGGTCACTCCCTCAACTCATACCTGGTTCTGGAAGATGACGGCTCACCTGTGGAATTCGGCCTGCGTAGTGACGAAATCGTCAGCACCCTGACCGAGGGCCTGATCCAGGAGGGCGACCAACCACTCACTGTAAGTCGTCGTATTCCCAGGCAAAACAAGCATTTCGACAACTCAACTGATATTTTCTTCACCCAGGAACCCACCCTGGAACGCACCATCATGCGCCTGGTCACCCTGGATCGACCAGGTCTGCTCTCTGACGTTGGACAGGCCTTCGAAAAATGTAAAATCCGCTTACAGCATGCCAAAATCACCACCCTGGGTGCCCGAGTGGAAGATATCTTCTTTATCACTGATCGCCAAAATAAGCCCCTTTGGGCCAACTCCAAGCTTGAGTGCCTGAAGAACGCCGTTATGGACCGGATGCCCGAGTCTGTTGATAATCCAGAGTAGTGTGCCGAGCGGAAAACATAGTTTTCTGGTTATCCAGGCATTCTTAGAATTTTCTTGGATATGAAATCAGATGAACTATTTCCCGCCCTGGGAATCAATGGCTCTGAATCTGAGATTTTGTAAGTCGCTCTACCTATTGTAATTATTTCACAATACAAAAACTCTGCAGAGAGACCCTGTGATTACGGAATGAGGACTACTTCAGGAATATCAATGAATTGTCACATTTCAAAATAGTATTATGCTTTATAATAGGCAATTAGGTTTTAGATACCTCATTCTTAAATTCAAACGTTATTGTGCAAATTACCGTGCCAATACCATTCAGTATCGTATGATCACCAAAATGGATTCTGGCAACAGAAAGCAACGGTAGGAAACCATGAAAAAATCAGCTCTTTTTACAATCGTTACCCTCACTTATGCGCTGACCTCCTGTGGCGGCGGAGGTGGCGGTGACAACACAACGACTGATAACAACAATAACAATCCTCCCCAGGATGAACCCACCGTACAGCAACTGAACTGGGTTGCACCCTCCACCCGCACAGATGGCAGTGTTCTCGATCTCAGTGAATTGGGGGGATTCAAGCTCTATGCTGGCACCCAAGAGAATATCCTGGAGTTGATTGCTGACATTCAGGATAGCGATGCAACCAGTTACGATCTTTCAAGTTTTGCGGCCGGTGATTACTATTTTGGTATCGTAGCTTACGATTCAGATGGACTGCAGAGCCCGGTATCTGACCGGATAGTCAAAACCATTACAGAATAAAAAAACCCTGATCTCTCGATCAGGGTTTTTTTGGTTACTCAAGGATTGTCGGAGGGCTTGGCGGGTTTCCCGCTATGAAGCCTTCAGGTGGTCCAATGTAATTATCATCGATAACCAGCTTATCAATTATGAAGTAGTTATCTGGATGCGCTGCCGATGCAGTGTTGAAGTAACCACCAAGAACGTCAATGTAGTTGAACGTGCCACCTGGGCCAGCCATCTGTTGCTGCACATACAAGCCATTCAGAGCACCATCCTGTGTTGTAATGTAGAGCCTGATAACACCAGTACGGGAATTGGCTGAAAACTCAACGCTGACCCACTCTTCTGATCGTGCGTAAGGCGCTGCACCAATCCTGTACGAATCTGTGCCATCGGGCCAGAAATCGCCACCCTCATATTGACAAACCGTGTTGTCACAAGCGCCCCAGGTTCGATAGGTGCCGTCATCATAGACCCGGCCACCGATCATCGGTCTTTCACGATAGTCATTTCGGTTAAATATGATGACCTTGGTGTGAGTCAGCCCAGCTGAGTTGAATCTGGATCCGTGACGGATTAGAAACCTTACATTGAGCTGCTCTGTATCCATGCCCTGGAACTGTCCCAGGCCGTTATAGCCCTGATCAACAGTTATGGGAAAGAACTTTGCAGCGCCGCCGCCATCCCATCCACCGTTAGACATCCACTCATGCCGGGCACCATTGGTCACCCAAACGAGATCCTGATAATTGTTGGCCTCAAAATCCTCGCTGAAAGGAAACGAGGAGATTCTACGCTCAGCAGAACTGCTTAGTGGCAGCAGAATAAAAAACAGGGCGAGCAAGGCGATGACTGCATAGCGTTTATGCAGAGTTGGTAAACGTTTACTGGTGTTATTTGACATTTTCAGCCTCAGGCAAGATACAAATCCAATTCGTAAGGAAGTTTAAATTCCCGCCATGAAAAATTTGTTGAACATACTCACAAGTTACAATTCAGTCTATGCGAACTGTGAACTGAATCAAGTATAGATGGAATAGTTAACTGACGCCAAACCACTATTGCTTCATTTTCAGTGAGATAGATATCCATATACAAACCGATCATGGTAAAATACTCCACAATCAGGTGAACCACAGTCCTAAAGGGCAACTCATTGAAGATTCCGGTCATTTTCAACCCTACAGCAGTTGCAAACAATCGATTTAATCAATAACCACACAGCTAAGAGAGCAGTTGCCTGATCACATTGACTACATTGTCACTCACAAAATGTGTCGGCAAGGGGCGCTTAAAATGGAATCATAATTGTGAAAAACTGTGGTGTTAATGTGTACACACTTCACAATTTCCAGCAATTAAAATTTCCAGTGTAGTTTAGAGCCAATAGGCAAGAGTGAATGCCAAGGCTTCAGCTCAAACAGTAATATGAAACAATCCAAGGAAATCGTTGATGTCTAACAATCCAGTCTCTGGCGCCAGTTACCTGCTAAGAGGCGTTGGCCTTTTGTCTAAACCGGGCATCAGGCCGTTTGTACTGATTCCACTGTTGATAAACGTCTTGGTGTTTAGTCTGCTGATCTGGCTTGGTATCGATCAATTCGAGCAATTGATGAATCGTTTTCTTCCTGATGATGAAAGTTGGCTGGCCTGGCTTCGCTGGTTGCTTTGGCCGCTCTTCGCCATCGCCATTGTACTGATGGTTTTTTACACCTTTACTGTTATTGCCAATCTGATTGCGGCACCATTCAACGGCCTGCTTGCGGAGAAAGTCGAACTCTATTTGGGCGGAGAGCTACCCAATCAGACCAGTGGCGCAAAGCAGTTGATGAGGGAGGTTTTACCCTCCATTCTGTCTGAATTGCGCAAGCTGTCTTACTTTTTACTACGGGCCATACCGCTACTGATTCTGTTTCTTATCCCGGTAATCAATGTCGCTGCACCCTTCCTCTGGCTGCTCTTCAGCGCCTGGTTTCTTGCACTTGAATATGGGGACTATCCGATGGCCAATCATAATCTCTCATTCAAACAGCAACATAAGCGGTTGAAGCACGCTCGTATGAGTTCACTTGCATTTGGTGGCGGTCTGACAT
The DNA here is from genome assembly GCF_058244645.1 of Candidatus Thiodiazotropha sp. AKAK3. Taxonomy (NCBI): domain Bacteria; kingdom Pseudomonadati; phylum Pseudomonadota; class Gammaproteobacteria; order Chromatiales; family Sedimenticolaceae; genus Candidatus Thiodiazotropha; species Candidatus Thiodiazotropha sp. AKAK3. The sequence continues at coordinate 23,539 of NZ_JBSYOQ010000070.1, forward strand.
TGATGATGATGGTACCGCTATTGAATTTCGTCGCCATGCCAGCTGCGGTGGCTGGTGCGACACTATTCTGGCGGGAACAACTGCAGAAGATAGCAGATTGATATCTGTTACCCGGACTGGCCATTACCCTTACGCCAGAAATTGACGTATTCGGTCAACCCCTTCCTTCAGTTGATCCATACCGGTGGTATAAGCAAAGCGCAGGTGGGATTCAGGCTTGTTGAAACCGAAATCGAGGCCAGGGGTAACCGCCACACCAGCCTCTTCCAGGAGCTGTAGCGCAAATTTCTGGCTATCATCGGTGATATCTTTACAACCGGCATAGAGATAGAAAGCACCCTGAGGCGTCACAGGCAGGGTAAAACCCAGATCCCGCAAGGCTGGCAACAGATAATCACGGCGCGCCTGAAATGCCTGACGACGCTGTTCAAGGATATCCATAACCTGAGGGGTAAAGGCACTCAAAGCAGCAATTTGAGAGAGTGTCGGCGCTGAGAGAAACATATTTTGCGCCAGACGATCCAGAGGATCGATCAATGACTCCGGCGCGATTAACCAACCCAAGCGCCAACCGGTCATACAGAAGTACTTCGAAAAGCTGCTGATTACACAGAGATCATCACCAAAGCGCAGCGCTGTTCCCGCTGCAGATCCGTAAGTCAGCCCCAGGTAGATCTCATCAACCAAGAGTATGCCACCCAGTTCGCTCACTTTGTCATGCAGACGCTGCATCTCCGAATCTGAGAGAAGGGTGCCGGTTGGATTTGATGGAGAGGCGATCAGAACCGCTTTGGTATCTTCACGCCAAGCCTTTTCAACCAGATCTGCGGTGAGTTGATACTCGGTCTCAGCACCTACTGGTATACCGATCGGCAGCCCATCGACCATGGTTACAAAATGGCGATTGCAGGGATAACCAGGATCAGCCATGAGCACTGAATCACCAGGGTTGATCAGTACACTCATCAACAGCTGCAATGCCCCTGAAGATCCCGGGGTTATGACCACCCGGCCGGGATCAACTTCGACCTGATATTGTTGAAGATAGAAATGGGCAATCTCCTGGCGCAATTCCGGTAGGCCAGTAGCCGGAGTATAGTGGATCCTCCCCTCCACCAGGGCTGCCTGCCCTGCGGCAGACACCGGCCCAGGGGTATTGTAATCGGGCTCTCCAATCTCCATGTGAATAATCGAACGACCCTGGGCCTCCATTTTACGTGCCCTGGCCAACAGATCCATCACATAGAATGGCGCGATTTGCGCCATACGTGTTGCGATCTCTGTCATTTCAATGAACTGTGATGGAGTGCTTTCAACATCGCTACATCGGTATATTGAAAATCCAATGCAGCCCCTTCAAGCAGCTTAAATGGTTGATCTGGCTCTCCCAGGTGATCGATGACCAGACTGGCGCCTGTAAAATCATCCTCTGCCGTGTAGCCATTGGTTGTCACCAGGATAGCCCTGATAGAGGCGCGACTGGCTGACTGGACGCCATTATGGGAATCCTCCAGGGCCAGACAGGACTCAGGCGCCAGACTCATCTGCTGCATCGCCCAGGTATAGATATCTGGCGCCGGCTTCTTGGCAGGCACAATATCCCCGGCAGCGATCACTTCAAACCATGACTCAGCATCTGCATCGAGACTGTGCTGTAGCAGAGCACTGACATTGGCCGGTGTGGTAGTTGTGGCAATAGCCAGGCGTAATCCCTGCTGTCTCGATTCATTCAGCAACCGTTTCACCCCCTGACGCATGGGAATCGCGCCCTCAGAGAGCATCCTGGTGTAGTGCTCTGTTTTGGAAGCATGCAGGCCAGCTATAAACCCGTCGAGATCGGAGGGTGCTTTGAATTCAGTGTTGTAGTGCTGCAAATAGTAGCGGATACGCTCCTTACCGCCGGTTACAGCAAGTAGTGCACCATACAACTCGACAGACCACACCCAATCCAACCCGGCATCTATGAATGCCTGATTGAATGCGACTCTATGCCCATCCCTCTCTGTGTCAGCAAGGGTTCCATCCACATCAAATATCAGTGCCTCTAATTTCGACATTATCAAACCTACTGCAAATTCAAATGCTCCCAGTGTCTCATATAAACGGCAAATTTCAGAGTAGGTAAAGATGGCCAGCCGAACTTCAGGGAATAATATTCTCAACACAACCTTTATTTTTTCGAAATATTAGCCAACCTTAGTAGGTAGGGGTTAGAGTTTAAAATAATACATCACAAAGCTTCCGAGAAGATGTAGCGTTGGCGTTTTAACCTATTACCAGATGAACCATCCGGATAAAGCTGATGTTGTTTCGTTCTTTCCTTTCTGGTATAGATATGCGCCTTCACATGAGAGGTACCATGAATGGCCCAGAAGAAAGCCACAGCTAAAGGGGCTGGATCCTTCGGCATCGAGCCTTATGAACCCGTTGAGGGTGAAGAGTATATGTGCGAGGCGCACGAAAACCATTTCCGCGCCATACTCGCTGCTTGGAAAGCCAATTTAATGCAAGAGGTCGACCGAACGGTTCACCATATGCAGGATGAGGCTGCCAATTTTCCAGATCCCAACGACCGTGCTACTCAAGAGTCTGAGTTCAGCCTGGAGCTACGCACACGTGACCGTGAGCGGAAATTGATCAAGAAAATCGATGAAGCCCTTGAGCAGATAGACAACAAAGAGTATGGATTTTGCGAGTCCTGCGGAATTGAGATTGGCATACGCCGTCTGGAGGCACGTCCGACGGCCACCCTATGCATCGACTGTAAGACACTCGACGAGATTCGTGAAAAGCAGATGGGTTGATCCTGTCTCTTTTCGTTGAGCAAAAAACCGGCATAAGCCGGTTTTTTGCTTTCTGAATCCCAGGAAATAGATCACATTTGAGTTGAACATGGATTTTCCACAAATTCATGTAGCGTCAGTGATTTCACCCAATGGGGATTATGACTGTGAATAGTACTTTTTTGCAGAGATAAGAGGAATGACAACTCCCGCTTACCGAGGTCGATTTGCCCCTTCGCCCACAGGAAGCCTCCACTTTGGCTCTCTGGTTGCTGCAGTCGGCAGCTTTCTGGATGCACGACACCAGAACGGTGATTGGCTGGTAAGAATCGAGGATCTCGACCGTACAAGGGAAGTTCCCGGGGCCGCTTCCGCTATCTTGAGCAGCTTGGAGGATTTCGGCTTCTATTGGGATGATGAGGTTATCTATCAAAGTCATCGCACAGACAACTATGCTGAGATCGTCGACAGGTTATTGTCGTTAGGACTCGCTTACCCCTGCAGCTGTTCCCGAAAATCAATTCAGGCAGAGGCAGAGATCGGCGCAGAAGGCCCCATCTATCCCGGCACGTGCCGCTCAGGCGCTGTCGACAGGGAGAGACAAAACAGCATCCGCGTACTGACCCAAGAGATGGAGATAACCATTCATGACAGGGTGCGAGGATCCTATACACAGAACCTTGCGCAAGAGATCGGGGATTTCGTGATCCGACGGGCTGACGGCTTTCACGCCTACCAGCTCGCAGTGGTGGTCGATGACGCGATGCAAAAGATCACTCATGTGGTGCGTGGCGCAGACCTGCTCAGCTCAACCCCCAGACAGCACTACCTGCAGCGTTTGCTCGGCTTCAACATACCAGACTACATGCACCTTCCCCTGGTGCTTGATCGCTCTGGCCGAAAACTCAGCAAGCAGGATCAAGATACGCCTGTTGATCCTAAACGTCCCATGGATTCGCTTCTGTTGGCACTTGAATTTTTGCAGCAGCCTATCCCGCCGGAACGACCAACAACTGTGGATGAACTCTGGCAATGGTCGATTGCCAGGTGGCGTTGCGACACCATTTCAGCAAAGGCAGGTTGATTGACCAGGGTATGAAATCGTTTACTTTCAGCCGCAGTGATCTTGATCCAGCTGACTAAATACCAGACACTTCCCGGAGATACTTGAACAGCTTCCTGTAGGCTTGAGGGGGAGCGCCCCGTTCCTGTTCACGCTTTACCGCATGGATCAGATGACGAAGATGTTGTCGGTCAGCGTTTTGGTACTCTGCCAGAAATTCACCAAACACCTCACTATCACCCTCGATTAGCCGATCCCGCCAGCGTTCCAGATTGTGGAAACGGGCAACCGATGAGTGGTGTTTTTGATCCAGTTCGTCAATAACCTGCTGAATTGACGTCAGATCTTCATGCTGCAGTAGTTTACCCAGGCGTCGGTAGTGTCTGCGCATGGCGTTATGAGATTTTATCCGTTTCGCCTCTTCCAGTGCAGAGAGCATATCCTCACTCAAGGTCATTCTTGCCAGATAGGAAGTGGATAGGCCAGTCAGACGCTCACCCAACTTCTGCAGCGCCTGCATTTCCCGCTTTATTTCGCTCTTGCTGGGCCCCTCATCCCAATCCTCTTCTATGTTGTCGTCTCGAGTTTTGATTCTATCTTCTCCACAATCAGTTGCGCGGTCCTTTGACCACGAAATTCATTCACATCCAACTTATACGCCAGAAAAACCTGGGCTGTTTTTTCCGGCAGAGGTGGTTGATTGAATGCGATGGCATCGATTAACCACTCATCTGAATCATCTCCCAGCACCATTTTCAGGTGGGAATCACCAACCACTCTCTGTTGCTTCAAGGCAAACTGCCCCTCAAAGAGCGGCTCGGGGAACCCCTGTCCCCAGGGGCCAGCCTCGCGAAGCGTTTCGGCCAGGCTCAGGTTCAACTCCTGTTGCTTAAGTTCACCATCGGTCAGTACTACCCCATCAAGCAAGTCAGGATCCAGCTGTTCAGCAAGGGTAGCTTCAAAGGCCTCTTTAAATTCACTGAATAACGCTCCATCCAGGCTAAGCCCTGCTGCCATAGCGTGTCCACCGAAACGCTTGATCATACCGGGATGAAGCGTGTCGATGCGTTCAAGCAGATCTCGCATATGCAGACCCGATATGGAACGCCCGGAGCCTTTCAGTATACCTTCACCACCCTCTGCAAAAGCAATGACTGGACGATGATACTGCTCCTTTATTCGTGAAGCGAGAATACCGATGACACCCTGATGCCAACTCTTATCGTAGAGACAGAGTCCATTCGATAAAACACCATCGATCAAGGGCAATTCGCTGTTGAGGATTTTGTCGGCCTGCTGTTTCATCTCATGCTCAATAGCCCGCCTGGCGTGATTGAGCTGATCCAGCTCACGAGCTAAAGGCAGAGCCTCATCATAGGAAACACTCAACAGGCATTCGATACCCAACCCCATATCGTCCAGCCGACCTGCGGCATTCAGCCTTGGACCGACGGCAAAGCCTATGTCAGACGCCACCACGTTTTGATAAGACCGTTTCGCTACTGCCAGCATTGCCAGGATACCTGGCCTGCATCTGCCGGCCCTGATTCGCCTTAAACCCTGCCACACCAGGATACGGTTGTTTTGATCGAGGGGCACCAGGTCACTGACTGTACCCAGGGCTACAAGATCAAGCCAGTCAGCAGGTTGGGGGATGGGTAAATCGCGCTGCTGGAACCACTCTATCGATTTCAGATGGTTAAAGAGTGCCGTCATGACATAAAAGATCACACCGACCCCAGCCAGATTCCCACTGGGGAAGGAATCATCAGCTTGATTGGGATTGACGATAACCGCAGCGGCAGGCAGGTCCTGGCCAGGAAGATGGTGATCGGTGATCAGCACAGGTATACCCAGTGCACTCGCCCGTTCGACACCGGCATGACTGGAGATGCCATTATCAACAGTCACGATCAAATCGGGTGAACTTTGAGCTGCCAGATCAACGATTTCCGGAGTCAATCCGTAGCCGAATTCAAACCTGTTTGGCACCAGGTAAGATACGGCTCTACAACCAAAGGCACGTAAAGCGAGTACCGACAACGCTGTGCTGGTCGCCCCATCGGCATCATAATCACCGATGATCATTATCGACCGACCTGACTCTATAGACTCAAACAGCAGCTGAGCAGCTGCTTCCACCCCCTTCAACTGGCTCACCGGCAGAAGCTGCGACAATGTCAGTTCAAGCTCTTCCTGCCGGGAAATGCCCCTGGCACCATATATCCGCTGCAACACAGGATGAACTTCCGCTGAAAACTGATGATTTAAATTGGGATTGCCGCGCGGTCTGATTTTCACAAAGGCTTCAAACTAGGTTCAATGTAGTATAAAAAAATCCAAGGGTAGCTGTCCGCATATAGCTATGACAAATAGACCCCAGCGTATATCTTGAAGAGAGGATTCAGATCAAAAAAATCTGTAAAATCCCACGGAAACTTATGCTTGCCACCCCCCTCTAAAGGGGTGACTAAAAAAACCTCCCCCAGCGAGACATGGTCGTGTTTGCGCGGGGAGATGGAAATCTATTTTCGTGGTGCCATTCGGTGCTGTGGAAGCAAATTAAGATCATACCAGGACTATGCCAGAGTTTAGAAAAACCGACACCCTGTTTCTGAGGAGCTTATTACTACTCTTCCTAAGCCTCTTCACCTCTCACTTGCTTGCGGATGTTGAGGCGATTCTCTCCCAGCAGACTACGGGCCTGGATCAGCCGGTTCAGCTGACACTGCAGATCAAAGGAGATCAGGAGTTAAATCCTGACCTCTCTCTGCTGGAGAAGGATTTTGAGATTCTAAGCCGATCCAGTCAGCAGAGTATTTCGGTAATCAACGGTCAAATGTCTGCGAAACGATCTCTCAGACTCTCTCTGCTGCCCAAACGTGCCGGAACACTATCAATACCCGCGATCCCTATCGGCAATGAAACCACTCTGCCCCTGACCCTGCAGGTAACTGAACAACCTCAGGAGACCTCCCACAACAGGGAGAAGCTGGCGCGCATTGAATTGAGCCTCAACAAGGAGTCTGCCTACCTCGAAGAGGAGATACTTCTCACCCTGAAACTCTACCAGGCACCAGGGGTTAGAGGAGAGAGTCTGGAACCTCCCGAAGCATCCTTTGACGATACACAGATGAACCTGATCCATGAGGATCGCTATGCCAGTCAGAAAGATGGTATCGAGTATCGGGTTTTAGAGCGGGTCTATGCACTGTTTGCCCGTCAATCAGGAAAACTGACCCTGAGTGGAGCGAAATTCCGTGGCCAATCTGGCGGAAACATCGACCCATTCCTCTCACTTTTCAGCAACTCATTCCCATCACAAAAACAGAGCGGCCAATTCATCCGTAGCGAATCAAACAGTCTCTCTCTTGAGATCCTACCGATTCCCGACTCTTTTGCCGGTGATCGCTGGTTGCCTGCCAAAAACCTGCAAATAGTCGAACGTGGCATCGATGAAAACGAATTGGTGATCGCCGGCAAACCAATTACCCGACATGTGATGATTGTTGCCGATGGTATGTTGTCGAACCAATTACCGACGCTGGAGCAGACCGTGCCTGCAGGTCTCAAGCTCTATCCGGAAAGCCCCCATCTGAATGACAAAGCAAGCCGCTCAGGAATCAGCAGCACCATGCAGCAAAGCCTTACCCTGATAGCGACTGATGCGGGGAGTTACACACTTCCCGCCATGGAGATCCCCTGGTGGAACACTGAAACCAGAGAGCAGGAGGTCGCCCGGCTTCCCGCCAGGGAGATCAGTTTCATGCCCAACCCATCGGTTGCTGCCAACACACAAAACCATAACTTAGTGACTGAGAGTACGGCCGAAGAGAATCCCCCTCCGCAGACACCGGCTGATCCTGCGAAAGTAGAGCCTGAGTTTCCCTGGCTAGTGACACTGCTTGGGCTGGCCTGGTTGCTAACTATGCTTGCCTGGTGGATAAGCAGTCGAAGTAAAAAAGCTGTCGAGACCAGAGTCAAAGCCGAACCTGTAAAGACAGATCGACGCCAGGATGAACTGAAAGAGGTAGTAATACGATTGACCAGTGCATATCAGGAGCAGGATACCGTCAGCGCTCGTAGCGCCTGGTTGGCCTGGGCCCAACTCACCTGGCCTGACAATCCACCCAACAATCTGACCCGACTCGCGAAACGCTGTAATCTGCAAATCGCCTCGGCGGTAGACGCCCTTGAGCGCGCCCTATACAGCCCAACCCTGGAATCAGGCTGGTCGGACTACCCGGTGGCACAACTCATCGAGGAGAGCAGCTCAGAAAGCCCCAGGCGCTCAACCAATGAGGAGAGCATGCTGGTTCCCCTCAACCCATAACCCTAAAAAATCAGTTGACCGCTGATATCGGCAGTATTGAGGTGTTACTCCTCCTCCCAGCCACCATAATCAAAGGTAATCTCATCATCGGGTTCAATATCACTTAAGGCAAAAAGATCAAAACCATCAAATTCGGCATTACCCTCATCCTGATGGTTCAGGTAGCGAAGTAGATTCCTGCCGCTGCGTCCGATCGGCTTTTTCTCATCTTCGAAGACCCAAAGTACATAGGTACCATCCCGCTTCGCGGTCGGCCCTTCGTAGGTTCCAATGTAATCTCCCTTGGGGATCGAGACCTTGGCAAACAGCCCGGTACCATGTATATCAGAGGGAGCCTTGTAGACAATATTACCTAGTCTTATTTTCTTGTTCGCCATGCTTTAAACCACTTGATTTGATGTCTGAAGGGTACTCAACCGGACAGCTGTCTCCATAGACAGCCATAATGGCACGCAATTCTTTGAGAACCTTCTGCCTGGACAGGTCGTCCAATGCCTCCAATTCAGGTAAGATCACCCCTTGTTCCAACAATTGAATGTCTTCACGGACTGATCTGCAACCCTTCTGGCACAGTATCTCGACATATTGATCTATCTGTTTATTTCCCATGAATCACAACCTGCACAGGATATTTCAACCTGGATTTAACCAATTCGTCATACCGTACCGGGAACCATACTGCTATTCAAATTTCTAACGGAATTCAATAGGATTTAACCCTACACAACGTGACAACATACTGAAGGACAGATTATGCCCTTAATAAATAGACTAATAATACTACTACTGCTTGTGACCGCACACTCTGCTTTTGCCGCAGATTGGGGCGAGGGATGGGATCCTGTCGACCCGCCTGTGGCTACATCCACCCCCGAAGGTAAGGTGGAAGTCCTTGAATTCTTTTGGTATGGCTGCCCCCACTGCTACCACATGGAACCCGATTTGGATGAGTGGCTCAAGAACAAACCAGAAAATGTCGAGTTTCTTCGTGTTCCCGCACCACTCAACAGTCGCTGGACCCCCCACGCACAATTCTACTATACCGCTGAAATTCTCGGTTTGATTGACAAGCTGCATACACCACTATTCTCCGCCATTCACGATAAGAAGCGGAAAATCTTCGACAAAAATGCACTCATCGACTTCGCTGTTGAGCAGGGCGTGGATAAAGAGAAGTTTACTGAAGCCTGGAATTCGTTCGGCGTCTACGTCAAGGTACAGAATGCCAAGAAGCTTGGTCAACGATATCAGCTCGATGGCGTGCCAGCCGTGGCTATCAACGGCAAGTATCTTACCAGCGGAAGCCGGGCTGGCACCTACAGCAAAATGTTTGAGATCGTCAGCCAGTTGGTCGCTGAAGAGAACGGCAAGAAAACACCTTGACCCTCGGCTCTGCAAATTACTACTTTGCAGGCCAGGGTTTGAACGTAAGCTGGATTATCACTACTCCCTGCTTAAAGGGAGTCTTGGATAAACAGGTTTTGCACCCTGAATAGACATCATGCATTGGATCTACACAAAGCGAGTATCGCGGGCGGGGCATGGCCCCACCCTTGCTCTCAAAGAGATTCAATAACCTGAAGTAGCATCCAGCGGTAGGGTGGGGCCATGCCCTACCATTGCCCTCAAAGAGATCCAATAACCTGAAGTGTCATCTAGCGGTAGGGTGGGGCCATGCCCCACCAGGTAAGGTGAAAAACAGAATAAAGCTGGCTCTCCAGTCATTCAAGTTCTATCCCATCCACCCACTTGAGCGAGCCTCTATCGCTATTTGGTGGGGCATGGCCCCACCCTACCTTGATCATAAAGTTTGTCTATTTCATCCTCTTGAAGCAGAGGAAGCCCTTGGGATAGTAGTGAAAACAATTGACATATCACTCCACGGTAAAACAAAACCGTAGGGTGGGGCCATGCCCCACCATTGCCCTCAAAGAGATCCAATAACCTGAAGTGTCATCTAGCGGTAGGGTGGGGCCATGCCCCACCAAAAGGTATTCGATTCCCACCAATAGCAGGGCATCAGTGTTGATCTTGATTCAATCGTCAGCGGCCGCTAAATAACACTCTCATCCTTGAACCTAAAAAATCAGGAACCTGCTATTAGAATGGAGCGGCCCACTAGAAGTGATAGGAGACCCCGAAGTTAACAACCGGCCAGTACCTGAAATCATCCAGATCATCACTGTTGATCCGGTTCTCTTCTACGGCAATTTCTGATTCCAGTTGCGCCTTTAACACCGGATTGGAGTCTGCCAATGCACTATCCGCTTCGATCGACACAGTCGGGTTATCGGTAAACAATATACCGAAATCAACACTGAAACTGAATTTCGAACCGGGTTTCACCGCATTACCCCAGCCTATACCTACGTAGGGTGCAAAATTACGACTGTAATCCACCTCAGCTTTCAGAGTACCCACCTGGTCAGGTGAAAAGGTGGTGTTACCAATTTCCACCGCCTCGGTAGGCGTCGCTGTGGCTGTGATATCAGGCTGCAGTGAAAAGAGTCCACCGCTCACTCTGAAACCGTTCTCCATCGGGTGCCAATCCAGCAGTGCGCCAATGGAAAACATGTCCAGATCAATGTCGTATTCAATGTCGTCCAGCTTCTCTTCCGTATCGTAAGGCATGGTCGCCATGACGGTACGGAAATTCAGGCTTTCGTTTCTCACCGGCACAGTCAATGCCAGACCGACCCCGGTTGTTCCCATGAACAGACCTGCGGCTACGCTTTGATTCTCACGACTTTGAAGCAGATGTATATCTTCTGATGGTCCACCAAACTCCATGCGTGCACCAAGTTGCCAGGTATCCAGATTAATATCGTCCCTGGCCAGCATTGTGCTGTAGCGGAAAAATCCGGTCACCCCATTCTTGAATACGCCGGTAACAGATATACCGGTATTAACATAGCTGTCGTCAGGATCTTCATTGGTGAGTGTGAAGGTTCCGGCTTCCGGCACCAAGGCGAACTCAGCTTCGATTTCCGGCGCTTCGTTTTTGAAGTCTTTTACCAGCTCTAGCTCGAATTGTGGAACCAGAACACCAAAGCTGAAGCTGATCGCATTACTGGCACGAACACCAAGACGCCCGCTCAACACATCAGTTGAGGTCTTATAGATATTCATATCCAGGCCGGCATCGTTTCTTTCCCGATAGGCATCCACAGTGCTTGAACGATATTCAAGGTTTGTATAAGTATCGAGTGTCCAAGCCTGATGAACGTAGCTGTATCCCGTGCCGATCACCGCGCTCAGGTGATCAGCATCGGTATCCCCCTTCGCTTTGGTGGTAACCGCACCGATATCGATGGATCGGCTGGTATCAATGGAGGACTCTCCATACCCCAGTAACCAGTCCACATACCAGTTACGGGCGGGATAGTAGTTGCCGTAGAGCGATAGATTCCAGCCATCAACATCAAGCCCGGTATCACCACCGTCCTCTCTGGTCTCAGAGGTGGTGTAACCCAAAGCACTACCCATAACCAGATCCTTGTTAAAGCGGTAGTCCAGCCCCGCCAGCAACTCCTGGTTGTCAATATCGAAACTGTTCTCTCTGTTACGAGACTCCCCCTCGCCAATGTTAAGGGTACCGGTAATAAAACCACCCAGTCTTGCCGGCCCCTCAGAATCACCTGCGTTGCCGCCTCTCTGAACGTCAGTTAGTAACTGCCCCAAATTGAGGTGTTTATCATTCAGGATAGCCCTCAGCCCAACTAAACTGACACCAGGCACACCCGAGCGAATCTCCTGAAGACGGGCGCCAACATTTTTGATCTGATTTGCAGCCACCCCCTTCATTGAGCTGGCTTGGGCACCAACCTGTCGCAGCAGCACCATTTCCAATGCACTATCAAGCTCTGAACCACTGAGTGATGACAAAGCGGTACAAGTTGCCGCCAGGGCCTCATCTGTCTGCGATACAATACCTGCCGAGTTGGCGTCGCAGGCCACCTGCATCACACTGGCCAGGCTGCTCTGGGCCTCGTCGATTCCAGCGTTGGCTATTGGATCGAGTGAAGCATCCAGTTGAATCGAGACGGTCGCAGCTGTGCTGACTGCGCCGCTATCACCCACCAGGCGATAGTCGAAACTGACTGAAGTAGTCCCATCGATATCTGCTGGTGGTGTGTAGAGATAGAGGCCGGTGATATCTGTTGTAGAGAGTGCCCCTTGATTTGGTTGAGTAAGGATTTCAACACTATAGCCGCTGCTTGGATGGATATCGTTCTCTGAGGGGAATAGATTGATTGCACTACCACCGGTTATATAGTGATCATTTACCGCCTCCAGAGTGGAAGTAGTTGAAACAATATTCAGCACTACCGGTGTTTCACTGCTGATGCCTCTAATATCCTGCACCCGATACGTGAAGGTAACACTGCCGGAATATCCGTTAGTGGGAAAAACATTGATTGAAAAAGCATCGTCCGGATCAATCTGCACCGAACCAGCATTCGGATCGGAGAGATTACTGATCGATACGATACTGATGGCGTTGATCGCTTCCTGTGAAGCGATTTCCAGACGATCATTGACCGTTACCACAATAGTCTCAGAACTGTCACTGGAATCAATGGTGTAGATGTCAGGCACACCTGTTGCGGCTTTTGCACCAGGCATGATAAATGTTGCCCCTGTAAACAGGGCAGCAGTCAATACAGAAAAACGTAGCTTTTTCTCAAAGGGATAGAGAGATTGTTCTTTCATGAGGAAACCGCCTTAAGGTAATTTTGGACTACCGCATGCATGTCGTAATAGTGCTCAGGAAATTCAGATCAAGGAGCACATGATCAATTCATGAAATGAGTCAAGAGACTCCTCAAGCCATCAAGGTAGTAATTATTATTTATATTGATTGGCTTTTTAGAGGCAGTTTTACAGCATAGCGCTGATTGTGACAATCACTATACTGAATCTGAATGGATGCAAGTTGGGGTTAGCAAAACTTCAGTAGCAGACATTCAGGTACCGCAAAAGGTTCGATAGCCCAGATCCTCATCTGCTGAAGATTTCTGGTAGGAGCGGGTCTTTTCAGTCAGCTGATAGGGTGAAAGCAAGACATCAAGAAAGTCTTCAGCAGCGCTGGCGTCACCTTGCTGGGTACAGGATTGAATAACCTGCTCCATATGTCGATTTCTGGGGATGACAACCGGGTTGGCCCCCTTCATAACCACTTCAGGATCGATATCTACGGGCTGTTGCTGCAGGCGTGCACGCCAATCGTCATACCAGTCAGTCAGTTCACCCTGTAGCGCCCGTTCCACTACCGGGGAAGTGAAAGAAAGGGTCAATCTATGAAAGCTGTCGGTGTAATCGAGACGCCCACTTTTCAGCTTATCCAAGAGGCTGGATATCAGTAGTTGATCTGAGGAACTGGTCTGACTGATGCCAATTTTTCTGGCCATCATCTGATGATAACGATCCTTGAATAGCGCTGAAAAGGTCTCCAGGCAAGCACCAGCCTTATCGATTGCATTTTTTTCATCATTATCGATCAACGGCAATAGTGATTCAGCAAATCGCGCCATATTCCACTGTGCTATCGAGGGTTGATTAGCAAAAGCATATCGTCCCTGTCTGTCAATCGAGCTGAAAACCGTATTCGGGTCATAAGTGCCCATCATGGCGCAAGGACCATAATCGATGGTTTCACCGGATATTGCTGTGTTATCAGTATTCATAACACCATGAATAAATCCCACCCGCATCCATTCAACCACAAGATCTATCTGGCGCTTCATGACCTTCTCGAGGAGTAATAGGAATCGCTCCTCGCCATGCTCCTGTAGTTCAGGATAGTGACGAAGGATTGCGTAATCACACAGCTGCTCGAGGGCCTGGAGGTTTTGTCTGGCTGCAAAATATTCGAAGCTGCCAACACGCAGGTGACTCGCTGCAATACGGGTAAGCACTGCACCTTTTTGAGCTGTTTCACGAAAAACAATTTCACCGGTAGTGGTCACAGCTAAACTACGGGTTGTAGGAATTCCCAGTGCATGTATGGCTTCACCCATAACGAACTCTCGGATAGCAGGCCCTAACGCATAACGACCATCACCGCTTCTTGAAAATGGCGTTGGACCAGAACCTTTGAGCTGAACATCTCGCCGCTCACCTGACTGATCAACTATCTCTCCTAGCAGATGCGCTCTGCCATCTCCCAGCTGAGGAACAAAGTTTCCGAATTGGTGGCCTGCATAGGCAAGTGCCACTGGTTCTGAACCTGGTAGAAGCGTGTTACCGGATAGTGCATCAATCAGCTCTTCAGAGGGTAGTTCCCCGGTTTCACCCAGCTGCAACTCTTCAGCCAGCCGACTGTTCCATAGAAAAAGTTTAGGATCTTTTACCGGCTCTGGCGGAACACTTTTAAAAAAAGCAGTGCCAAGCGTTGTATAGCTGTTAGAGAATTCCATAGTATAAATTTAACATAGGGTTAGCGCTCAACATCCATACAGGATAAATGGGATAGCGATGCAATAGCTGCCTTATGATGTGCCCTTTTCGCCTTATCCGAACCTTCATGCCATTTCACACAATCGATCCATGATTAATCGAAAGCGTCTTACCCGGACTGCATCAGCAACCAGCTCTTTTTTTCAACAAGAAAGGCTCCATAGCGATCTGCAAAATCATCAACAACCGAGGCTTGAACTGAGGGTCGGTTGAGCAGTCTTGCAGCCCATTGTGATACGGAAGCAGGCATCTGCACCTCCCCTTCCTGGTGAAATTCCTTGTGGTAGTGGAGGCGCATAAAAAGCGGTGCAATTGCTGCATCAACCAGACTAAAAACACCCTCTTCACCAAACAATCCAGACTCTAGTGGTTCAGCCAAACGCTCTATATCCCTCTCGAGTGAAGCCTTTTTCTCAATGAAAGTCTCACGGTCAGTCGCCATTGCCATGCCATACATGCCCATCAACAGAGTCGAGCCATACTCAATCCATGACTTGTGCTGCGCCCGTTTCAGAATATCGGCAGGGTGAAACCTTGGAGGAAAACGTTCATCAAGAAAGTCCAGGATCACAGATGACTCGAACAATACAGCGTCATCTACCAGCAGTAACGGGACTTTTCCAGTGGGTGAAAGTCGTAAAAACCACTCAGGTGGCTGATCCAGATCTATATATTCCAACTCAAACACGACCTGCTTCTCGCGTAGAAGGATAACCGACCGCTGAACAAACGGGCACAACGCAAAGCTTACCAGTTTTATTTTTAAACTCATTTACCTGAATCCTGTAGTGTTATTAACCCGGCAACTGAATAGGTCGTCTTCAGGGCTTTAAGCGTGCCCTTGATCAAGGCACGGAAGCAGCCCACTATGGCTGAAAGATGTTGATCCATAAGCTTTTCAGAGACTCCTTGGACCATCACACCATACTATTGGCCCGGCGACCAAATCGATGACTTTCTGCAGCAGAATAGGTCTCTGACTGACTCGCTCCAGACTCCATTCTGGGTAAGGGTAAACACTGAGGTGAATCTATGAGTATTATCAGCAGCTAAAGCTAAAGAGATCAACACAAGGGACAGAATAAAGATCACTGTTTAATTTCGGGAATTTAAGGATCTGTTGCAATCCTTAAATACAGGGCTTATATTTGTAAAAGATCGAACCCTATTACACAATTAATTATATAGATATCAATTAGTTACACCAAATCACCAAGGAAGCAGTCACAATATGGAATGTGTTTTACGCAAAAAATACAAGGTTATTTACAAACGTTCACAAAATCTGTATTTTTTGACAAGATGAATTAATGGATTTCTGGCTCATGGATGACCAAGGTATACGCAGATACCATCCCGCAGGCACACTCCCACGGAGATCTCAACACGTTAAACCAGTGCATATCACTGCTGTGTACGCGTATTGGATAGATTCCGATGTCCAACTGGATTGAGGGCTCGCATAACCTTGCGATTGCGCCAAATCAGTGAATCAATTGGAAAATGTGGCTAGTCTAATCTTATATATAGAGTAACAGTTAATTCGGCGGCGCAATAAATATGGCTACACCCAATCCAATCGGCTTAAGAATACCAGAGCAGTCATCCCCGTCTGGAGAGCCTTTTTACCTGAGTGACAAAAAAGTCACAGCCTGGGCCAAAGAGTTGCCTATGGCCAATGTTGGTGAAACTTCACGCCAGATATTTCAAACATTGCGCGCCTTCAACCGAACATCCCTTCCAGCAAAACAGAGACTGCTGAGCATTGAAGGTTTCCGTGAACCACTGGATTATGTGGCCACTAATCTCAATAAACACTATCTGGGCACGCGTTTTCCTCTTAGCGAAAAATCACACAAAATCGCTAATCTGAACAGAGAACTCCACAGTGGAATGGCGACCGCCTACAAGGCAGTTATTGTCGACCTCCTGACCAATCAGCAAGGAGGAATTGACCGAGCACTTCTCGCTCAGGCCATACACCGCTGTATTACCTATTTAGCTAAAGTCATACTGCTCTCGGTAATTGTCTATGACCCTTACCCCAAACGTACCTGGCATGAGTTGCATGTCTTACACCGACTGGCCAAGCGGTATGATATAGGTTCAAATTCAGTCAGTGACCCGATGGAATCATCGAATAATCAGACCACAATTGACCAGAATTACACACGCTGTCTGCTTTTCTCTCTCGCCTCTCCCTATAAGATGAGACAGAAGGAGAATCTAAAGATCTTCGATACTCTGGTGAACTGGAGCCGCTATACCACGCTCTACGGTTTTGATGAGGCACCTGAAGAGAGCTCGATCACCATTCGGCAGGATACTGATCTGGCACCCAGCCATGAGGGCAGAGCCCATGACGCAGAAACGAAATACCTGCTGATTCTGGAGGCCTCTCAACTTCTGCTGCTGATGCGAGAGCATTTCACCGAATCAGAAGATGCCAAGCAATCCCTCCAGGGTATCAGCGACCTGGACAAAGTGGTTGTACGGCAGCTCATCATGCTCTGGTCAAAAGCCCAGAAACGCGCCTTTGTACGCACAAAACTCAATTTTGAGCTTCGTATTGCTGTTGGCCTGCGTTCTGTCCATGAATTGATCAACCTGGGCGATACAAGCTCCTCTCTAAGTGAGGAAGAAGAGGAGAATGAAGCTACCTGGATTGATGCACAATTTGCCCATGGTAATGAGATGCATGTTGAGTCGAGGTTTTCCCTGCAACCTATGGATATCGCCTCATACAACCCACGCCGAGGCAATTTTGAGGAGTTTGGGCCCAACACCACAGATATTGGCGAAATAAATAGTGAACCAAAGGTTGAGATCTGGCAAGACGACAAAGATCAGCAAGTGAATAGCGCCACGTGTCTGTTCACCACGATTAATGAGAGTGCTGGCGGCTACTGCCTGGATTGGCGTGGACGTGACATTCCCAAGATTCAGGTCGGCGAGTTGATTGGGGTTCAATCGGCCATGTCAGCAGCCCAGTTCGGCGTTGGTATGGTGCGCTGGATGCGCAGCGGTGAATCGAACTCAATGCTGGTCGGCATACAGATGATTGCGCCAAATGCGATGGCGGTATCAGCAAAAATCACAGATCAAAAATCGACTCAGATGGAAAAGTGTCTGCTATTGCCCGAGGTTGGTACTTCTGGTCAACCCACCAGTTTAATTTCCCCCTCTTACCCATTTAGCGTAGGCAAGACACTATTGATAAATGATGGTGAAAATACCCAGGAAATCAAACTCACCCGACTACTGGAGTCGAGTGGTTCCATTTCTCAATTTCAATTTGTTCATCTGGATGAGAATGCCTCTGCTACCAACAAAGACGATCAGGACGATTTAGATGATGATTCAGATTTTGAGAGTCTCTGGTCCACATTGATCTGATCATACTAACGCGACTCAGAAGAGTCTAAAAGCTGCTGTCGAAGAGGCTATTAGAATCCGGCCAACTTATACCAGCGTTTAGCCTCTTCAGGGTCTTTTTCCACTCCCCTCCCCTCTTCATATAACATTGCCAGTGTAGTTTGAGAACCGGCCAAACCCTGTTCGGCAGCCTTCTTGAACCATTCAACCGCCTTTGTCAGGTTTTGTTCAACACACTCACCTTCCAGGTACATAAATCCAAGCCCATGTTGTGCCATACCATGGCCAGCCTCAGCGGCTGACTTCATATATTTGTATGCCATAAGCTCGTTTTTTGAGATTCCCAGACCACCTTGAGACATAATGGCCATTCGATACTGGGCTTCGACACTTCCATCTTCAGCCAAGGGGGAGAGCAGAGTGGCGGCGCGTGAAAAATTCTTACCTTCAAAAGCCGCTATTGCACTACTTAACTCAAAATTCATTTCACCGCTTGAATCTGTCATATCACTCTCTCAGTTTATTACTCTACTGGGGCCTGTTAAACCTAAAAAAATCAGTTGACCGCTCCATTCTATTAGCAGATTACTGATTTTAAAGAAAATAGCTTCGATGGTTGTATCACCTTTCCTGGCATAGTTACAGAAACTGTTTTAAAGCCGCCATGGCGTGATGCCAGGCAGATACTCTCCACAGAGTCACACCATTTTGTTATTACTTTCATTTCCGGGGCGAATCGCTACTGTATTGTCCACCCATGCGGCCAAATCATTACTCGCATCATAGATGCCAAATTCAAAAGCTGGCGTAGCTCTCCCTCTCTTTTGCAGTTGATAGACAACATCTGCAGCAGTTTTTTCGGGAAAATTAAAGCGGAGCTCCAAATCACTCATGCCAGGCTTGCGAAAATCAACATTGAGTGTGCGAGTCCAAACCGTAAAATCCGGAAAGCGATTGTGGCAGGCTAAAGCGGCTACCGGATCAGCAAGTGCCGCAATACTGCCTCCGAACATACTCCCCCCAGGGTTCATATTGTGCCGATTGAGTGGCAGCAGCAATCGTACCAGGCTCCAATCATCAGTTATCTCCAGCAGCTCAACACCCATACTTTTAAATGGAGGAAAGAGCTCTAATCTATTCGTCACACTTGTCTCTTGGGGGGCTTCAGACATACTCAGCCTCACGCTTTGACCTTATACCATCCCAAGTCATGGCAACTCCCTTCAGGTTCTTAGGGAATATCTTGGTTTTCCTTTGAATAGACTTCACAATAGACACTCTAAATTATGCAGACTCAACTAACTTCCGACATTCTAGCATCTGAAAGCGGCCGCGAAGCGGAAGCTATTCTGCGCAACTGTGTACACTGTGGATTTTGCACTGCGACCTGTCCAACCTATCAGTTACTCGGCAATGAGCTGGACGGACCTAGGGGCAGAATATATCAAGTTAAACAGTTACTTGAAGGTGCAGCGCCAACCGCGGCAGTACAACAGCATCTGGATCGGTGTTTGTTGTGTCGAGCCTGTGAAACAACCTGCCCTTCCGGTGTTGACTATGGCCGATTACTTGAAATCGGCCGTCAGCATCTGCATGATCACCAATCCCGTACGCTAACAGACAAGTCTCTACGCTGGCTATTACGCAAGACACTTCCGAATCGCAGCCTGTTCGCCTCTCTGCTAGGTCTGGGGAGGATCTTCAAGCCATTTTTACCCGCTGCCATTGGCCGAGCTATTCCACAAAAAGAGCAGCTCAGTGAAAACGACTGGCCCTCGCAAGAGCATCCCAGAAAGATGCTGATTCTGGATGGCTGTGTTCAACCCTCACTGGCACCTGGTATCAACCTAGCGACAGCGCAAGTTTTGGATCGTCTCGGCATTTCGCTGATTCGCACACCCCAGGCAGGTTGCTGCGGCGCTGTTGAACACCATCTTGACGACCACACGGCTTCACGCCAAGCTGCCAGACGAAACATCGACCTGTGGCTGCCACTGCTGCAACAGCAGGCTGAACTACTGATTATTACTGCCAGCGGTTGTGCGCAGATGGTCAAAACCTATGATCAACTGCTTGCTGACGACCCAGACTATGCCGCCAAGGCGAGAGAGCTTGTTAGTCGTTGCAAGGATATCGCTGAGGTTATTAATCAGGAGGACATTAAGCCATTGATTTGTGAAATGGAACGACATCCCCGGATTGCATTTCATTCATCATGCACACTACAACATGGCCAAAAATTGAGTGGTGTAGTTGAGTCGCTACTGAGCAACATCGGATACACCCTGACGGCAGTAGAAGAGCCTCATCTTTGCTGTGGCTCAGCAGGCACCTATTCAATCCTGCAGCCCCAACTCTCAGCTCAACTGGGAGCACGCAAAACTGAGGCCCTGCTGAAGGGGGAACCTGAGTTAATCGCCACCGCCAATATCGGTTGTCTCAGCCACATAGCCAAAATGACACCTACCGACATTCCGGTCGTGCATTGGATTGAATTGTTAACTCCTGATCGCATCAAAACCCTATCATCATCGAAAACCTAGTTTGGTGTAACGTATAAACTGACCAACTAAAGGCGATCTCAATTCGGCCGATAACCCCCCTGTGACGCGAAGATCTTATTTACTTCCATAAATGCGGAAGTTTTTACAATTTAAGTATTACCAACTGCTACTATTTCTGCTTATACTCGCGTACAACCATGTAGTATGAATGAGTGTTTGCCTGACAGGCTTTACGCCTTAAAACCTAATAATAACTACAACAGCAAGGTTGCAAGCACCAATGGGAAACCCAAGCTGCTGAAAGCGAGGTAACTTCCTTCATCTAAACAAACAGTGGATGACATAAATGACCTTGAAGCCTGTTTTTACCAAAACACTGCTAATCGGCTTTTTACTCAGCTTCGCCACCCTCGGTAGAGGGGCTACTGAGACCATCTCAGATGAACAGCGCTTAGAATCCCAGCGTAAGGATTTCCTGGCTGCTGAAAGGGCTCTTGTAAATAAGGATTTTCTGGCTTATCAGCAGTTACGGGAGCAGTTGTCAGATTATCCACTTTTGGTTTATCTGGATTACCAGGAGACCCTGACCAGCATCGAACAGCAATCGGTGCAAAGTATCAGTAATCGATTAAAACGCCTTGAAGGCACACCACTGCAAAAACGATTGGAGAGTCAGTGGCTCGGTTTTCTGGCAAAACACAAACTATGGAAAACTTATCTGCAATTCTCATCAGAAGGCGGCAGCATCAGACAACAATGCCAGCGACTGCATGCCATGATTAAAACCGGCCAATCTGCAAAGGCCTATCCTAAAGTCCCTGAAATTTGGTTAAGTGGCAGATCACGCCCCAAGGTCTGTGATCCCGTATTTAAAAGCTGGATAGCAGCCGGACATCTTTCTGAACAGTTGGTATGGCAGAGAATAAACCTGGCCATGTCACAACGCCAGATTAAACTTGCCAGCTATCTGAAACGCCATCTTAGTCAAGATCAGCAGAAGATCGCTGCGCTTTGGTTAAAACTCTACAAACGTCCTCAGAAGGTTGAACAGCTGGCAAAAATTGACCATCCCTATGTGGATGAAATGGTAATTCAGGCGATCAGAAAGCTGGCCTGGCGTGACATAGAGGCAGCATTCAATGCTTGGGAAAATTTTCATGCTCTTGATATATTTTCCAAGAAGCAGCAACAAAAGGCGGTTTACGCACTCGCAGGTGGATTAGCAAGAGAGCCCGACAAAAAACTGAGTCAGTTATTAAATAAATTATTGCCTGAGCATCTCAAACTTGACAGCGGGCTTTCAGAAAGGGAACTACAGACTGCTCTGCAAGTAAAGGATTGGGGCTGGGTACTGCAAGTTACAGAGACTCTACCCGCTGATAAAAAACAGTTGGGTCAGTGGCAATACTGGCGAGCACGGGCTTTGATAAAACTCGACCGTGTGGATGAGGCAAAACCAATACTATCGAACCTCGCACAAGAGCGCAGTTACTATGGCTTCATGGCTGCCAATCAACTTGGTATTCCGCCCAAACTAGATCATATTGCTTTACAAACTGATCAAGTACTAACAGATCAGGTGGCTCTCAAACCAGGGTTACAGAGGGCGCGCGAACTGCATGTTTTAAACCGACTGTTGCCTGCACGTCGCGAATGGAATCTGGCTCTGTACAAGGCCAAACCTGGTGAACTGAAGGCAGCAGCACGTCTTGCACAACTCTGGAACTGGCCCTCACAGAGTATTATCACCCTGGCAAAACTACGCCAGTGGAACGACCTGGAATTACGCTTCCCTCTGGCTCATCATAAAACCATTACCGGACAGGCTCAGGGACACGGTATAGACCGGGCATGGGTATATGCCATTCTTCGTCAGGAGAGCGCATTCATCAGCGATGCCAAATCTTCAGCAGGGGCGAGAGGGTTAATGCAATTGATGCCAAAAACCGCCAAACAGGTTGCCAGGGAACTAAAGCATTCACCTCTACATCTGGATGACCTG
Source organism: Candidatus Thiodiazotropha sp. AKAK3 (assembly GCF_058244645.1). Taxonomy (NCBI): domain Bacteria; kingdom Pseudomonadati; phylum Pseudomonadota; class Gammaproteobacteria; order Chromatiales; family Sedimenticolaceae; genus Candidatus Thiodiazotropha; species Candidatus Thiodiazotropha sp. AKAK3. The sequence goes on from NZ_JBSYOQ010000070.1 coordinate 46,058, forward strand.
TTTCAGCCAGATGTTAATATCAGACTTGGAACCGGTTATCTGAATAAAATCTATCGACAATTACAGGAGAACCCTGTCTTGGCAACAGCGGCCTATAATGCAGGGCCATCACGGGTGAAAAGCTGGTTACCCGACCAACCTCAGGCCACTGATATCTGGATCGAGACTATTCCCTTTCACGAAACCCGAGAGTATCTGAAGCGGGTACTCTCCTATACAGTGATCTACAACTATCGCCTCGGCGTCCCATCTAGGGTTGTACCGAAAAAGTGGTTAGCGCCGATAGAGGCGAGGCATACATTTTCAGGTGTCTGATTCCAGACTGAGTGGTAATTCATCTCTCTCCTGAAAATCATCCTGAGCTTGTGGACGCTTGGCATTGAGCCTGTTTTTCACCTTGCCAACCAACTCAGGGTCAGTCACAACTTCGTAGAAGCACTCTTCTGACTGCTCTACACGTTGAGTCTGGTCATCTCTCTTCCAGGTTTTTATGATGGCCTCTCTAATCACAAGCCAGTGCGCGCTACCTCTCCGATCGACAAAGCGACCGACATGGTAATTATCTGTGTAACCAGAGTGGCTACTCACCTTCAGCTTATGCAGCACCATTTCAGATTTGAGTTTTTTAAAGGCAGGCTGAGCAAGCTCGATGCCATTCACATTGAATCGCAAACGACGAGCCCCTTTTGACTCATCTCCACTGTCATCAGTAAACACCTCAACACGATGCCTCAGGCTCTTACGCCAGCTTGTATCATGACGCAACTCAGATGAGCATGATGAAAGCCTGTCAGCCTCATTGATTGCTGGAGAGATCATGATTTTGCGTTGCTCATCGTATAGATAAGCTGGTGAATCATCACTAAAAGAGATCCCCAACCCCAACTCCAGTTTTGGTAGATTATGGGCTCTGTTCTGACTATTCTGAGCTTCCATGACTAGTAGAATTTTCCGCGCCAATCCACAGGCGTTGGCAACGGTCATCGCCTGAGTCGTCATAGCTCCTGTTTCCAAAACTGTGAGAATAAGCGCATCACCTTCGACAAACACCTTCTTCGCGCCAAAACGATCAAGTAGTTTGGTGATCGGTCCAAAAAAATTCATACTGAAATGGGTAGCTGGATTAAGTCGCTTCTCCACAAGCTGGCGTGTGATTTCAGTAGAGCCTCTGACATCCGCTTTCAGAACCACATGAGCCTTGATCTTTTTCTCTTGTACATCTGTATCTTGACTGAGTCTAAACTCATATAGACTGCCGTTATCCCGTGATAGCTGTATACTTTCGCCATCCTGTAAAATCTTCAAACGATTCATCTGCTGGTAGGTATAGTAAGCCAGCTTCAGATCACGACGAAAAGATAAAAAATCCTTGAGATAGCGAATCGCATAACCTTGCTGTTTGGCGGCAGGCATACGGCGCACATAGCCATGTACCACATCAAGTGCTTTGATTACCGCAACCCCCTTATCTTCAGTTGTTGCGAGTTTCTTGGACAGGGCTCTCTTTGGCAATACATCTATCAGATAGTGATAGATATCCCGACTGGAAACCTGACCACTTAACTGCCGGTAGAGTCTGGGTGTACGATATGCGGCGATTGCTCGATGGGTAATCCCCGATCGATCAAAGTGTTTGAGCAGATTCGTCTGCAACCGCTGCTGTATTTTGTCATATTCAGGGTTTTTCCAAAGACTCTTTCGCTGCTTATCTTGGCTACGAGTAAACCAACCACCTTTAGCATCAGCTGGCCTCTGTAGAAGTAGATCCACATTTCTCGGATCGTCCAGCCAGCTGACAAACATTTCTTTAAACTCTTGCTCCGAAAGATTCCGCTCCAATAATCTCTGTCCTTCAAGAAACTCTGAAAAGCCACTGTGAAGTTCACGCTGAGTTATCTGAAACTGAGTAGTCTCGCTCGCTGATGCTCTATTTTTCTCAGTAGTTTCACGCTGCTTGGCCCACTCAGGAAGGAATTCAGCATAGACCTCGGTGACAAAATGGTTGGTCAGATCGAAGATATTATCTCCCTCACGATCCACACAGATTAGTGGATAGTGATTTATGAAATACTCTTCACTGGTCAGGTCAGGCAGGTGTAATAAGGGGTTGAATAAAATTCGTTTGGAGACTACCCAGGAGCTGCCCACCACAGATTTGCGCATCTTGCGCAACTCTTTTGATTCCAGGCGCTGTACAATTTTAAAAAGTCGGCACAAGGTGCGATAACGAATTCCCGGCTCAAGGCGTGCCAAGGCTACAATACGCTCATGCATCTCCATGGATTTACCACTATGCATACCCGTGGTTGACTCTGCATCCTGCTGTAACTTACTGCGCAGCTTGGCTAAACTGGCCATAGGTGCATTAAGCATTAGCTTCAGTAGAACCAAATGCAGCATTTGCAGAAGCTCTTTAACTGCCGCGTTAGCGTGTATCTGCTCAAGGGCACCTTGCACGATGCTACGATAGTTCGATTTAAAGGCCTCGATATCACTGCCTGAAGTGGGTTGAGCTAAGTTTGCCCAACCATGTTTAGCCAGGTCCTCCTGAACAATACGCTCCACCACAGATAATAGGGAAGCACGGAATTGATGACTGATCGCCACATCGATATGGCGATTATCAATCCCGATCTGAAACTGCTCCAGGCTCACCCGCCAAGATGGACATCGACGAAGCGGCGCCAGGAACTCTCCGACATCCGTTTGAGTTGCCAATATTGCTCTATTCCCCATTTCGTTTTCTATCACTGACCTGTCTAGTACTCATCCTAATCTTTCAAAATAAGGATAGCTAAGAAACCGCTGAATCAAAACACCGCATCATAATTAAAACTCTTATGAAACTCAGCTAGTTACACCATTTGAGTCTAGATGATGGCAGTCAAGAATTAAACATTACTAAGTGAGATTCATTCACATCCGAATAAAAATGTGATCGAAGTTTGTTTTTTGTACATCGATCAATTAAACCGCTCACCCTAAACCCCGAAAGCACTAACAGTCATTGATTTAGGGCCTGCCAACAAGTCATGCCCCCTTATCAAGAGAACCATAGTGCCAAATCCAGCAACACCTGATCGTAGTTAACCACTGATATCTGTCGTAAGGGAATAGTGTGCCACATCAATTAATGGTATTTATGCTCACACACTGGGTGACCCCATTAACGCCACATGATTTTGTGAAAAATCTCTCTGGCTCTTAGCGTAAATTCGGTAACTTTCAGAAACAGCGCGAGTGTTGATTAAGGGCAGTGACACTGACTTTTGAGCTGAAATCAAGAGTGAGATAAACGGGTAGGACGAAACAATAAAGCAGAGGCCACGCCATGCATATTCTGACACCCATTTTGGATTGGCATGAAATCTTCGCTCATCATCGAATAATCGATAACGCAGGTAAGATGAAATTTAGCGATCAAGCATTGTTGCAAGCAGTTGATCTTCCAGTTCTATTCTTACTGCTAACTCTTCACCCAGTTGAGACAGATCTTCAGCCAAATGATCCAACTGAAGCTCATGGTCAGATAGATCATAGCGATCATTGAAGTTAACTGCGACTTCACTTGCCTTGACGAATTCAGGATATATATCCTCAGCGACCTTTAGCACACCACTACGTCTTTCATTTCCATTGCTCACATAGCCAAAAACCTCAAAATGGCCAAAAGCAGTGTAGTCAATCAAAACCTGACAAAATGTCTGCAACTGCTGATCGAGTGAACTCGAGCGATGATAGGGCTCAAGACCAGCGACCTCACAAAACAGAACCAACACCTCTTGTCTCTCTTTCAAGAGTTTGTCAATCAAATCTCGAGTGACTGTTCTACGCTCTTCAACTACTCCCCCTTGAGAACTCATCAAGACCCTCCGTAACGGTACTTATATATTTTCATTTAATCCGTGCTGCACAACAAACTGAAAACCATGCTTTCAGCAGCGGTTGACTAATGCGGATTAGGAATACAGAACCACACATTAGTCTGTGTCGCCAATTGTATAGCAAATGCCGATAATATCACGCATTTTTATCTATTAGGGATATATTGCCAAGATTAACCCGATGAGCAAATAGTTTACTCTCAGCCGCCGTGAGCCCCTATTTAGGGTAATTAAATTGTCAGGGGCATCTAGTGGGCCATATTGATTGCTATTATTAGACTTGCGCCATAGTATGATGCGCGGGGGGGATATCACCCCTGAAAAGGTACTATTCACCTCTCACTAATTCGTGTTGATATCAGCCACAATGGAGAAGCTTGAGATATTCAATACCAATAAATAGTTTACGCCAGTGACTTGTACCTTAAAGCAATATTTACAAAATCGGGAGAGTGTCGTTTTCCTCCCGCATCAAGGTAGGACCATATAATGCCTGCATTCAAACTCCCTACTCATCATTACTCTATCTGGCTGTTGATCGTACTATCAGTGGTGATCCCATTGTGTTCAGCAGATACATCTCCAGCCCGGATCATGAGCAGAGCGATGCTGAGTATGATGGATACTATGGGTAACCTGGCCCATCAGTACAAACGTGGAGATGACTGGAGCTACAACAATTGGAATCGTTCTCGCAGCTACCGACCACCGACAATTCCCGCTTACCCGGAAGGCTACTATTCTGAGCAGCGCCCTCCCCTTTATGACCCCGAACCCTATTATCAGGATCCAATGCAATCTGAAGTTGACGGTATCTGGTTAGGCCGCGGTGGTGAAATTGTGCTGGTGATGTATGGTTATTTCCGTATATATGCTGACGCTGAAACCTACCAGGATGGGCGTTACCATATTGATGGTGATTTGTTGCTGATGCAGGATCCTGAATCCGGGTTAACTCAAAAGTATCAGTTTGTATTGGAGAGCGGCCGAATGATTATGCGGGACAAACATGGAAACTATTTGCTGTTTAAACAACTCCCAATTCCTGTTCCACCCTACGCACTCATTCCTCAAACTGAGCCTGTACAACAGCCTGAAACCGATTCAGAATAGTTTTCAATACTCGCTTCCTGTAAATGTTTATCTCAAACTATTGCCATATTCTTCAATCCGGTTAATATTTTGCTTGCAACTATATGGCGCTGTCTATTGCCAAAGGAAACTGTTCCCGTGCGAGTGGAAAGTGTTGGCGCAAACATCAATTTGGATATCGTAAACACTTCTTCGGGCTTCGCATTAGCGTGTTTGATACTGGCCTCTCTTCCCAAGTCCAATCATTGGTTTGTGTGAGATACCACATTGATTCGAAATTTCAGCTGCAATTAAATCCATACTTAGTGATCCGTAATGAATGAATGGCGACAATCTGATATACACAAAACCCTAAAATCATGGCATGGTCAGACGACAGGGAAAAGATGATGAACAGGATTTGCATACTTGGCGGAACCGGCTTTGTTGGCCAATGGCTAGTTGCGACTTTGAGCAAACGGGGATACCCATGCAGACTGCTATGCCGACACCCACATCGCCATGCAGGACTAAAGGTTCACCCCAACATCGAACTGGTCAAGGCTTCACAATTCGACTCCCCCACCCTGCAAAAGCACTTCTCTGGATGTCAGACCATTATTAACCTGATTGGCGTGCTCAACGAATCGAGTAAACTGACTTTCAGGAGTATTCATATCGATCTGGTTGACCATGTCGTGGAAGCAGCCATCAAGAGCGGAGCCACCCGGCTACTACACATGAGCGCCTTACATGCTGATGCAGGAAAGGGATCGAGCGAATATCTACGCAGTAAGGGGGAGGGAGAAAACAGGGCCCACACCCACGGCAGTTCTGCCCTGAAGGTTACCAGCTTCCGGCCTTCAGTGATTTTTGGGCCAGATGACTCATTTTTCAATAGATTCGCAGCCTTACTGAGGCTTTCACCTTGGATTTTTCCTCTGGCCTCACCTCATAGCCGTTTCGCTCCGGTCTATGTTGGCGATGTAGCTGAAGCTTTCACGCGCACAATTGAAAATCCTGATACCACGGGCGCCCACTACGACCTGTGCGGCCCTGAAGTCTATACACTGAAAGAGCTGGTCGAGTATACCGCCAACCAGTTAGGTCTCCGCCGCATAGTCCTGCCACTGAATCCAACGCTTTCACAATTACAAGCAATCGTACTTGGAAAATTGCCAGGCAAACCCTTCACGATGGACAACTATCAATCCTTGCAGACCGACAGTATCTGTAGCAGGAATGGACTCATCGAGTTGGGTGTAGCGCCACAATCCATCCAAAGCCAGGTACCCTGCTATTTAGCCAAGCAGGGATATCGCAGCCGTTTCAACCGCTATCGCCAGGTTATTAAACCTAAAAAAATCAGTTGACCGCTCCATTCTAATAGCAGGTTCCTGATTTTGTAGAAAATAGCTTCGATGCACATGGTCACCTGTTGGGTGAATCACGCTACAGCATGCATTTTGCTCGATAACCTTAGCAAAATGCTTGATGACAAGCCTGGCTCCTACCTGAAAAGCAAAACCAGTCACTTTTACATAGCCATCAAAATATAGACCGAATAATTGCAATATTAGAAAAACTATATATACTGCTCTTTCAAATCATCGACTAGCAGTAATTACTGATGATCAAGCAGTACATATTTTTAACAATCCTACTAATCAGCAGCAGTTTGTCTGTGGCTGATCCCATACTCGCGACCACTAACCTGTCGGATATCTCTACGACAGCGCAAAAAAACCATACGCCAATCGTGGTGGTTTTTGAGTCTGAGACCTGTGGTTACTGTAGACGATTGAAGCAGGAGATCCTGCAGCCCCTCTCAAAGACAATCTCCCTGCAGCCTCCCGTGGTGATGGAGTTCGATATCTTTTCCGGTGGAAAAATCACTGATTTCAATGGCGACAAGATACGCAGTCGTCAATTCAAAGAGAGATATCATATCTTTGCAGTACCGACGCTGTTAATTCTCGACCATGAAGGAAATCCTCTGGCTGACCCGATTGTTGGTTATAATTCCCGAGAAGAGTATCAGGCGCTTCTTCGCTCATCACTTGATGCATCCTACGATGCGCTGAATTAAACCTGAACTCCATAGGTTAAAAATAACCCCTGAACGAGACAGCCAATGTCGCCTCAAGCTTTAGCGTCCCTGCTAGTAGCCGGACTTATAAATCTACTGCTTGTCTGCTCAGTCAATGCGGATCAAAACAGATTTCCTGTCGCCGATGACCTCTACAAACTTGGCGCGGAAGCTGAAAAAAGAGAACTGCCGATCCTGCTGCTGATATCCCAATACCATTGCGAATATTGCGAGCGGATGAAGCGTGAAGTTCTGCAGCCCATGCAAACCAACAAAGATTTTCAGAACCGGGTTCTGGTCGGGGAGTTGATGATCGATGCCGGTGAGAAGGTGGTCGATTTCCAGGGCAAGCAGGTTGAATCAGCTGCATTCTCTCAGCGATATGGGGTATTCGTAACCCCTACCCTACTCTTCCTGGACAATCAGGGTAGGGAGGCCGCAGAGCGTATTCTCGGTATCAACACCCTCGACTACCTGGTCTTCTATATCGAGGATGCGATTGAAAAGGCCACAAAAAAGAGCTTTGGGAAGTAATCTACCTGAAAAGATCTGATTATTTTCGGCTTCACTTCTCCGCGTGAGCATAGATAAGTCTGCTCGCTAATCCTGTAGATCTCCAATACCAGTTCCTGAACGATTACTGTTTGATCTCCGAATCAATAGAAGTGCAATGCTTGGTGCGGCCCTGCCGCACCATAAGGGCATAGATTCTCCAGAAATCCTCTAATTTGTCTCGTGAAAGTGAAACTCGCTCCAGGCATCACAACTCAACAATGAACCATACTCTGTTGACAATATCGGCCCTTTCTCAATTTTCAATCAGCCATAGTTTCAGTGAATCAGGTAATGGATACTCAGGAAATCTGAGACGGAACTGTTCAAGCTGTTGTTTTGCTGCCTGAAGCTGATTTGACTCAATCAACAACTCAATCTGATTCAACCAGGCCACAGGAGTAAGTTCGGCACCCGTTTCGCCGAACGCTTGCAATTCAGCCTCTGGCTTCTCATTTGAAGCTGTATCGAGTGAACGCGTCATCTTGGGGGTTAAAGCCTGGCGCCTGATGGTGGATGATGAATCGGCACCGGTTGCGCTCTCCTCGATAGAGTAAGGCAGGGCGGGTGCGCTCGCAGGAGCTGCCGGCACAGGTGCTTTTTTCAAATAGATATCCGCTTCAGGATAGCTATCCTGTTTTAGTATGGTTGGCGTTTTTAACTGCTGTGATGGTTCATATGGCAACTCTATCAAAGGCAATGACAATCCCACGCCCAACAGAACCAATGCTGCGGATGAGAGCGGAACAATCCAGCGATTGCGGCGCTTGGATGCAACCTTTCGAGCCTCACTCAAAATTGCTTGATCCAGCGCTTCAGAAGGTTGCTCTTTTCTGCTAGCCCGATAAAGTGTTGTGAGCTGAGAATCATCTGGCAATTTCTGTGATCTGTTCACAAACACTCCTCCAACAGATTTCGTAATTGCTTTAAGGCATAACGAAATCGGCTTTTGACTGTCTCTCTTCCAACGTCGATCATTGAAGCGATCTGCACCAGACTCAATCCGGCCTCCTCTTTCAAGAGAAAAACCTCACGCTGTTCGGCAGGCAGATCGGTCAGGTGCTGCTTCAAGCGGTCACTGCAATCCTCATCTACCATTTTATCCTCGAGTGTCTTGCCGGGATTTGCGACTTCCGCTAGCGCCTGATCATCTTTCACCAGGGTCAAATGGTGTCGGCGGTGACGATCGATAAGAAGATTGCGTGCTATACGAAAAATATAGGCCTTGAAAGCACCTTCCTGAAAGGGTTTGGTTGCAGTAATAATGCGTGACCAGAGATCCTGATAAATCTCTTCAGCATCACCCCGCTCAGAACAGCTGCGTAGTAAAAACAGATATACCGTTTGACGATAACGCTGATAAAGCACCTCAAATGCACCATTATCGCCATTGCGAAAATGACGAAACAGCGCTTCATCACTCTGCTCTGAGCTACTCATGCATCGATATCCTCAAAACAAATAGATCTTATACAACTCAAAGTTTATACCTGCCGATCATTTCCATACCGCAATTTTTAACCGCTTGCCCCACTATCCCCTCACCCGATCCAGAGTGAGGAAATAATAAGACACGTCAGCGGAGTGTAGAGATATTTATGATCTAGTTAGTATTCAGTGACAATGGAGAAGCTTCTAAGCTACCAGCCAGTCTGACCAGACGTATAAATTCACCCCGATAACCAAAACGATCCCCCCCTCGAGCTGCATTTGCAAGCTCTACTGCATCTTCATAGTCAAAAGACTCAGTATAGCGACCTCCCCTGAGCAGCTGAGAAAAACCAGCCACCGCAGCACTGAAGCGATAATCATCGCTGGTATTATCCAGACTCTGTTCCAATCCAGAGATCATAATCGGTTGCTCTATCAGATGTGACCGCTCTTGATCAGGTTGTTTATAACGCAATCTTAAAAAGGCAAGTTCCTCAGACGGAGGATTACCGCTGCTGGGGCTACCATAACGCAGAGGTGACAAACGCTGCCCCTCACTCTCAGTCAAGGCTATCTCATACAGTGCAGTTACCGTATGACCCGCGCCGATATCTCCGGCATCAACCTTGTCATTATTGAAATCCTCCCTCGACAATAAGCGGTTCTCATAGCCGATCAACCGGTACTCAGCAACCCTGTCCGGGTTCCACTCGATCTCAATTTTCACATCCTTGGCGATAGTCTCGAGGGTGGCACTCAACTCCTCAACCAGGACTTTTCGTGCTTCATTTATATTATCTATATAGGCGTAGTTGCCATTCCCCTTATCGGCCAACTGCTCCATCAGATGGTCATTATAGTTCCCCTGACCGAAGCCCATCGTAGTCAATGAGATACCTCGCTGGCGCTGAGCTTCAATCAGCTCAATCAAGCGTCTGTGATCGACCGTTCCCACATTGAAGTCACCATCAGTAGCTAAGATAACCCGGTTAATACCCTCTGCGATACGCCCCTGTTCTGCCATCTCGTAGGCGAGCTTGATTCCCGCTGAACCATGGGTCGAACCACCTGCATCAAGCTGTTCCAGTGCGCTGATGATCTTTCCCTGTTGATCACCGGCCGTAGGCTCCAATACCACCCCCGAAGCGCCGGCATAGACAACCAGTGAGACCCGATCATTTTTGTTCAGCTGCTTAAGCAGTAATCTAAACGCAGATTTAAGCAACGGCAGTTTACTCTGATCACTCATTGATCCTGAGACATCGATTAAGAAGACCAGATTAGCAGCCGGACGTTCAGCTGCCGACATCGAGATCCCCTGGATACCCACATGTACCAGCCTCGTTTTAGTGTTCCAGGGCGTAGGGCCCAATTCAGTGGTTAGAGAGAATGGGTGTGTATTCGGTGCTGGATTTGGGTATTGATAGTTGAAGTAGTTGATCAACTCTTCAGCTCGAACAAGATCCTTGGGCGGCATTTGACCCTGACTGAGAAACCGCCGTACTAGGGCGTAAGCCCCACTATCCACATCGACACTAAAAGTAGAGACGGGTGACTGAGCCACTGAGTGGACGCCATTTTCCGTCAGCTCACCATACCTTTCCCGATCGATCCCTGCTGAAGGTTGCCGAATTGCGCCTCTAGCAAACATATTTTGATGTTCCTTTGCTTTTGAAGCCGCTGGATAGGTTATCGATGACTGAGCATCCGCTTCAGCTGAATAGAGGATTCGTTGTTGTTGAGGTGATGGCCTCTGCACCACCCTCCGTTTCTGAATTTCAGCCTCCAGTAGAACACCAGAATCTGTTTGGGACTGTTTATGTGCCTCTTGCGAAGACCCGCAGGCAGCCAATCCCCCTGTCAGGATGATCACAGAGAGTGTGATTATCTGTTTATGTAACTTCATTACCTTCTCCCGATTGGTCTGATTTTCACAGCAGACGCTGATGAAAAATTGTTAGTGTCATTAGGGAAAACGCAGATGGCATGGAAGTGGGGTTAAATGGGTTGAAATTAATAACAAACTCGAACAGTACGCCTTTTGAATTCCCGGTTCGACAAGAGCGAGAAGCGCAGGAAAAACAGAATATCAAAAGGCGCACTGTCCAGGTTTAAGGTAGGGTGGGGCCACGCCCCACCAATAGCCATGCTAAAACGTAGGGTGCGATCCTACCGCACATTTTTGGATTATGTATCAGAATCCATTTTCCTCCTTTCCACGCAGAGAGACTGTGAAAGCATTCATCCTCTTTCCCACGCTGGATCGTGGGAAAGAGTAAAAGTGATGTTCAAGGCTAGAAACGCGATCCAGATGCTCTTCTAATATTCTACGAACTGGGACGGTTCTATATCTATGATGCCTAAGTCGACCCTTAGAGCCCTGGTTACGTTTTTTCAGTAACCGGAACAACAATGGCGCGCTCTTCTTTGTCTGCTGCTTCTACAAAACACTCACGCCACTAGATGGTTGGATATAGATGTTGACCATCTTGGCTAAAATGTGTCACATGGAAGTTAAAACTGAATGATTGGTTTTATTACTTGAGTCTCCGACAGTATTAAAATATCTTGGTAGTCTGGATGTGTGATATGTCATGTATTCTGAGCTTATACAAAACTCTACAGCTTATTCAGTCGCTATTGCGCTTTTTACGTTGAAAGCTGGAATTATCTATAAAAGGAAAAATAATGAATATAGTCAGAGATGATGAAACATATGATTCGAATCAAGTGGTAATGCTAAAAAACATAGTTGCCAGTTTTAAACGCATACTTGAACTAAATGGTGTCGATGAGGAGATGATATATAGTATCTCTAGTGATCTGGCATTTGATGTATGTTCGATAATTGATGGCAGCACAGTCATGGGTAATGAAAGAGACCCGGTTATACCATTTTTAACTTTCTGTAAAAACGAAGAAGAAAAAGAGACGCTTATAATTAATGACAACGGATCATACATGCATGAAATGACTCATGATATGATCGATAAAATATTCGAAATTGACTAGTAATTACATTATTAGACGCTGCGGCTGATCAGGTAACATATCCTGTCGCTTGTCCTCGTTCCCAGGAGATTATGCCGCGATGGGATTTTCTAGCTACGTATTCAAGATTTGTACCTACCCATCCAGAACGACCGCTACAACTATCTTCCTTTTTCGCTACCCTTGTTATCAGATCATTAAGACAGCGCATAAACCAACCGATTGACATCAGTTGGTGGGTTAGCTAGAAATGTACAAAAAATTTATGAGTTGGCAACTACAACAGGATTGGTTATAGAAGGCACTAGTGCTACAACAACTATCTACTCTGCAGCTAAGTAATGCTTAACAACATGTTTGGTCTGGATTCATTTTATCTTTTTATTGCCTTGCTGTGCCTCTGGGTAATTTTGTCAATCCTGGGAAAATATCATCTAATATTAAACAGGGGAAAGTTGTGGTTTGGAGCTATAATTGTATCAATCATAGGCGCAGCAATCCCTCTTATTTTGATTAGTGAAGGTATTGTTAGTAGTAAACCAGGAAATATTATTATTTCTGGATTTTCAGCTTTTTTTATTGCAATACTTGCAGGAAGACTTGCTAATAAAAAATAACCTGAATCCTTGACTTCAAAAGCAATTAAAAGACCTGAGATACCAGGACAGTAGTCAAGTAAAGATTTGGGACATCATTAACTTCGGTGATACTTAAAGCTATGGAGTACTATCCAGCATGGTGCGGCAGGGCCGCACCCTACTTCACTTTGTCTATAACTGTGCGTAACCATGTAAAAGGATGTCTATCCTGAGAGTCTGATCTACCAAAAGCTTAACGATTACGATTTGATAAGTGCAAGGTGTAGGGTGCCGGCTCTGCCGCACCATCACGATCTGTAGATCCAAGCTGTCAGTTTAGCTGCTCATCAGGTGGTTTCGTTACAGTTGGATATGGTGCAGCATTGCCACACCCAACAATTGAAATTCACAAACGCTCACACATGTCCCGCATGGCAAAGCCCTGCATACTGAGCTGCAGATCCTTCAAAAGCCCCAGTACTTTAAAACGCTCTCCCATCTCCGAAGGGAGGGTAAGACGCTTTACGCCTTGCATCAAGGCCATATGACGAACCACATCTTCAGGATCAGAGTCAGCCAATAGGGTATCGAGTCCGTTGGCAATCAGAAAATGAGCCTGGGTGGTATAGCCACCCAATCTAAAACCCGACTCAAGTGCAACCTTCGCAGCTGATGTAAAATCGACCTGACAGGTAATATCCTGAATACCCACCCAGCGAAATGGATCGCTGTGGGCACGGTGGCGATAGTGGCACATCAGAGTCCCTTCATTACGTTGAGGATGATAATACTCTGCGCAGCTGTAGCCATAGTCGATCAATAAAACAGCACCTCGCCTGATAGCTTGTGATAGTGACTTCAACCAAGCCGCCTGTCGAAGATTGATCTCCGAAATATAGCCTGATTCGAATCGCCCAATATTGCCTTGTAACTGATCCACTGCTTCAGTGAGACCTGGTGTGATCGGAGTTTTAAAGCAAGCCTTTAAATTCTCCCCATCAAATTCAACAAAACACTCCTCAACTTGCCCATCCACAACTCGAAAGCGGCTGACTGGCATGGCATCCAGGAGTTCATTCGCCACCACACATCCAGAGAAATTCTGGGGCATGGCATCCAGCCAGATGACCCGTTCAATTAAATCTGGCACCCGCTCTCTCAGTAGTTCTTTTTGACGTCCTTGCAGCTCTGGGCTGACTTCCAGAATGAGATAGCGGGAGGGCAGCTGTTCTAGTGCTGCCAATTCAGTCAGCATATCCGCCGCCAGTACGCCAGAACCTGCACCAAACTCCAGTATTTCGCCATCAGGCATTGCCGGCAACAGTTGGGCAATCTGTCTTGCCAGACACTGAGCGAAGAGAGAGGAGACTTCAGGTGCAGTAATAAAATCACCCTGGTCACCGAATTTTCGACTCCCAGCAACATAATAGCCAAGGCCCGGCGCATAGAGGGCCATTTCCATGAACTGATCAAAAGGGATGGCGCCACCTGATTGATCGATAGCGCGCAGAATTTGACGCATCAATCGTTCGCTTACCACTTGTGCTTTGGCATCCGGCATCGGCAAGGTTGCCCGGGAATTGGCTGATTGGGCTGTGAGACAGTCCGGCATAGTACAGAAACCTTTTTGAATCCGTTAGAGTAGACACTACCATTCAACCACGGAGTCCCTCGATGACGCAAAACCGTTCCAGTCTGTCAGGTCAAACTGCCTTGATTACAGGAGCAGCACACCGGATAGGAGCAGCCATCGCCACCGAGTTACACAATCAGGGGATGGATATACTGCTCCACTACAGAAGTTCGAAAACAGCGGCTGAAAACCTTAAACAGCAGCTGGAGCAACAGCGTCCGGACTCGGTCAGTCTGCTGCAGGCCGACTTAAACGATACTACTCAGTTATCGGCTCTGATTGATCAGGCTGAGCAGAGCTATCAGCGCCTCGACCTATTGGTTAACAACGCTTCCAGCTTCTATCCCACTCCGATGGAGAAGGCTACAGAGGCCCATTGGGAAGATCTGATGGGCAGCAACTTAAAGGCCCCTTTCTTTCTCTCTCAAGCGGCTGCACCTCTACTGCGCGAGCATAAGGGGTCAATTGTCAATCTGGTGGATATTCATGCCCTGCGACCACTTAAATCCCATCCAATCTACTCTATTGCCAAGGCAGGCAATGCTATGCTTATAAAGACGCTGGCGCGTGAACTGGGACCGGAAATCAGGGTCAATGGTATTGCACCAGGGGCCATTCTCTGGCCGGAACAGGGGTTGAGCGATGAAGAGCGCCAAACGATACTTGATCGTACTGCCCTGAAACGTCCAGGCAGTGAAGCGGATATTGTCAGCACTCTTCTGTTCTTACATCGCGATGCACCTTACATCACAGGACAGATCATCCCGGTTGATGGTGGTAGAACACTGCAACAATAAGAAATTGGAAACTCTAAGATGAATGAAACAATCTCGGGACTGAATTTCAGACAAAGTGTCGATCATATGGTGGATAGGGCGCTCTCCTATATGGATCTCGATCCCGGCATCGCCAACGCTATTAAGAGCTGTACTTCTGTTCTACAGGTCAGTTTCCCGGTGGAGATTCGAGGCAAAGTTGAAGTTTTCACTGGCTGGCGTGCGGTCCACAGTATCCATCGCCTGCCTGCCAAAGGTGGGCTGAGATATTCAGTATCGGTTGATCAGCAGGAGGTAGAAGCCCTGGCTGCCTTGATGACTTATAAGTGCGCCATCGTCGATGTACCCTTCGGCGGATCAAAAGGTGGCTTATACATTAACCCAAAAGATTACAGCCGGGATGAGTTAAAAGTCATCACCCGCCGTTTCGCCCGGGAGTTGGCCAGCGCAGGTTTTCTCAGCCCCGCTACCAATGTTCCTGCTCCTGATATGGGCACAGGGCAGCGAGAGATGGCCTGGATCGCTGATACCTATAAACATCTGAATCCCGAGGATATCAATGCCCTCGCCTGCGTCACTGGAAAGCCTGTGGCTCACGGTGGAGTCAATGGACGCACCGAGGCAACCGGACGCGGCGTACAGTACTCACTGCAAGAGTTTTTCCGTCATAAGGAAGAGCTACGTGCTTGTGGTCTTGAGGGCGAACTGGAAGGGAAACGCATCATCATCCAAGGTTTAGGTAATGTTGGATACCATGCTGCAAAATTTCTTACCGAAGAGGATGGGGCCAAGATCATCGGCATCATTGTACGTGATGGCGCCATCGTCAATCCGGAGGGCATTCATGTTGAAGAGGCCTACTACCACCGCTGCGCCCATGGTGGTCTTAAGGGATTTGCTGGCGGTGAGTTTATAGAGGATGGTGCTTCGATACTCGAATATGATTGCGACATACTGATTCCTGCTGCTATTGAGTCTGCAATAACAGAAAGCAATGCGCCCAAGATACAGGCCAAACTAATTGCTGAAGCAGCAAACGGACCAGTAACTTTCGAGGCTGATCGAATCCTGCGAAACCGTGGCATTACCATTCTTCCCGACGCCTATGTGAATGCCGGTGGTGTGGTAGTCTCCTATTTTGAGTGGATACGCAATCTCAGCCATATGCGCTTCGGACGTATCGAACGACGGTTGGATGAATCCCGTGGCCGCCACATCGTCGCAGCACTTGAGCACGCCAGTGGCCAGAGTGTGCCTGATTGGATCAGCACCAGACTCTCAAAGGGTGCAGATGAGCTTGACCTGGTACGCTCCGGTCTTGACGACAGCATGCGTCTTGCGCTGCAAGAGATCATAGATGTTCGCAAGCGTATGCCTGAAATTGAAGACTATCGTACTGCTGCTTACATCATCGCATTACAAAAACTTGCCCGTTCCTATTTAGATATCGGTGTTTGATTGTAGCAACCATCAAGTTTCATAGCAGATTGCTGTTTTAGTGGACTCAATCGCTTTACAAGCGAGTAATTTTATATAAGAATTTACTTCCTGCAGCGATAGCAAAGTAGTTTTTCAAGTTATCGTCCGATTGATCATTCTGATACACCCTCAGGGAACGACAAATTGAACATGGATACGCTTTGCAAACAAAATTGTATATTTCGCGTTGTGAAAAACAGTATCGCACGCGCCACCTTGATTTCACTCAATACGACTACGTCTTGTTATTAATCATTTCTGTGATTTGACTGTGTCAGTGCCGGATAGTCGTATTACTCTAATAATAACTTTGAGTGAATAACTGACCAGTCATGATAGAACAGCATCGGAATGCTTGATCCAAAATAATATAAAAACTTAAAGCTTTCCTGAAGATGCATGTTCTAAATTCACAGCAGTGCAATTAATAAAAAACACATATGGAAATAACCTAAAGAGGAACTTAAACATGGCATTAATGCAATGGGTAGACGAGAAATACAGCACAAAAGTTGACATATGCGATAACCAGCACAAGGAACTGTTTAATCGTGTCAACGCGTTGAATGATGCGGTTTCTTCAGGCGCCCGCCCGGATGTAGGCACGCGCCTGGATAGTCTTATCGATTATGTTGTAGAGCATTTTGAATCAGAAGAACGTTTGATGGAGGAGCGAGGCTATAAAGGACTTGACGCTCACCGCCAGGAACACAGTCAACTGGTGCAGACCTGCGCCGATCTTCAAAAGAAGTTCCACGCCGGTGAAGCGGATATCGAAGACGGCACTATGGTGTTTATAAAAAATTGGCTGGATCACCATATTCCAGTTATCGATAGAGGCTACAGTTCTGCGCTTAGTAGCTAGAAAACCGCTGAATACGATAAGGTGAATTGGGCTGCATCAAAACATAACATAATGCACGGACTCTGATCTGCTCTCCCACACGGATTTCAGTAGCAGAGTACGCAGTCCCAGATAGATCATCTATTCATCGTCTTGATACCCCGGGTGTCCCCCCACCTCGGGGTATTTTTTTATCTCCCCGTCGATTCGATTCAAGTGAAACAAATTCAACGGATGATTAGTATCTGGGAACACTGTTTCCCTTTTTAACTTCAACCATTCTCATGTTTCCGGCTGTACCCCTACTCCCCTCTCCCCTCGCGGGAGAGGGGGGTTCATCAACACTATTTTCTTGATCATTACTCTGCACAACAATGATTGATCGGATCGTACTGTATACGCTGTAGTTTCTATATGCGCATAGCGCACACCCTCTCCCCAACCCCTCTCCCGTCAAGGGCGAGGGGCTTTTTTGAGTAGTCGTAGGGTGGGGCCCTGCCCCACCATTAAGCGATTAAACGTGCAAGAACTTGAATTCTTTTGTGCTCAAAATCTATTTTCGAATATTCGCAGCTTGCTTTTTCAACACTATCTTGTGGGAGAGGGGGGTGTTTAACAACACCATCACTTGACCATTACTCAGCACGACGGGGATTGATCGGATCGTGCTGTATACGCTTTAGTTTCACTATGCGCTTGGCGCACACCTTCTCCCCAACCCCTCTCCCGTCAAGGGCGAGGGGCTTTTTACATCTGCTTAAAAATGGAACGGAAGGTCAGCAGCGATCCGGAAAGATGATTTCTTAGGCTAAAGGTGAAATAGCTGACTCAATCCACTATTTTGAAAAAACGCTCCACAACAGCCAAATCACGTGTCTTGGTCATAGGCGGCAGACTGCGGATGAAAATCTTGCCATAGGGTTTGCTCAACAGGCGTGGATCACAGATGACCAACACGCCACGATCGGATTCATCCCGAATCAAACGCCCTGCGCCCTGTTTTAAAGCGATTGCCGCTTGTGGTAACTGGAAGGTCATGAACGGATTACCACCTCGTTGCCGCAAGGCATCGATGCGTGCCTGGAGTACGGGGTCGCCAGGTGATGCAAAGGGGAGCTTATCGATAATGACACAGGAGAGTGCTTCCCCACGAACATCTATACCCTCCCAGAAACTTGAAGTCCCCAGTAACACCGCATTCCCAAGTTCTCGAAACTGCTCCACAAGTTCTGTACGTGGTGCTGTGCCCTGTACCAACATGGGATAGTCGAGCTTATCCTCAAGATATTCCGCAGCTTCCTGCAGGGCACGATGACTGGTATAGAGCAGAAATGCTCTGCCGTTACTGGCCTTGAGGATAGGCAGCGAAAGATCCGATACAGTACGATTGAAAGTCCGGTCTGAGGGATCAGGCAATCCCTGAGGGACATACCACACCGCTTGCATCGGATAGTCGAACGGACTATCCCAACAGTGGGTTTCAGCCTCCTGCAGTCCGAGTTGACTGGAAAAGTGCTCAAAACTATCACCCACTGCCAGGGTGGCTGAGGTAAACACCCAAGCAGCGTGATGCTCCTGCATAACACCACGGAATATTTTGGCGATCTCCAAAGGCGTGCGGTTAAGACGATAACTCTGTCGTTGGGTCTCATACCAACGGATCGACTCACTATCATTCTCATCCAACAGACCTTTCAGACGTTGAATTTGAAGCTCACATCGCTCCTTGCAGCTATCGAGCCCCTTACCACGACCCTCTATGGCAATCAGCGCCTCCAGCAGATGATCGAGGGCCTCTTCTAAATGTTCAAGATGCAGACTGACCGATGGGTTATCAGCGAGCTCTGACCAGGCACCTCTTCGAACTTCAAGACCAAAGGCGAGGCGTAGATCCTGAGAGGCCTGTTTCAAACGTTCGGCGCGTTCAAGTAGCTGAGGGGTGTCTTTGGCTTCACGGTGATATTCAGTAATACAATCCCGAGCCAGTTCGCTTAATTGCCGTCCACTCAGTGTGACACCAAAAAAGTTGCCCGCCACTTCCGGCAATTGATGGGCTTCATCGAGGATAAAACAGTCTGCACTGGGTAGCAGTTCTCCGAACCCCTCCTCCTTGAGCGCCAGGTCTGCACACAACAGGTGGTGATTGATCACTACCAGATCGGCTTCCTGCGCCCGCTTACGTGCCTCAACCAGATGACATTTGCTGTAGGCCGAGCACTCTTGACCCAAACAATTCTCCGTGGTGGAGGTTACCACTGGCCAAACCGGGGCATCTTCGGCAATCTCAGGCATTTCACTGATGTCACCGCTTTTTGTGGCTGTCGACCATCGACGTATCTCTTCCAACTGCCCCAGCTGCTCCCGGGTAAGGCGTATCTCTTCGACCAGTGTATTTTCCAAGCGATGAATACAGAGATAGTTGGCTCGCCCTTTCAAGAGTGCTGTGGATACCGGGCTTGAAAGACTCTGCCGTACTTTTGGCAGATCGCGATGATAGAGTTGATCCTGAAGGTTTTTTGTACCGGTGGAGATAATCACCTTGCGCCCCGACATCAATGCCGGCACCAGATAGGCAAAGGTTTTTCCAGTACCCGTCCCCGCTTCACAGATCAGAACACCACTTTGCTGAATGATGTCAGCGACCGCTTGCGCCATCTCCTGCTGCTGCGGTCGATATGAGAAACCGTCAATACGACTGGCAAGCCAACCCTCAGGGCCGAATATCTCAGCAATATCGGTCATAATTTATCGCCCAGGGATGGAATCATTGAACTGGCAACCAATAGTTTGCCTTTTTGAAGTCTGCTGCCTGCCGTCAAAATCAATCTGTCTGGTTATCCCAGACCTCAGGCTCAAGACCACTCTCTCGTGTCCATGCGAGTCGGCCGATAATTTTAAAACGTGCCACAGACATGGCACCTCGTTTTGCTCGATTACTACTGCTCTCTTCGATATATTCCAGGATATCATCCCGCTCGGATTCATAGATCTCATAAGGTTGGTAATCCTCATCCATGAGTACCAGCACCACACTGTCCCACGCCTTCTCCAGCTTGAGCTGGCCGATACGTTGCCCTGACTTGCTCTCATCGAAAATGGTGCGGGATTTTATCTGAATGCGTTTATCACCACGACCACGATCGATTGCGTTATAGCCGCCCTCTCCACTGTCGTTGGCTTCAAGCTGGAGCAACTTCATTGCATCGAACTCAGCAATTTCATTGCTGATCCCAGGAAGGGGCTTGCCCATGGTACGCCGGTACTCAGCGGCTAATACCCGAGCCTGGGCAATCAACTTATCGGCAGCATATACGGTCAAGTACTAACTCCTAGTACCAAGAATGGGGTTAAGGCGGGATTGTAGCCTATCTTGTACTATTTTCGCATGATTCAAACAGATAGAGGATTCAATCATCTACCTTTGCTGTTCACAACTATTAAACCGGCAACTAAGCATGCCGGGATAATAACACTCAGTTTGATCTTTCACTTCTTTCTGAAAAGGCTCTGTAACCACTCAACCCCATCATCCATGAGCGAAGATGAGCGGGCGCACGGCGCCGATTCCAATGCCATACTACCACTGATGAAAGGATAATTGACCGCATCCCGACACCCCTCACCACGCAATCCGGTTATTGGATCAATCGCCACCATCTCCACACCCCGAGGCAACTCTTCAGACAGGGAGTAGATGCCTATACTCTTCATCAACTCGGCCCAGACACGCATTGCACCAGAGGATCCGGTCAGGCCGGTAGGTGCATTATCATCTCGCCCTATCCAGGACACTGCCACTCGTCGTCGATCGAATCCGGCAAACCAGCTGTCGCGCAGTTTATCTGTTGTACCGGTCTTACCCGCCACTTCGACATCGCCTGGTAGCAACCATTGCAATGCTTTTCCTGTTCCGCTGTGCGTGACCTCGTTGAGGGCATTTCTCAACAGATAGACTGCCCGTGCATCTGCCCTGGATTCAATCTCCAGTGGATATCGTGACAGGGGTTCACCCTTACCATCGGTTACCCCCCGAATCGATTTCAGTGTCGCACTGAATCCCCCATTGGCAAGTGTCTGATACATCTGAGTCATCTCTAGCGGAGAGAGAGATACTGCCCCGAGAAGCAGGGAAGGATAGGCAGACATGGGGCGTCGAATGCCCAATTCATAGAGGCTTTCGGTAACTGGCTTCAAGCCAACAGAGAGACCCAGATGGACAGTTGCCAGGTTCAGAGACTCCACCAGTGCCTGCTGCAGGTTGATATTCTCATGACTCTGATTGTCGTAATTTTCCGGTGCCCAGATCTCACCATTACCCCCTTTGATACGAATCGGCTTATCTTCCAATGGGGTAAATAGATTGTAGCGACCAGGTTGAGACAAGGCACTGAGATAGACCGCTGGCTTGATCAATGAGCCTACAGGCCGCACCGCATCCAGCGCTCTGTTGAAACCAGCATACCTGGGGTTTCTGTCACCCACCAGGGCGGTAACTTCACCAGTCTCCACATCGGCCAGGGTGAGTGCACCCTGAAGGGTTCCAGAGGGGATACTACGTGCTTTCTCCAGAGATTTTAACTGCTGTGAGAGGGCTAATTCAGCTCGTTGCTGAAGCCAGGGATCGAGGGTTGAAAAAACTCTTAAACCACCTGCATTCAGATCCTCTTCTTTATAGTCCCTACGCAATTGGCGCTTTACAAGATCCATGAATGCGGGACTACCCGAGCTACGCAAACGCCCCTGTTCCACACCCAAAGGAGCCTCACTGGCCCGGTCGGCTTGAACAGCATCGATCACCCCCCGCTCCTGCATCAGTTGCAGTACCAGGTGTCGACGCTGCTTGGCTCTCTTTGGATGTCGCCTTGGATCGTATGCTGAGGGCCCTCGTACCAGGGTTACCAGCATCGAAAGCCGCGGCAGATCCAACTCCTGTAGCGGCCGATTGAAGTAGAACCGGCTGGCCAAAGCAAAACCGTGGATTGCCCGTCCACCCTGCTGCCCTAGATAGATCTCATTAGCATAGGCTTCGAGAATCTCATCCTTGCTGAAGCGCATGTCGATGATTACCGCCATTAATGCTTCATTGAATTTTCGCCAAAGCGTTCGTTCTGAGGTGAGAAAAAAGTTCTTTACCAGCTGTTGGGTCAGGGTACTTCCCCCCTGAACCACGCGCTTGGCGCGCAGGTTGGCCCACAACGCCCGTCCTATGGCGATAGGATCAATACCAAAATGTTGGTAGAAATTCCGATCCTCCACAGCAATCAGTGCAGAGACCAGCATCTCAGGCAGTTCATCCCGAGTCAGTAAGATACGATCTTCACCCTGGGCGGATCTAAGGCTTCCAATCAATCTGGGCTCTATTCGGTAGTGTCCAACAGGTTCGCCACTGGCAGCCCGTTTCAATGATTCAACACCCTTATCGTTCAATACCACTTCCAGATAGTCACTGGAGCGATCGATGTCCGGGAACCGGAAAGCCCTGGTGCGCAGCAATATACGCTCACGATAGCTCGAATATTCACCAGGCCGATCAGGGTGCTTTACTTTGCGATAACCCAATCCAGCCAGCGTCTGCTTCAAGTGGGTGAGGGTGACAGGTGCTCCAGGATAGAGATCAAGAGAGCGACCATAGACTTTTGCCGGCAGAGACCAACGCTGACCTTCTAAACGTGCCTGTACCACCCGATCCAGGTAGAGACTATAGAGCAGCGTAGCGAGCAGCAAGGTGGTCACCCCCAACAACAGCCAGCGCCGTAATAGACCACCCCGCTTGGGTTTGGACTGTTTTCGACTGTTTTTTTTACGCTGCTTCGCCATTTACTCTCTATAATGTTCCGGTGACTCGAAATATGGCCCGTAGCTTACCGAAAAGTAGTTGGGGGTGTTAGCGACGATTCCCCAGACTGATCCACTAATGTCCGGAATTATTTCTAGTGACGGGTGTGACCCCGCGGCACCATCAGCATACGGATTCCTAAGAAATCCTGGGTAGCTTTCTCGCTACTATGAGCCGCTGTAGAAACAAGCTGTCAGTTCGTCAGGTGGTTTTCTTTTCAGTTGGGCATTGTGCGGCAGGGGCGCTCGCCTGAATATGAACCTATTCCGGAGAGGCGTGCCTGGATGATCAGCACTACCAAAGCGACTACTAGAACCTGTTAATAGAGGTTCCCTTAAGGCAATAAATGCCTAGATTACTGTTTCGTGAATCAAGTCTCAAAAAAAACGGTCGCTAAATAGAACAAGATTACTGAACATCGTTAGGAATAACTACATGCAATCACTTTTTGTCAGGTTGTTGTCACTACCTATTCTGCTGTTGATACTGAATCAATCTGTAATAGGGGCGGAGGTGAATACAGATGAGGCAATACAGCTGAGAAATATGCTCGAAAATCGCATTGCTGAAATCGCCAAAGATAAAGCGCTGAAAAAAAAGATGGTCAAAGAGGGACGAGACAGAACCATATTATGTAAGACCTGCCATGGGGAAGATGGCATTGCAGTCCAGCCGGTGACACCCAATCTTGCAGGTCAGAATCCTGTTTATATCGTCGACCAGTTTCAGCGATTTGGCGATGGTCGTCGCAACGACTATCTAATGACTAACCTGGCAAAGACATTCTCTTTGGAAGACAAAATCAAGATCGCCCTCTACTTCAGTGACATGGAGATGAAAGCATCTGGTGGCGGAATTCCTGAGTTACTCCAGGAGGGCCAACAGGTCTACAAAAAGGTCTGTGTTGAGTGTCATGGAGAAGATGCCCGTGGCCAGGAGGGTTATGCCCGCCTTGCAGGACAACGCTTCGACTATGTGGTCAAGATGCTAAAAGAGTTTCGTGACCGCACTGGCAGACGAACCAACGTCTGGATGACCGGTGTTGCCATCCGTCTCAGTGATCGGGATATGGATGCTGTAGCCACCTATCTTGCCAACCTGAATTGATTTGTCTTATTAAACAAATCTCTCGCTGCATTAATAATCTTTGCCTGCTCAGGTGCCACTGACTGAACATCATCGATAAATTCAACAATCCTCTGTTGCATTTCCACTTTCATGCATGCTCATTTTTTTAGGTTGAGTATCTCAATAACGGCCTAACTGTTGCCGTAACCCTGCATTGGCGCAACCCTGCCCGCAAGCTGACATCTTCTCTGAGAGTGGGAATTTCGCAAGGCGCAACTTCAAGTAGGTGTAGAGCTCCTCCAGCCAGACCGGTTCATCGGCAATAGTCATCGCTCTGGTACGAAAATCGTAAGGTGCGATCAATACATTCGCTTTTTCGACGCCAACCTTGGCCACCAGATAAAAGAGCTCTTCGATATAGTGATTTCCAACTGCCAGGCATCCCGCTGACCATGCGCTACCGTGGATGTAGATATTCGATCCAGGTGAATGCCTGCCCTCCAGGTTGGCCTGAACTGAATCGAAAGTATTTGGGTAGTTAAGCTTCATTGAAAGGTGAAAATGGCTGTTGGGATTGAGTGAGACAATGCGATAAAAACCTTCTGGTACCTGCTTGTCTCCCTCTCTCAATTTTGGTCCTGCGCCACCGCTTGCGGCGAAGATGGCATAATCGTGGATAAAGCGCCAACGCTCTTCGGAGTAGGCCCATAGTTCAAGGCGGCGACTCTCCTTCAATGCTATCAACTGCACCCGCTGTGGCGGAAAGTCCACCCCAGCCAATTCAAAACGCTCTGCAATTCGTTGGGCAGCTTCTCCATTCAGCTTATCCATTACTGTCTGCAGTGGGGCGTGGGTGATGGCCTGAGCCACCAATGCCCAACCCAACATCAGTGTTATAGCCAATAATCTCATTGTCTGCGTAAAACCCTCTCCAGCCAGTTACCGTAGATGATGGCAGAGATCTCATGCAATTGAGTAATATGTTGATCAAGATCCTGCAGGATGCTCTCTGCTGACTGGCAACATGTCGAACTCGATTGCAGATCACTGCCGTAGCGATCAATCCAACCTTTCACCATCTCCGGGGTCATCTCAAGGTGAAACTGCAGGCCAAGATGGTCGCCGATGGTAAATCCCTGATGGGGATAACAGTCGCTCTCCATTATCCATCGGCTACCTGCTGGTAAAGTGAAGGTATCCGCGTGCCAGTGAAAAGCCATAAAGCGCTCAGGCAGGCCTTTAAGCCACGCGGCTTGATCATTCTCTGAAATGGCGCGAACAGGGTGCCAGCCAATCTCCATCTCACTACCCCGAGTGACTTCGCCGCCTAAAGCCCGGCTCATCATCTGCGCACCGAAGCAGACACCCAAAATCGGCAGATCCTCCTGAAATGCTTTACGCATCAGCGCCAATTCTCCCGCCATCCAGGAGAGCTGATCATTGACACTGACACCTGCCCCCATAAAGACCAGAGCGGAAACATCATCTGTTCTAGGATTAATCGGGCGGGACTCATCGACACACTCCACTTCCCAGGGTATGCCGCGCTGTTGCAGATAGTCCCCCAGATAACCAGGGGGTTTGCAGACCAGATGTCGAAAGATACGGATTGGCTTCATCAATATTTGCAGTTACTCAGTCGTTGGATATGATTCTAACTGAAACACTGCTCTACCACACATCAACTGTTTTTTCGGCGCGGACGATATATCGCATCGGGCCGCCAGGTATAAGCGCATCAAAAGGGTAGCAGGTCACAAGCAGCAACTCCTGCGGCCCTTCGAGTGCCATATGCCACCCCTGTTGCTGATCGACAACCCGGCGCTCTGTGACGCGATAAACCACAATCCTGCCATCTGCTCTCTGCACCCTAAGTTCATCACCAATAAACAGATCCTTGAGAAACCTAAAATGGGTATCGCGATGCCCGGAGATGAAACTGCGTCCCTCCTCACCGGGTAACTCAGAGTGCTCTGCCCAGCCTGGTCCAAATGCCATGGTCGCGCCACTGTCACCACTCAACACCAACCGGGTAATACCCAGGCGAGGTGACTCGAGTCGAGCCACAGGCCAGGTATCAGCCCAGGGCCATGGTGCAGTATGGCCCTCTCCTGCCAGCGTCCTCTGCCAGGCCGCTTCAATCAATCCTTCAGCCAGCCAGGCTTTGGCTTCAATCCAGAAGGAGTGACTCAACATCCCCCCCCCGAGCAGACACAACATTAGTGAAACAAGCCTCAGGCCCATTTTTTTCTCAGGCCGAAAACCTGGATTAACCCCGCCACAAGGATCAGCAACATGCCAATCATCAGATAGAGCGGTCCAGTGGTAGCTGTCTGAGGCAAACGCCCAAAGACCGCCTTTGGCGACCAGCCCGCAGGCAGACTCACAGGTATATCACCACCTTGCAGGTTTGCATCGAGGGGACGAACCGGTGTTTTGTCCACTGCCACCAGGCTCGTATAGGCAGAGATCAATTTATGATCCATGGCGAGCTGTAATACCTGTTCCCGCCTCTCTTCCTGGGTTGTGGTGGCGGTTGAGGCCATGATTGTTTTGATTCGTTCTCTTGCCCAGAGAGCATGAATACCTGTCTTATGGGTCTGATCGCCGGTGATTTCGACACGGCGCTTCCAAGGCTTACCATCCCTGTCACCTGCAATAACCAGGACACCTTCCAAGTGATCCCCTTTGAGTGCAAGCTGCAGCGGCTCTCCCAAGTAGAGATCGGGAAATCGTTGTGGCTCAACATCAAGCTCTCCCCTGCCCTGCCATTCGAGTTGAATATTCCTCATACTGGGATGTTCAAGCTTTTCAAATAGGCCCTGCATGGTTTGCGTCACTTCTGACAGATGTCCGATATAGCTGAAAGAACCCCGGCCAAAATCTGCAGCACGTTGCATAAAATGGCTGTTCGGTGCAGAGCCGATGCCAACCGTAAACAGACGACTCTCTGCCAACTTGTGCTGAATCAGAGCAAACAGCTCCTGCTCATTCCCCAAGCTACCATCTGTTAAAAAGACGACCTGCCTTAGAAGATGAGTCTCTTGCGACTGATTCAGAGCCAACTCAAGCGCTGGCATCATCTCTGTGCCCCCCTCAGCCTTAAGCTGATCGATAAAGTCCAGAGCGCGCCTCTGGTTGGTTTGAGTGGCGTTCTGAGGTGAGGAGAAGAGGGTTTCACTATGACTATTGAAGGCTATCAAGTTAAATCGATCTCTACTCTTAAGACGACTGACCGCCATCCTTAAAGCTGCCTTGGCTTGCCTTATTGAGGCACCATTCATCGACCCCGAGTGATCGATGACAAAGATCAGCTCTCGCGAGAGGATCTCTTCAGGTTTTGCTGCATCTGGAGGCATCAGCATCAGCAGTGCGTAATCCCTCTCCTGCCAATGCTCACGAAACAGTGCCAACTCAGGCTCTGAGCCAACTTCGGCACGCCAACTGATGACAAAGTCCCGATCTGCCTGTACCTCGCCATCAGCCAATTTAAGTCTGACTACACCTTGCTCAGCCCGCTGTTCCACCATTTTATGATGGTGGCTGATCACCTCAGCCAGAGGCACTCCTGCATCGATATCTATCTGCAGCGACAAAGGATTGATCAGACCCGCACGCTGAGCAATGTAGGGTGGTGATAGTTGATTAGCCTCTGAGGCCTGCACGCTGTCTGGCAGATAACGAGGTGCCACCACCATTGGAAAACGCAATTCGAACCGTCGTCCAGAGTAGTGAACTCTCTGTTGAAATTCGATACTGATTCGTACCGTTTCACCCGGTGCAATATTGGTCGCCGCCAAGGTAAAGATATTGGGACGCTGCTGAGTCAACAGGCTGGCCCTTTTACCCTCGGCCCTGGCCTTTTTAAAGATCCGTTTTGCCGCTGCCTTCTCCTCAATCACACCTTCGATTTGACGATCCCCAATCTGCATCTTCATACGCTCCACCGCAGATCCCTCAGGCAATGGAAATTGGTAGCTACCCTCCATCCATGATTGAGTTGGATTGGTGAATACCTGCTCTACTTTGGCCCAAGCGAGCATACCGGTTACGTTGATAGTTACCTCGGTATTGAGCAAGGGAGCCATCTCAATGCGCTGCCCATTGAGACTTGTCAGTTGCAGTTGGGCAGTCAATCTTTCAGCCGGATCAGCCTGCGCTGACCCCCATGATAATACAAGTATTATCAACAACATACTCCCTGACACACCGGTCATCAACGCAGCCAGTAAAGTCAGTAACATATCCTTGACAAAGTCTGGGTTACAGAGGCTTTTCACAGGTATTTTGAGATCAGTTTCTGGACTTACGCTCATCTCTGCCTCCACGTTCTCTTTTTTTCAGACCCTCTGCCTGGCGTAGACCGTTATAGGTCCAACGAAAACTGAATCCAGGCACCCGTTCGGGAGAGCCGTAAACAAAGGCTTCACTCAATGGTTGGCGTCTGTTTTTCATGAGGACTCCCCATGCAACAGAGTGAGTTGCACCATGCGATCGAAAGCCAGCCCCTCCAGATCATTCATCGGATACTCTGCAGCCGACTCACCCTGGTAACGTGTCGAGAGTCGATTACGAGGGAGCCCGGCATCGATCAGCAGCTTGGCAACCGCATCGGCGCGGGCTCGACTTAACTCATGATTAAACGCTTCAGAACCTCGCTGATCAGCACCCGCTTCGATCAACAACTTAAACTGAGGAAAGGCGTTAAGCATCTTTGCCAAGGCATCGAGTTGTTCGGCCATCTTTGGTTCTATCAGACTACTGCCGGTACGAAAGCCCAAACAGAAGCGAAAACCCTCTTTTAATGCTGCCAGTTGATCTAGCTCCCCCGATTTCTGCTGCTGAAAATTCACTTGATGCTGTTGCGCTTGATCCAACAGGTGATCTTGGCTAGTCTGATTATCAGCCAGGGCTTGGGAGCTCTCCTCGAGTTGTCGATTCTTTGATTCGAGATCACCGATTACAGCGCCACTGGCATAGCCAATAACAGCTCCAGGTGGACCACCAAGAATCCCACCAGCAAGAAGCCCAAGCAGGGAACTGTGGAATGTCTCTCTATCTACAGGTTCAGGTTGATCCTGAGCGACAGCAGACTGACATAGAAAGAGGCTTGCAAGACTTACGACAATAAGATGTTTTTTCATTTTTAACTCCCGGATGTTGAACCAGCGCACCATCCTTGGTGGAAGTGGCACTCCATGCCAGCGCCGGTATTCTTTGATTACCGAGTGTTATTACAAACCACAGAGTTGGCCTATTAGGTACAAAATGAGGGCTAACCGATGACAAAAGTTGGCAGAAAAATGGCGGCAGTTGATTCACTGACCGCATAGGATCAACATAGTAGCTTACGAGACCTGACCAGGAGATAAAAACAGTCAACGTTGCAGCTGACCGAACAGTATTAAATTAAACTGCCATAAAACCATTATCTTTTTATGGACTAAAGTTACCTATTAGGGATGCCGACATGGACTTGCAACTGCATGGAATTTCTTTTTTAAAAAATGACAACTGCCTATCGAGCATTTGCAGTCGGTTTGCTGCTCTGTTTTTGTAACACAGCATCTTCCGTCGAACTAGTCGCAAACCGGGACATCGATTCTGAGATCGTCTCACAGAATACTTTGCGCTCCATTTTCAGTATGCGTATGACCCAATGGCCTAACGGTACTCCCATCAGGGTCTTTGTTATGGGAGATAAAACCAAACAGCATTCCGAATTTACTAAACATATTTTAGGTGTCTTTCCACATCAGCTTCGTCGTGCCTGGAACCGTCAGATCTATTCTGGTATGGGGCAAGCACCAATCAAGGTTCAGTCCGAGACTGAGATGTTAGAGCAGATTGAAAATACGTCTGGAGCTATTGGTTATCTTCCCGAGGATCTTATCAATGAGCGCGTACGGAGACTCTCAGTTGAATAAGCACTGGATCGCATTGCTGTTAGTACTGCTATATCAGCCTATGAGTAGCGCGATGGCAACTGAGTTTGCTGAACTCGATCGAGCCTTGCAGATCCATGGCTTCCTGACTCAGGCTTACGTAAAAACCACTGAAAACAGTTTTTTTGGCGACAGCGAGGATGGTAGCTGGGATTTCCGGGAGTTGGGCGTCAACACTTCCTACCGGTTTTCACCTCAAATATTTGCCTCGGCCCAACTCCTCTCCCGTGATGCAGGAGAGATGTATGACGGCTCCCTGGACCTGGACTACGCGCAGATCGACACCACACTCTATATGCAGGACGCTGACCGTTTCGGAGTCATTCTGGGACGATATAAAAACCCCTTCGGCTTATACAACGACACTCGGGATGTAGCCGCAACCCGACCCAGCATTTTCATGCCCCAAGCCATCTACTGGGATCGTGTACGCAACATGGTACTCTCGAATGATGGTGCTCAACTGTTTGGCGATTTGCAGATCGATTCTCACCGACTCTCTCTACGACTGATTGGAGGCAGAACGCCAATTGATGAAAATGTTGAAAAGTCCTACCTGAACCCGGTACTCGATCCGAAATTAAAGCAGGATGGTCTGACAGTGGGTGGACGCTTACTCTACGAATGGGATGGAGGTCGTTTCAGACTCGCCTATAGCAGTGCCTCACTACAGCTTGATGGCGAAACAAACATGCTACCTGACGGCACCATAGATATCGACTACCGGGTAGTCTCAGCCGAGTACAACAGTGGCAATTGGAGCCTGACCGCTGAGTACATGCAGGAGCCTCTCGATTACACAGGTTTTGCCGGAGCACTTGATATTGCTGATACCACTCTGGATGGTTACTACCTGCAGGGAACCTACCGTCTGCGGGATGACCTGGAGTTGATCGCCAGATACGAAGAGAGTCATTATGACAAAGGGGATAAAAGAGGCGAAAAAACAGGTCAGAGATTAGGCCTGGATGCTCATAACTTCTATAGTAGATTTTCTACGCTGGGCATCCTCTGGGAGGCAACGGATGGACTGATTTTGCGCACTGAGTTCAGTAGGGTTGATGGAACAATTTTCCTCTCCAATCTGGAAAATCCCTCACCTAATGACAAGTCGCGTGAATGGAATCTATTCTCTCTGCTTATCTCCTATAGCTTTTGAGTAGTCAGATGCAATCTAACGAACTAAATGGAATTATCGATCAACATCAGGAGGAAAAGGATCTCTATTTTCTCAGTCTGAAATGGAAAGTCATGCTACTTTTCAGTCTGGTGGTTCTGATCATGAATGCCGGACTTGCAGGCATGGGATATCTACAACAACTCAAGCTATTCGACACCTATCAATTACAGATAAAAGAGCAACAGAACAGGCAGGTCAAATCACTTCTTGACACAAGTTTCTATCGTCTGGAACAGATCGCGTTGATGATCCCATCTCTTGCAGAAGCGGCGACTCAAACCAGCGACACGCCATTAAGTGAAAAACTACAGCGATTCTTCATGCATAGCGCAGTCACCCTGGAGATGGAGTGGGGACTTGAAGAGGCGGCATACTATAGCAAGGATAATATCCTGCAGTTTAAATGGCAGACGGGTACATTAGGCGACCCTTTCAAAGAGTTGGTCAGCTCAGTCAACAAATTAGAGACGCCGATGACTATGTTGCAATGTCATGTTCGCTGCAGTCAGTACGTCGCTTCACCGTTACTCTATAAGGGGGAGTATGCCGGAGTCATACTGGTAGGACGCTCTATCGCAGACCTGATCATCGAATTCAACGAACTGGCGAAAA
Source organism: Candidatus Thiodiazotropha sp. AKAK3 (assembly GCF_058244645.1). Taxonomy (NCBI): domain Bacteria; kingdom Pseudomonadati; phylum Pseudomonadota; class Gammaproteobacteria; order Chromatiales; family Sedimenticolaceae; genus Candidatus Thiodiazotropha; species Candidatus Thiodiazotropha sp. AKAK3. The sequence goes on from NZ_JBSYOQ010000070.1 coordinate 78,027, forward strand.
CTGACATTGCAGTGATCAGCCATATAGATAATGCTTCCCGCTTGAACACCCACTCTCGATTTTTAAATACCTGGGAACGATATATCAGTGCCTCAAGTAACCTGAAACGACTCCTCCCCCTGCTTCAGGACACCGCAGAAAAAGTTGACTTAAAGTCATTGATCGATACGGGTTATACCACCAACCACAACGGACAGGACTATACATTCAACCTGGTACCTGCAAGCAGCGATACCTCTGTGTTGTCTGCCGATTTCATCCTGGTGAGCAATATCACACCGGTAGTAGATCAGATTAACCAGGCCACCACACAATCAGTTCTTATTGGTATTCTGGGATTTATTCTCTCAGAACTGCTGCTGGCAGCAGTATTGTGGCAACCGATGAAACGTCTGCTGATGATCTCCGACAGCCTGCCACTACTGGCAAAAAACGCCTTTGACCAGGTACGCCAAACTCTCAGCTTAAAGCACCACAACTGGTATCAGGACGAGATCGATGTCGCCAGTGACTCTGCAATAGAATTAACCTACACCCTGGAGAGCCTCAACGAAGAGATCGCACACAATACCAACAGCTTGATCAAGCGCAGCAAAGAGCTTGCAACAGAGCGGGATTTCCTAAGCACTATCATGAACAGCGCCCAGGTGATCATCCTGACTCAAGATATTGAAGGTGCCATCCTGACCATGAATACAGAAGGATGTAAATTCATCGGCATTAAAGATTATCGGCGCAGCAGTGGTTTTTTCGGTGACTTGTTCATGAATGCTGAGGTTGCTGGCGAGATGCTTCCAGTTATGAACGGTCTACGGCAAGGCATGATCCATGTCTACCAGCATGATGCATCAGCCTTCTCATCAGACGGACAGAATAAAACCATATCCTGGGTACACTCTAACCTGATAGAAAAGCCGGTTGCAGGAATACCGGTGGTACTCTCCATCGGACTCGATATAACCGACCGGGAACTGGCGGAGCAACGCCTGGCTTGGCTTGCCAACCACGATCCACTTACCGAACTGAACAATCGCCGCTATTTTCAATCTGAATTTGAAAAAATCATTACCTTGGCTGAGCGCTACAACCACTCCAGTGCACTACTGTTTTTTGATCTTGACCAGTTTAAATATATCAACGATTCAAGTGGACATCATACTGGAGATGCCATGTTACAGATCGTTGCCAGAAAGTTGCGTGAGATTACCCGCTCAACCGACCTCATTGCCCGCCTGGGTGGTGATGAGTTTGCCATTGTAATACCAGAAGCGGACATCCCCTCTGCCACCATTTATGCCGACAAGATTCTGAGTGAGCTGAAGAAGATTACAATTCCACTAAAGGGGCATAGTCATCGGGTCTCAGCAAGTATCGGCATCGTCGCCTATCCCAATCATGGTAGCAATGCCAACGAACTGCTTTCAAATGCAGATCTTGCCATGTATCAAGCCAAGGAGTCTGGGCGGGATCGGTGGCATCTCTTCTCCAGCAGCGAACAGGCTAGAGAGCAGATGAGTGCCCGTGCCACCTGGAAAGACAAGATCGAACAAGCACTGACTGACAACCGCTTCATACTCTACTTTCAGCCAATCCTGGAGATCAGCAGCGGCATCATCTCCCACTATGAAGTCTTGATCAGAATGGTGGAAAAGGATGGTTCCATCTCCATGCCCGGGGAGTTTATTCCTGTGGCCGAACGCACCGGTCTGATTCATCGTATCAACCGTTATGTGCTACGTGCTTCTGTGGAAAAACTGGCCAGTCTCAATCAACATGATATCGATATAACCTTATCGATCAACCTGTCAGGCAGAGTCATTGACGACCCGGAACTTCTTCCTCAGCTGACCCAACTGGTGAACAGCAATGATATCGACCCTACCCGATTGGTTTTTGAACTGACCGAAACAGCTGCCCTTGCTGACGTCAATGCAGCTGAACGATTGATGAGAGAACTACAGGCCATCGGCTGTCGTTTTGCCCTCGATGATTTTGGCGTTGGCTTCTCCTCATTTTACTATTTACGTGAGTTGCCTTTGGATATCGTCAAGATTGATGGCTCTTTTATCAAACAGCTACCAACCAACTCTATGGATCAAGTCTTTGTCAAGGCATTGACAGAGATGGCGAATGCTCTTGGAAAAGATACCGTTGCAGAATTCGTCGAAGATGAAGCGACTTTGAAACTCCTCAAAGAGATCGGTGTTATCTATGCCCAGGGTTACTATATCGGGCGACCTTCCCCGGAAATTCCAGTGCTTGGGTTTAATAGAAAAAACAACGATTCCCCCCAGCTACAGACAACGCCTTAGCCGCACGACAAGGATAGGGTTATAATCATCCCGCTTAGGGCCTGTTAACACTAACACAACGCTATTGATGATCGGGCAACACTGTGGCTAAAAGAGAAATCGCCATTATCGAAGATGAACAGGCGATACGGGACAACTATATCGACTACCTGACACGTCAAGGTTACAACGTCAAAGGCTATGCATCCCGTTCTGAGGCCCTCTCAGCATTCGTAGATGTCCTACCTGATCTGGTTATCCTCGACATCGGTCTGGCTGATGATGTGGATGGGGGATTTGAACTCTGTCGGGAGTTACGTAGTCGCTCCACCAAGCTACCGATCATCTTCCTCACTGCCCGGGATAGCGATTTCGATACCGTTGCCGGCTTGCGTCTCGGTGCAGATGATTACATCAGTAAAGAGACCAGCCTACCCCATCTTATGGCACGTATCTCTGCGCTGTTTCGACGCATTCAGGCCATGCTGGAGCCGGTTAGTCAACAACAGCCTCTACAACGAGACGAACTGCAGTTGGATATCGACAGATTACTGGCGAACTGGCAGGGCACTCCTCTCAGCCTGACCGTCACCGAGTTCTGGATGCTTCACGCCCTGGTACGCCACCCAGGTCATGTTCGCAGTCGGGATCAACTTATGCAGGAGGCGCAGATCTATGTGGATAGCAGCAGCATCTCCACCCATATAAAGCGTATTCGGCGAAAATTTCAGGAGATCGATCCCGATTTCACTCAAATCGACACGGTTTACGGCGCTGGATATCGCTGGAAATCCTGATACGGGCTGGCATGCAAAACTCCCCCAGCTTCTTTCGGTCACTGCGTTTTAAGCTGCTGCTGGCGTCATTCACCCTATGGCTCATCCCCTGGGCCGGTTATCACTATCTCCAGGGCATGGAGAGTACCCTCAGGCAAGCCCAGGAGCGCTTGCTCATGAATCGTGCCGAGATCCTTGCCAATATGCTTGCTTCAGAGGCTGACGAATGGCTGTTACTGAACCCAGCTGATTCCCCAGGCTCGTCCAAATCACTCTACGCCTTCCCCCTGTCTGAAACACCGGTTATCGATGGCTACGATGAAGATTGGCTCGAATTCAAATCACAATCAGAACGATTCAGTGCCCGCAGTGCGGTAAATCAGGCTGTCGCTTTCGATTGGCTGGCCGGTTTTTATGATCAAAGTCTCTATCTGCTGATTGAGGTCTATGATGAGCAGCTGGTCTATCCACGCAACGAACGTCAAATCAAGGCAGGGGACCATCTGATACTTGCCATTCCGGGATCTGAAGGTAAAACCCGACGTTTCCTGCTAGGCACACCATCTCCGGGCTGGGTCAATGTACAAGAGGTTGGAGGCAACACCACCCAGTCGCGCATTTTTGGTGAGTGGCAGGAGACCGGCTCAGGTTACAGAGTAGAGCTCTCTATACCCCGCACTTTGATCAATGGACGACTCTCACTGGTCGCCGTTGATATCGACCAATTTGAGCAGCAACCCGCTGGCATTGCCTCCACATCCGGCTGGCTCAACGACCATAGCCTAGCCTATCTCACCCTACCAACCGCAAAGGCCGAACAATGGTTAGAGGGTATGGAGAGCCAACGCCATCGTTACACTTTGCTCAACAGAGAACGTCAGGTAGTTGGACGCCATGGCACCATCGCTGCACTATCAAACGATGGAGATAGCCTGCCACAACGCCTGGCCTCACTACTGTTAATGGAGTCTCCTGAAGAGCCATTCGAAAAACGGGAGAAACTTGGTCGCCTGGATGGCCCCGAAATTCGTAAGGCACTCTCTGGAGAGGGGGCTGTCTATCGATACAACGCCCCTGGTACAGAGCTGATAATGCTTTCGAGTGCATATCCGATAAGGGTCGATGGATCGATTCAGGGTGTTTTGATCGTCGAACAAAGTACCCAGGAGATACTGCTCCTGCAGCAGAGTGCTATTGAAGATCTGCTGCTGATCAGCCTGGGGCTGTTCATTATCACCGGCGGCAGCCTGCTACTGTTGGCCTCATCCTTAACCAGCCGCATAACCCGTCTCAGCCGTAAATATCAGCAGTCGGTAAGTAGGGATGGGCGCATCCTCATGGCGTTAACTGCAACAGACGAGGGAGATGAACTGGGTCAACTCGATGTCAGCCTGAGCGCCGTTTTGGAACGAACAAAAGATTATAGCCACTACCTTGAATCCATGGCATCTCGACTTGCCCATGAGTTTCGAACACCCTTGACTGTGATCCAATCCTCCCTCGAGAATCTTCAAGCCGAGATCGAGTCTGATCCTCACAGCGGATCAAATCACTCTACCGCTTTGACCTATGCCATGCGTGCTCAAGAGGGCACACGCAGGCTTAATCAAATACTGACTCGCTTGCGAGAAGCCACAAGGTTGGAGCAGGCACTGAATGACACAGAATTGGTAAAAACCGATCTCACAGCCCTGTTGAGCGCACTTTGTCAGGGATATGCAGACAGCTACCAGGAAGCCCTGTTTGAAGCCAAACTACCCGACCGACCTATCATCACCCACATCTCCCCCGATCTGATCAGCCAGGCTCTGGATAAGATGATCAGCAATGCAGTCGATTATCATCGGCCAGATACACCAATCTGCATCGAGTTGGATATTCGGAGTGGAGGTCTGGTAACCCTTAAAGTGATCAACCAGGGGCCACTACTCGATGAAGCGATTCAGCAAAATATGTTCAACTCAATGAGCAGCCAACGACCCAGTTCCCATCGACAAGATCCGCACCTGGGACTTGGCCTCTACCTGGTACGTCTGATCTCTGAATTTCACCAAGGCCGTGCCTGGGCCGAGAACCTGGACGATGGCGTTTGTATTGCTATCGAGCTGCCACTTCAGTGAGAGAGTGAGTTATAACTGAAATAGAGTCACTCCATATCAATCTGAATACCCCGCTCACTCAACCAATCCTTGAAGCGGGCTATTTTCATATCAAGTGAGCAGGTCGGAGGTAATCTATCAAGATAATAACCAAACTCTTCCCGAAGCTTGATCTGCTCATCTCTATCGAGACATTCCCAATCGATCATTTTAACCCCGAAGATAACTATTAAGGGCACCTCTGTTTATTTGAAGTGCCTCTTAACACCAATGTAACAGCCTTGGGTTAAAATCATTTTACAAACGAACTATTTTATTTTTTAAGAATTTCTGATTATTTATAGAATCGGTGCACGTTGTTCAATAGTAGTTTAAGCAGTTGTTACAGATGATCGATCTAAAAAAGCATCTCCTCTCATTCAAGCTCTGGTTGCTCTCTCTGGCTAGTGCCCGTTTAAAAAGGACAACTCGGGATGGTGTAGTCAGTCGAATCGATATCCTGCTTCTGGCAATAGCCTGGGGAAATATCGGATATGCAGCGGGTATCTCCTATCTGCGTCATGTCGGAGAACGTGCATTAAAGACCCGTGGTCCCATTCTGGAGTGTGGCTCTGGTGCCACCACCCTGCTGATTGCCGCTTTGACTCAGAGAGAGCAGCGTCAATTCGTAGTATTTGAACATAATCGGGAGTGGTTCAAACACCTGAAACGCATTCTCCAAAAACTGCGCTTAAACCATGTCGAGTTGATCTACGCGCCATTAGCCGACTATGGCGATTATCGTTGGTATCAGATCCCCTCAAATGATAAAAACCTGACATTCGAACTCGTTATCTGTGATGGTCCACCGGGCAGTATTCCTGGCGGTCGTTATGGACTGCTACCGATTATGGAGAGGCAACTTTCGAACGACTGCATCATTCTACTGGATGACACTCACCGAAAAGCTGAGCAACGTATCATCACCAGCTGGCGTAGACAGCGCTGCTTGAAGAGCTGCCGAATGGGCTATTTTGGCACCTATTCAGAGGTGGAGTTCTGTTGAGACAGTTCATGGTGCGGCAGGGCCGCACCCTACGACTCTACATAGTTTTTTGGTGACGGCGTGGCCCTGCCCTAAAGAATTTCAGCGGAAAAAAAGACGCGAACGACCTACCGTTAATAACCGATGGGTAGGGTGCGGCCCTGCCGCACCATTCTACTGGATGATACTCACCGAATAGCAGAGCAGCATATCATCACCAGCTGGCGTAGACAGCGCTGTTTGAAGAGCTGCCGAATGGGCTATTTTGGCACCTATTCAGAGGTGGAGTTCTCTTGAGACAGTTCATGGTGCGGCAGGGCCGCACCCTACGACTCTACATAGTTTTTTGGTGACGGCGTGGCCCTGCCCTAAAGAATTTCAGCGGAAAAAAGAGACGCCAGCGA
>NZ_JBSYOQ010000015.1:0-54771 GCF_058244645.1 Candidatus Thiodiazotropha sp. AKAK3
TACAGAGTCATCCAAACCACTAAACCGGACTGCAGCAAAAACAGGATAACCTGCATCTTTCCCCGGATTCCGCTACGCTTCATCCAGGCTACAGTAATGCGCTCAAAACCTATCTGCGAATTTTCGCGACTTGCTTTTACAGCACCCTCTTTGAGCAGGAGTGAGACCTGACATCAAAATTACTCACCGCCTTCCTTTTTCTCTTCAGTATCAGCACTAGCAGGCTCAGCAGCTGGCGCATCTGCCGCTGACTCAGCAGCCTGTTCTTCTACTGCAGGCTCGCCCTTGCTGGCTTCAGGGGCAGGCTGCGCATTTTTCTCATTGAATACCAATTCACTGGAATCACGCAGTCCCTGCATATAGTCGGTGAGGGATTTTTGCTGTAGTGCAGTCGTAATTTTACCGCGTACACTCTCCAGGGTAGGTGCTTCACTCTGACGGCTATCCTCCAACAGAATTACATGCCAGCCAAAATCGGTCTTAACCGGGGCTTCTGAATATTTACCCTTCTCCATGGAGGCCAGCGCATCGCCAAATGGCTTAACCATCTGTCCCGCATCAAACCATCCCAGATCGCCACCGTTTTTACCAGTAGGGCCTGTGGAGTGCTCTTTGGCCAACTCGGCGAAATCACCGCCTCCATCCAACTTCTTAATCAGTGATTTTGCCTCATCTTCCTCTTTTACCAGGATGTGTCTGGCTTTGTATTCAGTATTGGATTGGTTGGCAAAGTCAGCATCATAGACTTTCTGAATCTCTTCATCGGATGGTTTTTTATTATTGGCATGCTCCTGTATGGCAACCTGTGTCAGCAGTTTCGCTTTCAGAAGTTCGAGAGAAGCGGCGACATCTTCACGCTCCAGCAAACCGGACTTTTCAGCCTCTTGTGACACGATCAGGATATTGGCTAACTCATTGAGTACGCCCATTTGCATCTCAGGTGAGGTCTTCGCATCGGGAACACCACGCATCCTGTCCTGGAAGTAGAGGCTGTACATGGCTCTGGTCACAGGCTTACCGTTCACCGTCAGCAGGGTGTTTAGATCCATATCGGCAGAACCGGCTTCTGTTTTCGCTGGCAGCGTGGCAGAACGTTGTGATTCCGCTGCAGCGACTGCAGTCGGCTCAGTCTCAGAAGGTTGGTTACAACCTACAACCAGTCCAGCGCTGCAGAGTGCAGCCAGAATTATCTGTTTTTTCATCTTTGATCTTACCTTGTGGTGATTATTAACTATTTATTCCGTAACGTTTACGGCAGTACTTTTTTGAAGGGTTTAACTATGACCCGTGCATAGACACCCGCTTTTATATAAGGATCCTCATCGGCCCACATTTTAGCGCTTTCGAGGGTGTCAAACTCCGCCACGATCAGGCTGCCTGAAAAACCTGCAGGACCGGGATCTTCTGCATCAATCGCCGGGTGGGGACCGGCCAGAAGGAGTCTCCCCTCGCTTTGTAGCAGCTGTAGCCGCTGCACATGATCCGGACGTATTTTCAGGCGTTGCTCAAGACTGTCTTCACGATCTTCAGCGATGATGGCGTACAGCACTCACTTCTCCTCAGCTTTTAGTTCAGGTTCGCGCAGATGGCGGGCAAGATAGAAGGCCTGCAGAATAACAAAGCCCAGCGTCAGCCCCATCATGCCAAACAGTTTGAAATTGACCCAGCTCTCTTCCAAGGCGTGGGCAGTATGACACATCTCCAGTTCATTCCCCTGAAACTGAGTGTGACAATTATCGAAGTCGATTTGTTGCAAGCCGGTGGTATCGATGAGTAACTGCTCAGCGGCGAAGAAGTCACTTGCCACGTAGAGATTCAGGAATCCCAAGATGATGAAAAAGAGTCCCCAGAATAGATTGAGCCGTTTCCAGATGGGTGTGGGTACATCGATAGCACTCTCCATCATGCGCTGAACTATAGGTTTTTTACCAATAAACAGACTGCCCAGGAAGACAAGTCCAAATAGCCAGTTGATCACTGACGGCTTCCACATGATAAAGGTGCGATCCTGCAATAGGATGGTTAATCCTCCGAACACCACCAATATAGCGAGGGTGATCAGATGCATTTTCTCAACATGGCCCTTACGAAACCAACCATAGCCGACCTGGATTACCGACGAGGCGATAGCGACCCCTGTGGCGATATAGATGCCATACAGCTTATAGGCAATAAAAAACAGGATGACGGGAAAGAAGTCTACGAGAAATTTCATATTGGAATCTGTGGTTAAACCTAATGTGTGAGCAGCTTTGATGCGATCTCAAATTGATTATTAATGCAATGTTCTGGGTAAGCGCCAGAGATTGTAATACTTTTCAACGACTTCTCGTACCTGTTGCGGGTAATTAAGGGCATCCATCTGGGTCATTCCTTCCTTAAAAAAATTGGGTGCCTCATCAGGTATGTATCTTGTGAGTGTTTCATAGGCGCTATCGATCAGTCCTGGTTGGTGGCTGCGGGTGGCAATAATTGCCTGGTTAATCAATAAAATACGCCATGGTTCTGATGAGGTACTTCCGCTTTTGCCGGTTTTAAGTTCAGGGGCTATGGCCTGCAGAAGTTCTTGCGCCACCTCATAGAGCTGCTCAAGTTCGGCTGTTTCGCTATAGGTGTTGGCAAGCCGTGCCAATGCATTGACTATTGGTTCGATTGTCCTGATCTGTCCCAGATGGCGTCCCAGCCAAAGTGCCAGGGGTAGGGAGAGATCCTCAAATTCATGACTCACTTCGGTTAGTTTGAGATCAGTTGCCAGGGCAGAAAAGTCCATCAGCAGATTGATGCCATAATCCCCTAGTTCATTCAATTCATCACTTGAGAGGGGGTCGTTATCACCACTTTTCGATTGTTTATCGACAAGTTGCAGGATTTCAACCAGGCGATGCATGGCATCCCGAAGTGCTGCAGGAGAACGTTCCGGATCGACAGGGATACTGGTTCGGCCACTGTTGATAACAGTGGCTGCAATCTCTTCGAAACGGCTGTTGATTGTATCAAGAGTAAGGTTGTGAAATAGCATGGCGCCAATTGTATCAGGCTGTTCTAAGAGCGTCTGTCAGTTGTTGTGATCAATATCTGCAATTTGAATTTTTTCTTACCCATAGCATCAGGAAATAAGAGAAGGTTACAGATTAATGATTTCTCTATCCGTGAGGCAGGACAATGGGTACAATCCGCCCCCATGTTCTGCTTATACGACCTACATAGCCACTCCACAGCTTCGGACGGGACACTTCCGCCCCGAGAGCTGGTGCTGCGTGCAGCGGAGGCTGGGGTCAAAGTATTGGCATTGACCGATCATGATACCACTGCAGGCATAGATGAGGCCCACCGGACTGCTCAGACCTGTGGCTTGATACTGATTCCAGGCGTGGAAGTCTCAGTCACCTGGAATCAACAAACTGTACATGTGGTAGGGCTGAATGTAGATCCAGAGAGTCCTCTGCTGAGTGAAGGGCTTGGCCGCCTGAGAGCATTTCGGGAGTGGCGGGCCAGAGAGATTGCAGAGAAGCTTGAAAAGGCGGGTATCCATGGGGCTTATGAAGGTGCCTCTGGATTTGCTGAAGGTAATTTAATTGGCCGTACACATTTTGCACGTTTTCTGGTTAAAAGTGGTGTGGTGGATGACGAGCGAAAGGTTTTTAAACGCTATCTGGTGAATGGAAAACCTGGTCATGTGAGCGGGGATTGGGCCTCTTTGGAAGAGGCTGTCAATTGGATACACTCGGCAGGTGGCGAGGCGGTGATCGCTCATCCCGCACGCTACAGAATGACCCGCTCTAAATTACGCAGACTATTCAGGGACTTCGTGGAGTTAAAAGGAGACGCTCTTGAAGTCGTGTCTGGCAGCCATAGCCGGGATGATTACTTCACCATGGCTAAACACGCCAAAGATTTTGGTTTGAAGGCTTCTGCCGGATCAGATTTCCACTCTCCGGAGACGCCCTGGCTGGAGCTGGGTCGTTTGCCAAAGCTGCCCGATAGTTGTCAGCCCATCTGGAGTCACTGGAATCTGCCTCAACAGACTGATCGTCAATGCGAGTTGGCTTAGGCTGGATCTTAGTATGGCGCAGTTTTTTCAGATACATCCGGATAATCCCCAGTCCCGTTTGATTAAACAATCGGTGGCTATCATTCGTGATGGCGGCCTGGTGATCTATCCTACCGATTCGAGTTATGCCCTCGGTTGCCATATCGGTGACAAAAGCGCTATGGAGCGTATTCGGCGTATTCGTAAAGTCGACGATTCACACAACTTTACCCTGGTATGCCGGGATCTGACCGAAATTTCCAACTATGCCAAGATCGATAACCAGGATTACCGACTGCTGAAGAACCTTACCCCTGGCCCTTATACCTTCATCCATAAGGCAACCAAACAGGTACCTAGACGTCTAATGCATCCTAAACGCAAGACGATCGGTATACGTGTTCCCGACAATGAGATCGTCAGTGCATTGCTGCAGGAGCTAGGGGAACCGATCATGAGTACTACCCTGATCATGCCGGGAGATGAGATGCCCCTCACCGATCCCTATGAGATGCGGGGCCTATTGGATCATCATGTGGATCTGATCATCGATGGGGGCTATTGTGGTTTAGAGCCTACCACGGTGGTGGTTATGACAGACCATCAGCCTGAGGTCGTCCGTGCAGGAAAAGGCGACACTTCTCTGTTCGAGGTATAATTTTCCGATGGAAGGTCTCAGTCTCATTCAAAAGCTGGCAATTTTTGTATTGCCGATGATATTCGCAATCACTGTGCATGAAGCAGCTCATGGGTGGATGGCCAAACGTCTGGGGGATAAAACCGCTGAGATGTTGGGAAGGGTGACCCTCAATCCAATAAAACACATCGATCTCGTGGGCACTATTTTGGTTCCTCTTGGCGCCTATCTGCTTACCGGTTTTATGTTCGGCTGGGCCAAGCCGGTTCCTGTCAACTGGAATAATCTCAATAATCCAAAGCGGGATATGGGGCTGGTGGCTCTGGCAGGACCAGCTGCGAATCTGTTGATGGCAGTGATCTGGGCAATATTGGTCTACGCCGGTGCCCTGTCTCTACAGCATTTCGAGTGGTTGGGCGTGCCTCTGGTATTGATGGCAGTGGCTGGGGTCTTGATCAATGCCGTATTGATGGTGCTGAATCTGATGCCAATTCCCCCTCTGGATGGAGGACGGGTACTATTCTCTCTACTACCGGCAAAACAGGCCCAGATCTTTTCTCGTCTCGAGTCTTATGGGCTTGTCATCGTATTGGTATTACTTGTCACCGGCATTCTTGGGTTTGTACTCTGGCCATTGGTCGGTTTGACGATCAAGATTCTGCCTGCAAGTGACATTGTTAATCAGCTTATTCCTGTCATTCTCAGTCCCGTAAGGAGCTAGTTTTGAATCAGCCACTAAGTGCAAACCGAGTGCTATCTGGTATGCGTCCAACCGGGCGCCTGCATCTTGGACATTATCATGGGGTTCTTAAGAACTGGCTGGCATTGCAAGATCAATATGAGTGCTATTTTTTCGTCGCTGACTGGCATGCATTGACAACCCACTACGATGACCCGAGTGTAATTCCGGGCAGTATTTGGGATATGGTGATCGACTGGCTGGCAGCCGGGGTGGACAGTGAGTCTGCAACCCTTTTTATTCAGTCCATGGTGCCAGAGCATGCGGAATTGCACCTGTTACTCTCAATGATCACCCCCCTGGGCTGGCTTGAGCGGGTACCCAGCTACAAAGATCAGCAGGAGAAGTTGAAAGAGAAGGATCTGGCCACCTACGGCTTTCTCGGCTACCCCTTGCTGCAATCTGCGGACATCCTTATCTATCGTGCTTCTCAGGTGCCGGTCGGAGAGGATCAGGTGGCCCATGTTGAGCTTACGCGAGAAGTTGCTCGACGCTTCAACCATATCTATGGTCGTGGCCCTGATTTCGAAGCCCAGGCTGAAGCTGCGCGCAAGAAGATGGGCAAGAAGGCGGCAAAACAGTTCGACCAGTTAAAGAGAGCCTATCAAGAGCAGGGGGATGGTGAGGCACTGCTGAAAGGGCAGGAACTGCTGGCTGCTCAGCAGAACATCAATGCAGAAGAACGAGAACGCCTGATGGGCTATCTTGAGGGGAGCGGACGGGTGATTCTGGCTGAACCTCAGCCTCTTTTGACCAAGGCCTCAAAGATGCCCGGGCTGGATGGACAGAAGATGTCGAAATCCTATGCCAACACCCTGGCGCTGCGTGATGATCCAGCTGAAGTTGAAAATAGACTGAAACGTATGCCTACAGATACCCAACGGGTACGCCGCACAGATCCTGGAGATCCGGAAAAGTGCCCGGTGTGGCAGTTTCATCTGGTCTATTCTGATGAGGGGACCCGTCAGTGGGTTCAGCAGGGTTGTACGACTGCAGGCATTGGTTGTCTTGAGTGTAAGGCACCTGTTATCGAATCGGTTTTGGATGAACTTAAACCAATTCAGGCACGGGCGGCAGAATTTGAGGCCCAACCTGAGCTGGTGAAGGGTATTATTGAACAAGGCTCCGAAAAGGCCAGGTCAGTGGCCCAGGAGACGATGCGGGAAGTTCGACAGGTCATGTCATTGCAGAGTCTGAGATAGCAGGCTCGGATTTAGAGGAATCAAAAACATATAATGCCCCGCCATGGAACCTACTGAAAACCATCCTCATCACCACCCTGAGCAGGAGGAGATGCCTTTTGCTGTGGTGATGGGTGAGCCTTTGGCGACACCGCCAACTGATCTCTATATCCCTCCCGATGCACTTGAGGTTTTTCTTGATGCTTTTGAGGGGCCTCTGGATCTGTTGCTCTATCTGATCAGACGTCAGAATCTCGATATTCTCGATATACCGATTCTGGAAATCACCCAACAATACGTCAGTTACATCGAAATGATGAATGAGCTACGGCTTGAATTGGCTGCGGAGTATCTGGTGATGGCCGCTATGTTGGCCGAGATCAAATCCCGCATGTTGTTGCCGCGAACGGTGAGTGAAGAGGAGGATGTTGAAGATCCCAGAGCAGAACTGATCCGGCGACTACAGGAGTATGAGCGCTATAAGCAGGCTGCAGAGGATCTGGATGGATTGGAACACATGACCAGGGACACCTTTCAAGCGCATGCTGAATTGGTTGATCGTCATGTTGAGGCCCAGGAGCCTGATGTCTCCTTGCGTGAGATAATGTCTGCACTGTCGGATGTTCTGCATCGCGCTGATATGTTCACCAGTCACCGGGTTGAGAAGGAGCCGCTTTCTGTTCGCGAGAAGATGTCTCATGTGTTAGAGCGGATCGATGGCGAGCAGTTTGTCAGCTTCACCGAATTGTTTGATATTGTGGAGGGCCGCTTGGGAGTAGTGGTTACCTTCCTGGCAGTTTTGGAATTGATTAAAGCATCGCTCATCGAATTGGTGCAGGCAGAGGCCTTTGCCGCCATTCATGTTAGGGCCTGTTAACACTAATTCAATCGACGCTGTTGCGTCTGAAAAAGCGCCAATCTAGGCGTGAGGAGCACAGTTTGGTTATTCCAAATAAGCGACGAACAACAACGAGTGGCGCTTTTTCAGGCGTAACCCGAAGGGCTGGGGCTATTTTTCCGCCCAGCGGCGTTATCATTCGCTCATGTAGAATGACTACACTGCGCTCATTCTGCCTTGCTGGACGAAAAAATAGCCCCAGCAGCGTCGATTGAATTAGTGTTAACAGGCCCTAAAGCGAAGGTTTCTTGAAATGACCGATAACAACAAATTGAAACAGATTGTTGAGGCAGCGCTTCTGGCCGCCGGCAAACCCTTGAGCCTGGATGAGATTATCTCCCTGTTTCCTGAGCATGAGCAACCGGAAAAGAAGCAGCTGCGCGAGATCATGGCTGAGTTGGAGGAGGAGTACCAAGGTCGGGGTATCGAAGTTACGGAGGTGGGAAGTGGCTTCCGAATACAGGTTCGTTCTGAATTTTCTTCCTGGGTATCCAAACTTTGGGTTGAACGGCCACCTAAATATTCCCGAGCCCTGTTGGAAACCCTGGCATTGATTGCCTATCGCCAACCAATAACACGGGGTGAGATTGAGGATATCAGAGGGGTTTCTGTCAGTACCAATATCATTAAGACACTCACAGAAAGAGAGTGGGTACGTGTGGTTGGTCACCGGGATGTGCCTGGAAAACCGGCGCTCTACGCCAGCACCAAAGAGTTTCTCGACTATTTCAATTTAAAAAGTCTCAATGAGTTACCGACTCTGGCTGAAATTCGTGATCTCGACTCAATCAACCGGGAACTGGAATTGCAGGATCCGGATAAGTTGGATGAAGCGCAGTCAGCTCAATCCCAACAGGACGCAGATAACAGTGAGATGGATGACGATTCTGAACAGTCAGAACAGAGCGTTCATCCTGTGGAAGATGGTCACTCCGAGGATTCTCCGCAGGATCAAGAGACGGAACGAGTGGCTGAAGCCGATATCGAGAGTGAGCTGAAAGAGAGTACAGATAGTGCCTTAGAAGACGAAGACCCAGAGGTTTCCCCTCTATTGGATGAAGAGACCATTCCTCAAGAGGAGGAACTGCAACAATCTACCACGATGTCTGAGGAAATGATTTCCGAAGAGATACCGGAGACAGAAGCCGAAATGGTGGAAGCATCCGATACCGGGGTATCCACATTGAAGTCTGAAATTGATGAATAAAGGTAGAGAGCCTGTAGGTGTACGACTGCAAAAAGTATTGGCTAATGCAGGTATGGGTTCCCGTCGGCAGATTGAGGGGTGGATCGTTGAGGGGCGTGTTGAGGTTAATGGTGAGATCGCCACACTCGGCGTCAGGGTACTACCTGAAGATAGCATCCGGGTTGATGGCAAACCGGTCGCCAAACGCAGACTTGAGACCCCCCAAAGAGAGGTGTTGGTCTATAACAAACCTGAAGGGGAACTGGTGACCCGGAATGATCCTGAGGGACGCCGCACAGTCTTCGAGCGACTGCCGAGACTGGAGCATGGTCGCTGGATTCCAGTTGGCCGGTTGGATATCAATACCTCAGGGTTGCTGCTGCTGACCACCGACGGGGAACTTGCCAATCAGTTGATGCATCCGAGCCGGCAGGTTGAGCGTGAGTATGCCGTCAGGGTGATGGGGGAAGTCACAGAAGAGCAACTCTATCAATTGACCCACGGTGTCGAGCTGGATGATGGTCCTGCCCGGTTTGAAGAGATCGTTGAATCCGGTGGGGAGGGGATCAATCGCTGGTTTCACGTTGTCATCATGGAGGGACGGCAGCGAGAGGTGAGGCGAATGTGGGAAGCGGTTGGCTGTCGTGTAAACCGTCTGAAGCGGGTTCGCTATGGCAGCGTAATACTTGAGAGCGCTTTGAGCATTGGGCGCTGGCGCAATCTGAATCCTTCTGAGATCAAAGAGTTAGTCCTTATTTCGGGGCTGACACCGAGCCGGAGAAAAGTTGCGGACAAAGGCGCACCTGCTAAGCATCGCTCATCCCGCCCGAAAACAGCACGGCAGAAGGCACCACGAGAAAAACTTTCAAGAGAGAAAAAGAGCCACTCTGGCCCAGCAGGTAAGTCTGATTCAAGTCCCTGGAAGGGTAAGCGTTCCAAACCCCGCGGTGGTCGTTAGAAGTGAACTCACTCAAGGCTTCTTTGGAGGCTTTGTTTCAACAACTGTTGGCTGAATATGGGCCTCAACACTGGTGGCCTGCAGATAGTGATTTTGAAGTGATGGTTGGAGCGGTTCTTACCCAGAATACGGCATGGAATAATGTCGAAAAGGCCATTCAAAACCTAAAATCAACCTGCGAGCTCAATTGTGATGAAGGGTTTTTTAACGAGTTCCATGCGTTGATTGTGATTCACGCAAAATCGATTTGTCAGACCAGGCCCAAGTGTGATGTATGTACACTTAGATCAATCTGTGACTATGGCGCAAATAGTGACTGAGTCATTAGTGTTCAGTTTGTCATAATCACTTGGTTACGGCCCTGATTTTTGGCTTGGTAGAGCGCACTATCTGCACGTTTGAACAGGGACTCAGTGGTATCACCACTACTCATCATGGTGACGCCCAAACTCAGGGTGACTTGTAGCTTTTTCAGAGATTCGATTCTTAAGTTCTCAATGTTTTCCCTGATCCTTTCCGCAAGAAGATTGGCGCCAAGCTGGTCAGTTCCATTGAGTACAACCACAAATTCTTCACCACCATAGCGATAGAGAGCGTCACTGCTTCTAATGCTCTCTTCGATAGTTTTTGCTACCTGTTTCAGAACCAGGTCGCCAACAGCATGACCATATTGGTCATTGATACGTTTGAAAAAGTCGATATCCATAACGATCACTGACAGACCTGAATCTTTACGTCGGTTGAGTTCGATTTCACGGCTGAAATTTGAATCAAAAGCGGTTCGATTCTTGACCCCGGTGAGGGAGTCTAGAAAGGCGCTTTCAATAGCTGCTTGATAAAGCAGAGCATTTCGCAATGGATAGAGTAGAGCGGCAAGTAGGTTCTCGACCTGGCTGATTTCGCCCTTCTCATATCTCTTTTTGCGACTGACATTGACCACACCAAGATCGGTATCCAGTACCTTAAGGTTATAACTGAGTTTATTGCGCTGTTCAGTTATGCCTGTTTGAAGTTCGAATTCACCTTTAGGGCTGCAGTAGTGCAGACTGTCGTAGAGTGACTGGTCACTCAGAACTTGTGCGAACAACTCAATAAGGGTGTCCACCTCGAGGGTGGTCTGCAGTTTACCGCTGAGCTCCATGATCAGACCAAGTGTGCCGTCATCATTGACGACATCGGCCAAGCGACCCAGGATCGGACCATTTACCGGAGTTAAGCTGTCTTGATGTATGCTGTAGATACCAGTCATTTTTATTGCTCACTTAAACTTCTGAAACTCACGGATACTAATGCGATTTGTGTGCCAATATATAAAAAGCAAGTAAAAACAAAAAGATAGGATGTCTGAGTTGCTATGGTGTCAAAATGGTGTCGCTATTTTAGCCGGGTGGTTTTTTCCAGGTCAGTCAAAGAGACAAAAAAATGTCACTGGTTAAGCTACTGAATATGAATAAAATTCCTCCTCAAGCCAGGAGATAGTGCAGCGAGTGATAGAGATGGTTTTGAAGTTTGCTACTATTTTAATATCCCAATCTTCAATATTTCTCTGAGTGTCAAACATGCCAAGAACAGTACTACTGATATCCCTGTTATTGATGGTATTGCCCTCGCATGGGGCCGATGAATCATCTGGACTGGATAAGGGGTTGGTCAACCCCGGTTTCCATGAAAAGCCAGCATGGTTCAAAAACTCTTTTCTCGATCTTGGTGAAGATATCGAAGAGGCGGCAGAGGTGGGTAAAAGGGTAATCCTCTATTTCCACCAGGATGGCTGCCCATATTGTGCCAAACTGCTGAATGAGAACTTCTCTATTAAAGAGATTGTAGATAAGACCAGGGAGGGCTTTCAACTGGTTGCCATCAACATGTGGGGTGACCGTGATGTCACTGGCATCAATGGAAATGAGACCACAGAAAAAGCCTTGGCTGAAAAACTGAAGGTGAGATACACCCCAACACTGATTTTTCTCGATGAGCAGGGTAGAAGTATATTGCGGCTAAACGGTTACTATCCTCCCCACAAATTCATGACAGCCCTCGACTACGTCTCCGGCAGGGAGGAGCGAAAGCAATCATACAGAGACTATGCAAAGGCTCATCAGCCAACTGTAGCCAGTGGCAAGCTGCATCGAGAACCCGATTATCTGAAGATGCCACTTGATCTGCGTCAGAGCGCCAGAGCAAATGAGAAGCCCTTACTGGTACTGATGGAGATGAAGCAGTGCCCCCCCTGTGATGAGCTCCATCAGGAGGTTCTCAGCAAACCGGAATTGAGCAGAACCATGCAAGGCTTTGATGTTGCAGTGGTGGACATCTGGTCCTCGGAACCGGTGGTTACGCCAGCTGGAGAGGAGCTTAAGTCAACAGATTGGGCAGCAAGCCTGGGTATTCAATATGCGCCCAGTCTACTGTTCTTCGATCAACAAGGGCAGGAGGTGTTTCGCTCCGAAGCCTATTTAAGGACCTTCCACACCCATGCAGCAATGACGTATGTGCTGAGCGGTAGCTATTTAGAGCAACCCAATTTTCAACGCTATGTACAGGCCAGAGCCGAGGAAATGAGGGCTAGAGGAGTGCTGGTCGATTTGATGGAATAGGAGGTTTATGAATAAAGTCGATTTTGTTATGCAATTGGGCTTCACTCGAAGGGGATTCTAGGGTAGTATTGCGCGTTCGAAATTTCGGGTTGTTAGCTCAGTCGGTAGAGCATCTGACTTTTAATCAGGTGGTCGCAGGTTCGATCCCTGCACAACCCACCATCTTATTGCTCCCGCGTTCCTGCGCGGGGAAAAAGCAACAATCTCTCTTCATCTCAATAGATCGTTATCTGGTAGCTTCCTGCGCGCTTTTATCTCGCCAATTATCCTATAAATTGCGGAAACTAATCCCAAAGTGAGAGCACAGTGGCAATTGCTCGGGCAAATTCACTGAAAGAGTGGGGCTTTACGATATAGTCATCAACATCATATTCAAATGCCGCGTCCCTATCTTTAGGCTCGTTGGAAGAGGTCAGGACGATTATCCGTTGTGTCTTAAGACCTGAGTCGTTACGTAGCTTATGTAAAAATTCGATGCCGCTCATTTTTGGCAGATTCAGGTCGAGGAGAATAAGTGCGGGTGCGATTTTTGTTTGGCCAGCTTCACCGCGGAGCATATCCAGTGCTTCTCGACCGGTACGAGCGATATGCAAAGGATTTGAGACTCTGTTTTTCTGTAGGACGCGTTGTACCGTCATGATATCAACCCGGTCATCTTCAACTAATAAAATTGAATCGTTGTTGTTCAACATAGCTTGCTACTCTAAGTAGTATTAACCCGGCGACCAGATAGTTTACGTTCAGCCACAGTGAGCCTGCCTTTATAATAATCAAATTGTTAGGGGCTTCAAGCATACCCTTGCCCGGTGTTGCGGCCGAGGGTTACCGAATTTACCGAGTGGCCCACCTGAAGGGCGTAACCATTCTCTATGAGCTACGCCTTGACCAAGATATGTTTCAAGCCCTGAATGTATACTATTCGCTTGACGCTTTAATAGATATGGCATCACCTGATTTACGACGGATATTGGGTTTGATTTCTGTTCCCTTGAAAGGCCAAGTGAATGTGAAACTGGCCCCTTCATTAATGGCGGACTCTACGCGTATGGAACCTCCATGCTCAACAACTATTTTTTTCACCAGTGCTAAGCCAATACCGGTGCTGGTACCAAAATCTCTAGACTCCAATGTCTGAAACATTTTGAAAATTTTATCGTGATACTCTGGGGCTATGCCTTGACCGTTGTCTCGCACAGTAAATTCATAGAAATCACCAATCTTTTCGCTGCTGATGTGAATTTTACCCTTTTTACCACCATGGTACTTCAGGCTGTTGCTGATCAAATTGGAGAAGACTTGCCCCAGCTGCAGACGGTCTGCAACAAGAACCGGCATATCGCCTTTGATTTTAATTGTGAATCCTTTTTCTGGTGAAAGTGAGTCTGTTATCTCCATGATCAGTTCACGGGTGTCAATCGGGGCCACATTATCTGAGGTTTTGCCTACTCTTGAATATTCCAATAAGCCCTCTATGAGATCATGCATTCTTCTGACTCGGTCACGAAGCAGGGCCAGTTGCTCTCTAGATGAAGAGTCCAGTTTATCCTCGAGATCCTCTTCGATCCATTCAGCAAGATTACTCACAGCTCTCAAAGGTGCCTTCAGATCATGAGAGGTTACATAGGCGAATTGTTCCAGATACTCGGCTCTGCGTTCAGCTTCAGCAGTGCGGGAGGCGATATGATATTCAAGGGTCTCGTTCAGGGTTTGTAACTCTGTCTCAGCATATTTTCTTTCCATCACTTCAAGGTTCAGCTCTTCGACGAGTGAACGTAACTGAGCAGTTCTCTCCGCTACTTTGAGGCTTATCTGGTTAGTACGACCTACCAGGTTGGCGGTGTAGATCGTGAGAAGGGCTGTAAAAGCCAAACCACCAAAGAAGATAACCCAACTGATCGGGTTCTCTATCTCAAAACGGTTCGATGCCGGTTCACAGAGGATGGTCCAAGTCATGTTTTCGACTTCTATTTTCTGTGAATAGGAGATTCCCGGATTTTCATAAGCACTCACATCAGACTGTTCCTGGTTTCTGATGCGAGAAAAATGGGTATAGAGATGAGTCCCCTCAGACCCTTTATTACCTCGGTATAGATGTATATCAACTGATCCGGGCCTTAAGCTATCCAATGCTCTTTCGACGATGTCACCAAGAAAAAAAATTCCCAGGGCAAAGCCTCGCGGGATTTTCATTTCACTGCTTATTTGTGTCGAATCACTATCTAAAAAAACCGGTACAACAATTGTAATACCCGTAGCTGATTTTTGAGGCTTGTAGATTTTTTTTGTGTCAATCTGTGTTTTATTCTCACTGATCGAGCGTTGAAAAAGGGATTGTACTTGTGTGTCAGAATCAATATTCAAACCCAGCATCTGTTTGTTTTCTTGATAAGGCTGCACATAGAGGATGGGATAATAGACTTCCCGTTGTGGATGATCAGCAGTTAAAAGGCCGACAGCATCATATTCTCTGATTTGAAAGGGGGGGAAGCTTTTCTGAGCAAAGCTGAGAAATTGGTTATAGTATTTGGCATCTATCCTGGGCGCCCATACCAGTGCCTTGATACCGGCATGGTTCGTTAGCGCTGGCCCAACGAACTTTCTGAACTCTCTGCGACCTACGGACTCCGATGCCTCGATAAAACTGGCAATATCCCGAACAATACCTAATGAAAACTTGATTTCCCGCTGTATCAGTAATATTCGGTCTTGAGCGGCCTCCTTGAAAGCAACCTCAACCTGCTGCTTTTCCCAATTTATTGACTGGATAAACAGGCCGTATGATATCAGGGCACCAATTACTGTCACCAAGGCAACAGGAATATACCCTGCAAGCAGTGAATTTGTGCCAGTGGTGGCATCCTCTGCTCGTCCAGAGACCCATCTGTTCTGAAATGGTTTAGAAAACCATTGCCATCGTTTTGAATCCAACTTAAGGATAGGCTTCGCTATATTTCTGATCAGTCTGCTTATAGACATATTAGAATGATGTCAGCTTTCCACTGAGAATTACCGAATTTACCTTACGGCCCACTAGGGCCTGTTGACACTAATCCCTTAATTGGTCGTAACGCTGCTGTCTCTATCAAAGGCATCGTGTCAGATGCCTAAGAGAAAAAGTCTAGCACTATTCGATGATTATGTGTCATTGAATAGGATAACATCAATCTTACTCATCAGTGGTCTGACTGTTCACCAAATATGGGAAAGCCCTTATTCTTTATCTGTCTCTTCATCGTCTGATCCAGAAATATCACCGGCACGTCAAGTACAACCTGCTTGCAATGTCTGGCCATAACTCTGATCGCTTCCTGTTGGGAGTATCTTGGGCGGGTAGAAAATTCGCCTCGAGTGTCTGTAACAAACCATTTATTCATCTCTCGGCTGATATGCAAACGGGGCTCTTTGGTCGATATTTGGCAGGTTTCAATAACTCCCCCCCAAGGCCTGCATAAACGCTCAAGGTAGCGGGGTATCTCATCATCGTAGAGGCGCATGATGGGCTTCATCTGCTTTGAGTAATGAGACTCCTGAATATCACTACTAGTCCATGCAATACCATCAACTTCGCTTGTGGCAGCCTCTTGCAGTAGTAGCTTCAGTGATAGACCAATCCACTCTTTTCTAAATGGAGCAGGTGGAATAGAACCGGGCCAGCGGTTTTGATATCCATGCATTGCACCTGACTGATGCCAGTCGCTTTGAATCTCCTCGATGAACAGGAGTTTTCTGCCCTGGGTATCGGTACGTTTTTTAGTTCGAAAATGTAGTAGCACATTACGTGCATTGTAGTGACTGGTGAAGTGTGAAATAGGGTAGTCGGGTAGGGTCACCAGCCACTCACGATAATCCTCTCCGCCGCAGAGCGTCTTGTGTTCATATCGCTGACAGGGTGAGTACTCAACGGGTACTCCGACATGCTGAAGGGCGTGTCGACTTGCGGCCTCAAAGGCTTCCAGTTTTGATTGGAAACGCGGTCTATTTGATACGCTATTGTTGACAGGATTTCCAATAGTATCGAGTACAAACCATTGATCCTTGATGCTCTCGTTTCGGTTAAGCTTGAGCTTTTTTATGAAACCAACTTTATAGTAGTGCATAAGCTCTACATAACGAATGACACAAATTTCATCTGCCTGTGCAATCTTTTGTTCAGAATGAAATGAATTATGAATGCGAGATTGAGGGACTTCGAAAAAGTCGAGTTTGTTACTCTTCTCAGTAGCTAATTCATTGGTTAGAGAGAGACGAATTGCTGAGAAATTGATTGCCGCCAGTAGTTCCCGCCTGGTAGCCGAAGTTCTTTGCTGTTCTTCACATTTAGATAAATAGGCAAGTAACCCAGACCATTTGATCTCCTCTTCACGAATGCCCTGCTTTTTCATATTCAGAAGCGTGTTACGCCATTGCGCAATTGAAGCTCGCCCCATGGGTAGGGCTTCTAGTCTTCTTTTGAGTAAACTGTAGAGGTTGTCAGGATGGTTGAAATGTTGCTCGATCAGAGGTAACTCTTCACTGAAAATACGATGTCTGGTCTGTTCAATGAGTTGCACCTGATTATCTTGAGATAGCCACTCCTTGAAGGTATGTCTGTCGTCAACAGACCAGGATCTTATATTGGATAACTCAGAAAGGGTGTGGCCGGTAAATCGAATTCTAGGATGATAGTGGTAGGGTAGATCCTCAGTCTCTACAGGGTTTGCCACAATATCAACCAGGTCATAAAGCTCATGATGTGCAGTGGAATTATCTATATATCGGTTGAGACGCAAGGCATGATAACGAGCCCTGATATTTGAAATACCAACAATTTGTCCGCTCGGTAGAGGAATCATTTTCTTTTTACCGCTGTTAACAAAAACCCAATATTTTCTTTATAGCAGTGTCACGGAAACTCTTTAACGGAAGGGGTGTAGGGAAATAGAATATTGTTCTTATTATCAATGAGATATTGAAAATCTCTGTAGAGGATATTATGTAGTTCCAGATTCTAATGGCACAATTTCCTCTCTATATTCTGGGTTATTTGTATGAATCACTAAATTGGCATCCTGCGAAGGCGTGTTTCAACAAGGGCAGTCGTATTGTGCGGATTAAAGGCGTGGCAAGCGTGGAATTGCACTAAAGCGAAATTTATAATGCAAAGTGGAATATTTAGGGAAGTGAGGAGCCGGTCTGTGGCTTGTTCATAGGTTTCCGCTGCAAGTAAGTAGTAGAATCAATTGTCTAAAAGTAACCTCTGTGACAGTTTTCAGAGTGCTTCACGGAATTGGATAATGAGATTAGAAAAAGATACCTCACTACTGGATCGCTTAGCATTAGGTTTTTTGAACGCTATACTTGGTTTTCTTACTGGCTTAATCCTCTGGTTGGGTATTAACGGATTGTTTTCTCAAGGTGATTATTGGCTACCTTTTGAATCTGTAATCTGGTTTACGCTGATCATGGCCTTGCTGGGTATGTTTGTGCACGATGCGCTTTTATCAACTTTTTATGCAAGAGTCTGGCATTTTCTGTTTACCTTGTTCAAAAACTAGTGATCAATTCACAGGGAGAATAGAATGACTGAGCACTACCAGGGTAGCTGCCATTGCGGTGCGGTTCGTTTCACCTATCAGGGCGAGAAAATCGAGCGGGGATTGCGCTGCAACTGCTCTATTTGATGGAAAGCACCTGCTTTGAAAAGCCTGACTCGCTGAATATTTATCTAAAAGCCAGAAAACGACATTGGTAGCCAGAAAAAAACAAAAACGTGGTGTTTTCAATACTGCCCTCTATTTGATGTTTCAACTCCTGTTTGGATTGGTGCTATTAATGGTGTGCGTAATTCTCTTATTACGCTTTTTTGATCCGCCTATCTGGTCGTGGAAATTACAAAGAGATTTAAACCCTCCCTCAGCATACCCAGCGCAAATTCACCATCGATGGTTGAACCTGAGTCAAATTGCTCCCACTGTTCAACTTGCGGTTATAGCTTCAGAAGATCAGCGCTTTCCATATCATCATGGGCTCGATATGGAAGCGATTGTCGATGCTTTGGAGGAGGCCGACAGGGGTAAGCGTCTGCGTGGTGCCAGCACGCTCACACAGCAGACAGTTAAAAATCTGTTTCTTTGGCCACAAAGAGATTGGATTAGGAAAGCCCTGGAGGTCGCTCTTGCTCTAATGTTGGAACTGTTATGGGACAAGCAGAGAATTCTAGAGGTCTATCTGAATATTGTGGAGTTTGGGCCTGGGGTGTTTGGTATTGGAGCGGCCAGTGAATATTGGTTTCAGACCACCGCAGATCGGCTGACTGCACAACAAGCAGCAAGACTGGCAGCAGTATTGCCTAATCCATGGCGCTACCAGGCTAACCCACCAACCCCATATGTTGCCGAGCGTTCCCACTGGGTTGAGAGTCAAATGAAGCAGTTGGGATACGCTTGGTTGACTCCAATAACGATAGAGGAGTGATAGCGGTTATTCCTGTTTCTTGCAAGGCCCAACTCTTTTTCCGGTGGTCTTTGATCTCATTTGCATGCCTTGGGAGTTGATATTGATGGTGCCCTCAGCCTGGTCACCAGAATAGGTGATTTGCCCTTGGCTGTTGGTATTCATTCCATCTTGAGAGCAGGTGATATTCCAGGAGACTGTGTCCCCCTCAGTCTTCAGATCAATGGTTTCACATTTTTGTCCCAGCTCACTGTCCTTGGGAACAAAATCTGCTTGAGAGATGCAAGTTGTATAGGTGGCGGGTGGCAGTTGCATCGGCATACCAGGCATATCCATGACAGCAGTCCATTGCCATAGACCTGGATTCATATTGACATCTGATGCTGAACAGAGCGTCGTTAAGCTACTGCTTAATATCGATGAGATAATTACGACTGTTTTTATCTTCATTAGGTTATCCCAAAAAAGTTATGTTCATAGATTCCATTTCTGATTCTGACACCCAGGTGATAGCCCTGGAAATAGATCGAAAGCAGCCACTCTATCCATGAAGTGTTTGGAGGATACTAACCTCAGTAAGGGTCAAAGTGAATTAACAGTTGATTCAGTCGCGTTGTGATTCACATCGGATAGTTGGATTCGATCACACTAATCTCTCTATGCTGGTGGCCTGAGGTGGCTCTGGATTGCTCATCAGTAGAGGGCTTGGCCTATATTTTGCAATGTTTAGGTCATGAATATCTGCCTATAAGTGGCAGATGTTTTCAGATGACCTAAACAATTACCGGGAGAGCTGCATTGGCTGCTTATATCTGGATCGTACTGCTTTCAATTTCTGTTGTTTTATCGGTGACTATTCAGCTGATGGCTCCTGGTTCAGGGATTATTGCCATTATATCCGGGCTGATTCTCGTAGTTGGAGGGACGTTGCTGACTACTGTCATGAGTCACTCGCTCAAGGCTGTTATCGCCATGTGGCAACTGGTCAGCGATTTTAAAAAGCCCAGTGTCGACCAGAATGATGAGGAAGATGAGGCCTTCAGGAGCTTTTTACGGGCGGCAAACTTTTTCCGCCGCGGAGAAATTCGGCCGGCTGAAGCGGTAACTCAAGAGATTTCAGCACCTTTGTTGCGTAGAGGAACTCAGCTGGTTCTGGATGGATTTCCAAGGGATCAAGTCAGTTTGGCTTTGCAGAGACAGATTGCAGAAGATCGGGATCATCTGCGCCGTCCAGCGGATATATTGCGTGCAATGAGTGGTTATGCCCCGGCATTCGGAATGCTTGGTACTTTGCTTGGATTGGTGCAGATGTTGTTCGGTCTCGGTTCAGGTGATCTGTCATCAATAGGTGCAGCGATGGGCTTTGCCATGTTGACCACCGTTTATGGTCTGGTGCTGGCGAATCTGGTGTTCAAACCGATGGCAAGTAAGTTTGAGCAACGTGGCCGGCAACTGATCAGTCGTCGTGTGGCACATCTCCAGGCCGTGATGATGCTGTGTGACAAACAACACTCTGAGCTGATCAGGGAGATGATGGATGAGGCCAGTGCCAATCAGGATATCGAGCAGGCAGCGGTTCAGTTGAAACTGGTTGCTTCGCAATAGGGAGGTGTCTCATGGTCTCCCAAAACAGTGATGGTCCTTTGAACAGTATTTCCTGGTACACCTGGGAGGATGATAATAATGATCCAAGCTGGTTATTGACCTATGTCGATGTGCTGAGTGTGATTCTGGCCATGCTGGTTGTTCTGCTTGGTCAAATGGCGGTAAGACAACTGCAACCCATTGAGGAAGAGAATCGAATTGCTGCACCATCTTCGCAAGTCATACCACAAGTAGTACCTCCGCAAACTCAGGTTATACCACCTGAGGATCTGACAGAGAGCATGGCCGACAACTCAGCGGTTTCAAGACTTACCGCTGCAGTAGAGAGTCGATTCGATGATGAAGTGAAGGTGGTACAGAGAGAGTTGGGTGTCTCTTTGGAAATTGCAGACGTTATTCTGTTCCATTCCGGAAAAGCGGAACTGCTCCCTGAGGCACAGCCTGTACTGGGCAAACTCGCCATGATATTGCAGGAGATTGGTGAAGCAGATATCGCCGTTGAGGGACACACGGATGATCGGCCAATCCTGGGCGGGCCATTTCAATCCAATTGGGAGTTGGCCGCTGCCAGAGCCAATGCAGTAACCCGGTTTTTACTGGAGCAGGGGTTCTCTCCAAAGCATCTGCGTTCTGTGAGCTATGCAGATTCTCAACCCGTCGCTGACAATGCAAATGCTGATGGTCGAGCAGAAAATCGACGGGTTAACCTACGTGTCGACTTTTTATAGCTCCTAGGGTCTGTTAACACTAATCCAGTGAATAAGTCTGGAGCTACCAACTTTGGTTGCTAGCTCCAGCTGACTTTACTCTTTCGCTTTAGGTTTGCCTGCTCTGGCAGTATGCTTTTTAGGCTTCCTTTTTTTAGGTTTATCTTTGGTCGCCTTTACATTCCTTTTTTCAGTTTGCTCAAGTCGGGAGATGTTGAGACGCTGGCCACAGACCCATGCCTTCTTAAGATCAGAGAAAATTTCTTCAGGCATGCCGGTAGGCAGATCAACCAGACTGAAACTATCTTGTATGTCGATATGGCCGATATGCTCAGCGTCCAGACCCGCTTCGTTTGCGATTGCACCAACGATATTTCCCGGTTTTACATCGTGGTCATGCCCCACCTCTATGCGAAACCGCTCCAGACCTTTGGGCGCACGGGGCTCTCGCGGGGATCTGGGATTCGCTTGCCTGCTTCTCTCCCGGGGCTTATCTGATCGTGACTGTTCTTCTCTTCTCTCGCGGCTGACAGGACGCTCCTTTTCAGGCTTCAGTAACAGGGGTTGGTTACCGAGTGACATCTTTGCAAGTGCTGCAGCAATATCCAGTGCAGGAACGTCGTGTTCCTGTTGAAACTGCTCCAAAATTCCCTGCATGAAGTCGAGTTCCTCCGCGGCCAGGGTGTCACTGATACGCTGTTTGAAGTCGGCAATGCGTTTATTGTTGACAGTCTCAGTACTGGGTAAGGTCAACTGGTCGATCTTCTGCCGGGTCGCCTTTTCTATCGCGCCAAGCATGCGTCTCTCTCTCGGGGCCACGAAAAGAATGGCATCACCGGTGCGACCTGCACGTCCTGTTCTGCCTATGCGATGTACATAGGATTCTGTGTCATATGGAATGTCGAAGTTGATGACATGACTGATACGTTCAACATCCAATCCCCGTGCTGCAACATCCGTGGCTACCAGAATGTCCAATGCACCACGTTTTAAACGCTCTACCATCTGCTCTCGCTGCTTTTGAACCATATCACCATTCAATGCGGCTGCACTGTAACCGCGGGCTTCCAGTCGTTGAGCCAGCTCTGCAGTGGCGGTCTTGGTTCGAACGAAGATGATTATGGCATCAAACGGCTCAACTTCGAGTATTCGGGTCAGTGCATCCAGTTTATGCAGTCCCTTGACCAGCCAATAGCGCTGTTTGATGGTATCAGCAGTAGCAGTACGGCTCTTAATTGCGATCTCTTTGGGGTTATTCAAATGCTGTCGGGCGATATGACGCACTTCTTTCGGCATGGTGGCCGAGAAGAGGGCGATTTGTCGTTCGGGAGGTGTTTGACCCAGTATCCACTCCACATCATCGATGAAGCCCATGCGTAACATCTCATCTGCTTCATCGAGTACCAGTGTCTGAATAGAGTCGAGCTTGAGCGTTCCCTTACGCATATGGTCCATGACCCGGCCAGGTGTGCCAACCACGACATGTACGCCTCGTTTCAGCTGACGGATCTGTCCAGAGTAGTCTTGTCCGCCATAAATAGGCAAAACGTGAAAACCTTTCATTTCAGAGGCGTAGCGCTGGAACGCCTCTGCAACCTGGATGGCAAGCTCCCTTGTGGGAGTAAGTACCATAACTTGTACACCTCGCTGTTTGAGGTCCAGACGCGCCAAAAGGGGGAGCGCGAAGGCAGCGGTTTTGCCTGTGCCTGTGGGTGCATGGCCCAGCAGATCATCTCCCTGCAGCAGATACGGAATGGTTTGAGCTTGAATCGGGGAGGGGGTTTCATAACCCACCTTATCCAGTGCAGTCAACAGCTGGTTGGGTAAATCAAAGTCTTTGAAGCTGCTTGCAGCGGGAAGGTCTTGTGGCATTAAAGGTTCCTGGTGGGAGGGAGCGAAACGGCCATAGGCATGTCCGGACGGTGCAGTATAATGGTCTCTCTATTGATTACAATAGCCGATAATGATAGCGAGCGGCCCACTAGGTGGGTTAATTTAGGGTGATCTGGTGCAATTTTGGAGTAAATATGACACTAAACAGAATATGGGTTGATGCGGATGCCTGTCCGAAGCCCATCAAGGAGATTCTGTTTCGCGCTGCGGATAGAGCTGGTGTATCCCTTGTTTTGGTCGCCAATCAGGCACTACCAGTGCCACCATCAGAGATGATCCGATCGGTACAGGTTTCTGCAGGGTTCGATGTGGCGGATGACTACATCGTGCAACAGGCAGATGCAGGTGACCTGGTGATAACCGCAGATATTCCACTGGCTGCAGAAGTGATTGAAAAAGATTGTCTGGTGCTGACTCCTCGCGGCGAACGCTATACGGTCGAGAATATTCGTCAGCGTCTAACAATGCGTGATTTTCTCGATACCATGCGCGGGAATGGTGTGGATACCGGGGGGCCGCCAGCGTTCAGTCACGCAGATAGACAAGCCTTCGCTAATCAATTGGATCGGTTGCTGGCAGCTAAATCTTGAATAGATCCTCAGCAGCCTGGCGCAAAGTGTCGTCAGACCTGTCTGTATCATCTGACAGCGGGGTAGGCGTGGGCTCGAACAGCTCACAGAAGTTTGGCTTCTCTTTCTCCAGAACTCTTTCTACTGCCGGTTCTTCGCATTGATTGGGCCTGCTGGGGGCATACCAGCGGCAGTTACGGCAGACTCGAGTCGGTTTTCCGCAACTGCTACAGTTGGTCTCCCGGCCAAAATCGGCACTCTGTAACGCCTGATCACAGTGCCAGCATTTTCCCATGATCAGATCGTTCATTGCTTACTCACCTCTGTTCGCATGATCACTGATGGCGAGGAAGTCAGTTGCCATCATCTCGGCATCATGAGGGGGTGTGAAATAGGCGTGAAGTCTTCCCTGGGGACCTACCAGAATAATCGAAGCAGAGTGATCCATAACATAGCCCATTGCACTATCTTCGGTCTCCACCCGCTCGTAAAGTATGCCGAGGGGTTTGGTTAACTTTTGTAGTGAGGGTTCCGGTCCGGTGGCGCCAAGAAACTCAGGGTTGAAGTAAGTTACATACTCCGATAGTCGCTCCAGGCTATCCCTTTCAGGGTCAACGGAAACAAATGTAATTTGGTGAGGGGCCGGGGCTTCATTGCTTTTTATCAGATCATTCATCTCACTGAAGAGTGACATGGTGGTTGGGCAGATATCTGGACAATAGGTGTAGCCAAAGCTCATAAATGTCCAGTGCCCCAACAGACTCTGATTATCGAATTTTTTGCCGTTATGATCTGTCAGGGAAAAAGGGTTCAGCGATTTCAATTCAGGAAGTAAAGTTGCCTGCTTGGTCTCTACCATGAGAGGCGAACTGATTGGTTCCGCTCTGTTTAGATATACCCACGCCATAACGCCACCGACCAGAGCGATTACAGCGATCAGGGCGGTAAACCCTAGACGGGGTGGTGATTGTTCAGGCATGTTCTATTCCCGTTGTCTTGATATCCAGATCAGAGTCACCAAAATCAATAACAGAATCGCGGCACCACCATTGTGGGCAACAGCAACGGATAGGGGGAGGTGTCCTAACACATTTGTGATCCCGAGAGCGATCTGTATGGTGAGGATTAATGTAAGCAGATATCCAACGCTTTGCAATCCACGTTCAGCCTTATTTCTTGATAACCAAAGCGCTAAAGTACCCAGGATAATTAAGGTTAATAGGGCGCCAAGACGATGAGTGACATGAATTGCCGTTCTTGCTTCGGATTCGAGAACGCCAAATTCATAGTTGATCCCCAGGCCCCGCCAGATGACAAAAGCCTCTTTAAAATCCATCTCAGGCCACCATTGATTAGCGTAGCAGGTTGGAAAGTCTATACAGCCCAAGGCGGCGTAATTGCTGCTCGTCCAACCACCCAGCATGATTTGAATCACCAGGATAACGAGTGAGAAGTGTATCCAGCGTCGGAGCGGGATTGATGTTGAAACAGTGTGCAGATAATCCACTGGCCTTAACCTGAGCGTCAATAACCATAACAGGGCCAAGGTAGCAAATCCGCCAAGCAGGTGGGCGGTAACTATGGCTGGCTTTACCATCATTGTGACAGTCCACATGCCGAGCAATGCCTGGAACACCACCAGTAATAACAGTATGCCCGGCAGTATTATTGGCTGTCTTGCCATCTGCCGGTTCGACCAGGCGAGCAGGGCGAGAAGTAGGATAAAGAGTCCTAAGCTGCCTGCCATGTAGCGGTGAATCATCTCTTTCCAGGCTTTTTCCTGATCTAAAGGTCTTATGGTTGAGTCCACTTCTGAGGCGTCACTGGGTACCACCATCTGTCCATAGCAACCTGGCCAGTCAGGACAGCCGAGTCCGGCGTCTGAGAGTCTGACAAAAGCTCCGAGCAGCACAACACAAAAAGCCAGCAGGCAAGTCAAAAAGGCGAGACGGTATTGAATTCTAAACAGGGAAGAGGGATCTTTAGGCATAGTTCTCTCAAGGCAATGGGTGATGCTGCCACTTCCGTCCCGAATTGTCTGAAAAACTGATGGATACCGGGTTAATAACAGCAGCGGTCAGCTCATTCCGCCAGTAGCTCGATGCATTAGGAATCAGCCTAATATGAGTTTCAATCAAGAGTCAAACAGTATCTGTTACTATTCAGGATGATGGCTTTCGGCGTAGCGAGCGTCCGGAACCGTATCTGATACTGTTCAATGTCAACAATGTTCGACGGGGGTAATACTGTTTTGATTCATGCTGAGAGTGAGTCCATTGTTATCAATGTCAGCGATGAGCGGCAACGCATACTGGCATTGCGATGGCTGCAGTTGGGGGTACTTGCCTTAGCTTTGGCTGGGCTTTTTGCACTGTTACTTGTTGCTTCCCGAGCGCCAGGCAGTGAACGCTTTTTTCCCTGGATCGATTTTTTTCGAACAGCACTGGTGGTGCATGTGGATCAGTCTGTGCTGATCTGGTTCTTGGCGATGAGCGGGGTTGCATGGTGTTTGACCTCAGTTGCTGAAACCTGGCGACTGGTTCTACAACGTATTGCCTTCTATACGGCCTTGGGAGGCGCTCTGGGTATTGCGCTGTCTGCATTTACTGGTGACGGTGCGCCATTGATGAATAACTACGTGCCAGTCTTACAACGTCCAGAATTCTTTATTGCGCTGGGCCTGTTTGGTTTTGGTATTGCTTTACAGGCTTTTACCCGTCTGACTGCAGTAGGATCGATTGCTATTCAGAGGGCAAATATACACCTTCCAAGCCTGGTGACCTGGACCCTCTCTCTTACCATCATAATATCGATCATAGCGCTACTATTGGCCTGGCTACAGATGCCTGCCGAAGTGGATGGTCAGGCTTACTATGAGTATCTCTTTTGGGGGGCAGGGCATACACTCCAGTTTGCCTATACCCAATTGGTCATTCTTGCCTGGTTGTTGCTGGCTGTTAACAGTGGTGCAACATTGCCTGGTAATGCCCGCTGGTATGCCGCTATTCTGATATTAGGGGTTGTTCCAGTATTGTCTACACCACTCATCTATCTGTTGTATGAGAGTGTCAGTCTCGCAGCAAAGGATGCATTCACAGCACAAATGAAATATGGCGGTGGCTTGGCTGTGATTCCTGCAGGTATTCTAGTTATCCTGGGACTGTTGCGCAGCAGAGAGGTTGCTACTGTATCAAAACCTTTGCGAGCCTCGCTTTGGATGTCACTCCTGCTATTTTTCTCTGGTGGTGCTATAGCGCTATTCATATCTGGGGTGAATACCATTATCCCAGCCCACTACCATGGTTCGATTGTGGGAGTGACAATCGGATTGATGGGAATGGCCTATCTTGTTCTAACCAAGCTCGGATATCCCGCACCTCAAGGTCGACTGGTGGAGATACAGCCCTGGATATACGGAATAGGGCAGTTGCTCCATATTCTTGGATTGGCAGCCTCTGGCGCCATGGGGATCCAGCGTAAGACAGCTGGTGCTGCTCAGGGGCTGGATAGCCTGTGGGCAAAGGTTGCGATGGGCGTAATGGGGATTGGTGGCCTGTTGGCTGTCATTGGCGGTATTATATTTGTATGGGTAATGATTCGAGCCTTTATGCGAGCCAAGTAAAGCACCCAACTGAATAGCTATCTATTTCTCATCTCCACTTTAACTATCGGGAACTTACTCTCTCCAAAATTTATGGTCATCGTTTTATGTTCTTTTCCATAGAACGTATATTCGGCATATTTCGGGTATCTTTTTTCACCATTGGCGAAAAGAGCGACTATATGTTCTCTGTCGAGGAGCCTTTGAGAAGAAGATCGATTTTGAATAGTTAAAACAGCCCAACGCTCACCGAGTTGGTTGCTCATGAGCAGGCTATTGGAAATCAGAAAATCTCCAAATTTTGGTTGTAAATCATCTGCATCAGTAAACTCAATATCCATTGATCCAGGTATCGGTTCATCAATGGTGAGCACCTCATTTTCAGGAATCTCATCCGCATGGGCTGTTAATGTAATAGAGAGTAAAAGTAATAGAGTAACGATAGTCATGTGTATCTCCATATAGGTTTGACAGATAATCTAATATAGAGATGAGACAAAAATAATAAACCAAACTCTCATATAATATTGAGCTATATGAAGTTGATCACATATCTCTATCGACTTTGAGAGTGAAGTGGTTTTAGAGTTTGTTGGAATTAAACAGTAAATGACTATAAGCGGATACCATCTCTTATCAGAAATTCTTTTCGACGGGCAGCACAGCAGGTATTCGACCTGCTCATGCAACCAAGATCAGGGATAGGTTGATGTTTCTGCACACCGCCACTTGTATCGAAGACATGGATATCCCTGGATTCCGTCTTCACCCCCTTACCGGGAGGCTTGAGGGTCATTGGGCAATAGACGTTAACCGGAACTGGCGCATTGTTTTCAGGTTCGAAGATGGTGACGCTTATGTAGTGAATTACGAGGATTACCACTGATGACAATTCGACCACACAATCCACCACATCCGGGTGAGCTGATTCTGCGAACCTACATTGAACCGTTCGAAGGTGTCTCTATCGCCAGCGTGGCCAGGGAGCTTGGCGTGGACAAGAGCACCTTTAATCGTTTGGTGAACTGCAAGGCAGACATTTCTCCTGAAATGGCAGTGCGCCTATCTGCTGTCCTGGGGCGTACTGCTGAAAGCTGGCTTGCCTTGCAGGATCACTATGATTTATGGGAAGCCCGTAAGACAGTAAATACGGAAGAATTGCACCGATTGGAATACGAAGTAGCCTAACTGAACCAAATTAAGGGAGTCGGCACATTAGTACAGGAAGCGACCACTATGAACAGAGTCAGCTTTCCTACCTAGAAGAGAAACAAGATGTCTGCTTGGAAGTTCTAGGTTTCTCATACCATATATATCAATCTTTCGCTATTAGCCGGTTTGGGGCATTGATAAAACTAACTCCAGATGTCTACTTTCATTAATCATCTATCTCTACGCTCGAGCATCGGTAATGTCCGCAAAGACCGCTCACTGGTAGTGAACTCATCAGCACACAAATGTTATTTTCTGTGGGATATATCTATACCCCCCTCCTATCAAAGGAGAGGGGGTGTACGCCTGGTTTCAGGCAGCAGTCAGATCTATCCTTACGCGGCTTGTTTAAGAATGTTAGTGATCACAACCTGCTCATCCATGCGCTCTTTGATTGCTTCAATGACCTCATCTGCGGCGCCGTTTTTAATCAGTTCTCCCAGTTGTTGCGCATCTTCAGCATAAGTCTGGATATCTGTTAGTAGTTTACGACTCTCATCATCAATTGGTGAGTTCAAAAGGTCACCTGCAGTCATGATGCTTTCAGCATAGCGTCCATCTTTAATTGCAGTTACAGCGTTATTCAATTGATCGACTTTTTGACTGGCCTCAATAAGTCGCTGTTTAGATTCAGGGGTGCTGCTATGATTTTCAGCTGTTTGCAGTAGCAACTGAGCTGCATCAGCATAGTCATGGGATTTTATAAGCTGATTTGCTTGATGTACATTTTGCAATGCTTGTGTGACCTGATTTATCTTCTTCCTCTCATCGCTACTGAGATTCAGGTTGTCACCATACTGCTCTGTTAACATTGATACAGCACCGCTGTAGTCTCCGTTGTTTACTGCGTGATCAATATTGCGTAAGACATCTGCGTTTTGACCAATTGTTTGCAGAATCTTATCACCACTTTCAGCTGTGAAATCCTGCAGCAGGGATGATCCTACACCGACAGCACCCAGGTAGTCGCCACTCTTAACGGCGTTGTAGGTCTGATTGACTCTCCCCACCTGCTCAATTGTGGAAGTTATATTTGCGTTGCCGTCAAAGTAGTTTGCGGCAAGATTCGCAGCAGCTAGAAAATCACCCTCAGCAATGGCTTTGTAAGTCATCGAGGCATTTCCTACATGCTTGGCAATATTTGCTGCTTTATCAATAAATCCAGCAGAGGCGCCAAATGCTTTACCAATATCGGATAGACCATTGGCAGCGCCAGCTACACCACCGAGCACCATACCCCAGCTTTTATGTTTTACGCCTTGATATACATTGTATGCTGACATGGCAAGATTGATACCTTTAGCGACCATCGAAACAACGGGGATGGGTACAAATTGCGCAATAGTTACCAAGCCTTGGAAAATTTTACTCTGGGCAATTTTCTGAAAGGTGTTTTTGATCCCTCGACCAATACTCTTGATTCCCTTCTTTACTGCCCGGCCGATACTCTTGAAGCCTTTCTTGATGCCACGACCAATGCCTTTGATACCCTTCTTGATACCACGGCCAATGCCTTTGATACCCTTCTTGATACCGCGGCCAATGCCTTTGATGCCCTTCTTGATGCCACGGCCAATACTTTTGAAACCCTTCTTGATACTACTAAAGAGTCCATATTCCACTTCGATCTTCTGGCCATCAATTTCAATTACACCACTATCATTTTCCTGCTTTAGCTCGTTCAAAGTTTCAGTGGAGATTGATTCGCCATGAATCTGTCTGGAGAAGATATCTCCCTCGTCACCCTGGGCATCTTTGACATTAACTCTTGTGTCAATCGCATGCCCAACCTCTTCGGTAAGTATCTTTTCAGCTTGGGCTGCATCTGTTTGTAGAAGTTCTCTACTCAGGTAGACGGTATCGTTACTTTCACTATATGCGCCAAACGCTTTTCCATCTGTTTGGGTGCCGGATAGATCCTGAAGTTGATTTTCGTTAACGAGTTTTATGTCAGGCATCCAGCTAAAGTCACCTTTTAATGTCTGCTGGCGAATTGTCTCGGCCTTATCTTGGTTGTATTGATCTCCAAAAGTCTTTTTCATGATGTCATGAAATAGAGTGCTCTCTTCGGCACTATTTTGGAAACGTTGTTGGAATTGCTGTGTGACTTGTGCCAGTGAGTCCTGTTCGCTGGGTTGAGAGGACGATCCAGATTGTGACTGATTAGCCTGACTGTTCTGTTCTGTTGAAGATCTATCTCTGGACTCAGTGCCAGGTTGGTTACTTGCTTGAGCGTATTTGCTGTAGTCAATTATTTTATATTGATTTAGTGTTAATCCAGAGGGGGGTTGCTGAACGTTGGTGTTACTGGCTGAGGCATTGAAAGGTTCGC
Organism: Candidatus Thiodiazotropha sp. AKAK3; assembly: GCF_058244645.1. Lineage (NCBI taxonomy): Bacteria > Pseudomonadati > Pseudomonadota > Gammaproteobacteria > Chromatiales > Sedimenticolaceae > Candidatus Thiodiazotropha > Candidatus Thiodiazotropha sp. AKAK3. Next base: position 30,578 of record NZ_JBSYOQ010000015.1, read on the forward strand.
TATTTCCCGCTTCCATACTGTTTGCGTTTTCCATTAACGTACGCCGCTCTTGAGGGTTTGAAAGATCCCATAGCAGGGGATTGACTTTCTTAGGTGCACCCATGTCCATGATCTGCTCATCACTGATAGCCGAAGAACTGCTATTCGCATTAGCACTGTTTTTCGAGTGAATAGAACTCTGATGGAATCTTGCACTGAAGTTAATCATGGTTACTCCTCACTCGAATTGAATTTCCTTTTAGTATCATTACAGGAAGTTTTGAATAATATAAGCTGGGGATTACCCTAGTGGGCTGCTCGGTAAATTCGGTAACCCTCAGCCGCACCAAAAACGCCTGCCGTCGCTATTTCAAGCATGGGGCTCTGAGCGTTACAAAATGAGCACATGGACTACTCGCCAAGCAGAGCTTCGCGGTATTCGGTCACACTTTTTTTGTTTTGTGGATGATCGAGAAAATCTTCAGGAGAAGCGTAAGATGGTTAGTAATTCTATGTAACTGGGTTTATCGCTACGCAATATCAATTAATATGCCGAGAAATACCAGAACAGGGGTGATGAGCGTCAGTAAAACATTTTTTCCCAGACTGGGTATCAGAAGATCTGTGGCACCTTCATGATCCCTGATCGCACTATAGATTTGATAAGCGAGCAGGGCTGTAATAAGACTGATCAGCGATGCTGATGGTATTAATCCGAGTAGAACACCGACAATGATTGAAACATAGGCAGCTGCGCAAAAGCTCAAAAACAGCAGAGCTCTCTTTTTAGATTTCAAGGCTATTGCATAGTTATCACGACCAACACTTTTGTCTGGCTCTATATCTGGTATCTGATTGAGCAGTAGTAGATTATTGACAAAGAAAAAAGGTACTAACGAGAGCAAAAGTGCTGTGCTACTGAATTGTCCAGTCAACGAAAAATGTGTTCCTACTACCATCAGTGGTCCAAAACAGAAACCTGACGCGATCAATACCAGAAAACGACTTCGGTTGATCCAGCTGGTATAGGTGATGATGATCAATATACCCAGCAGTCCGATGGGAATCAGCCCCCAGCCAATTACCTGGATCAGATAGAGGCCACAACCCAGGGTTATCAGTAGTGATACCACCCCGACTCTTAAGGCATAGGGGGCCAGGTTGGGTTGAAGCACTAATGTGCCACTGCCACCGCTGAAGGGTGTTCGTTCAGTTTTTGCGTCCAAACCAGAATGAAAATCTGTATATTCATTGAGGGCATTGACACTGATATGGGCCATCAGAGCACCCAAAATCACTATTGCAAGCAGATGCCATGAAACCGGGTGTCCAGACAATAGAACGCTTCCTACTCCCAAGGAGACACATACCGGAGTGAGTATCAGAAAGTTCGGTCGTGTAACGCCAATGACTGGAAAAGGTATCATCAGGAATTCTGCCAGATTGTTGTGGTTATTCACTACAGACTACTGCAAAAGCGACCTACAATAAAACACCAATGGCCTAAATATTCCAGTAGAGAAAATGGTGTCATTCCTGACTCGCTAAATCAATTACGCTTAATCATTGATCCAGTGTGTATGCCATGGCATAGGTTATAGGTAGAGGACAACTGAGTTCAGCTGGGATCTCCGGGAAGGGATGTGCGGCTTTGATCGCTTTGTTGGCAGCTTTGCGCAACAGACTGTGGGAACCGTTGATATCCAGGTCGGAGATTTGACCATCGCAGGTGAGCATGAAATGAACCTGGACTCTCCCCTCTATGTTTTTACGTCTGGCAAGGGCGGGGTAGCGCTTCTTTTTTTCGATGCTCGCTAGTAGCTCAGCCATATACTGCTCAAGTATATTCGCCTTTGGTTCTGCTTTGGGTGGAGAGGGTTGACTTACAACTACATGCTCAGGTTCCTCAACAACCTGAGGAGTTGTTTCAGCAGGGACAGTTTTTTTCTCCACTGGTTTGGTTTTAGTCGGGATTTTCTTCTCTACAATTTGCTTGGGCTTGGGCTTGGGCTTGGGCTTGGGCTTTGGTTTGGTGGGAGTTTCACTCTCCTTTTTAACAATTGGCGCTTGCTGCTGAACAACTTTGGGCCTGGTCTGGTTTAAGTTTAATTGAACAAATAGTGGGTCAGCTTTCGGCTGATCCAATTTTGCTTGATTGATCCTGGCGTCAGACCAGGAGGTAAAAATAACAAGATGCAGTATGAGGGAGATAGATATCGCCAGAATATGACGTCCCGAGAAATAGTGAATCATGGCTTCTCAGTTACTATATCCAGGGATTCTGCACCAGCACTGCGTGCCGCATCAATGATCTTGATGCCAGTGCCGAAATGAGCGGTCTGATCGCCTTTTAGTCGTACGAAGCGCTTGCTGGAAGCGTGTAACGCCCCGCGAAGCGCCTCTTCAAGTCGATCGACTCTTGTAGGTCGCCCATTTACCAGGATATCTCCACTAGGCAAAAGAGAGACCTCTACAGTGTCATCTTCACTGCTTGGAGTACTGCTGACTGCTTCAGGAAGCTGAATATCAATCGCTTCATCTTCAATAAAATGGGCAGTGAGCATAAAAAAGACCAGCAGTAGAAATATGATATCAATCAGAGGAGTAAGATTCAGCACATGGTTGGAACGTCTCCTGTACTCATACTCCATCTGTAATATTCTCCCAATGGTGGGTCTGATCACTATCCTCTCTTGCTGCGGGCTGTGAGCGGCGTTCAAGCAGCAGTGATATGCAGCGATTCATCGACAGTGCTCTTCTTTCAACACTGCCTTCAAGAAAGTGGAGCATTAACAGCAACGGAATGGCTACAGCAAGACCTACACCGGTCGTAATCATCGCTTCCCAGATACCACCTGCCAAGGCTTGGGCGTCCACCTTGCCTCCCGCGTTCTCTATCACCATAAAGGCTTTGATCATGCCGGTGATGGTTCCAAGCAGTCCGAGCAGGGGAGCTGTATTACCAAGAATGGAGAGTGTACGCAGGCCGAACTCCATACGTTGAATCTCTTCATTACGTACTCGACTTCCAACCCCCTGCAGATCTTTCACCCCCTCAGCATGGGCTTCAACCATGGCGCGGATGACCCTGGCTTCCGGCCCCTTCAGTTCACTGACTTGCTGCTGGCAATCTTTTTGGTCAAGCAACTGACTCAGTTCTGGTAACCAGGTTTTGGGTAATTTACGTAAGCGTGCAAAGAGTAGATGGCGTTCTAGCACGATGGCCAGACCGATTGAAGAGTAGGCGGCGAGTATCCAGATGACCGGTCCTCCCCGAGTGATCAGTTCAGCAAAATTCATGGTGTAATCCATCCCATAGCAGTTGCGCATCCTATCAAGATGAGTAGTCCGACACTGGTGTTTTCCAGAGCGGTACGATGACGGTTAAGGTGTATTCTGATCTGTTGGCCAAAATGGGCGAGGCCAGTGGCAAAGACCAGGGTCGGTAGTAAAACTGCGCCCATAGCAAAGCCTGCACCGAGGGAGGCTCCAGTGAGGATACTGGCACTGGTTGCAGCGGCGAGAATAAGTGTTGTGAGGGGTGCGCAGGGGTTAAGGGCCATGCCAAGCCCCATCATATAGAGACTTCCAGGGAGACTTTTTGTCGCCAGAGAGTTGGATGAGCCTGGTGATGTTGGCTCGAGCTTAACAGTTGTAGTGGTCTGGCAACTCGAACTACAGCTTTTATTGTGGCGCCGCCAGATGATTGAGAGTGCCACCAATACGGTTGCACTTCCCAGTAGCCAGCGTACCCAAGGGCCGGCAACCAGGTCCTCTACCCAGAGCCCTGCCCATCCCGCTGCCCCCGCCAGTAAGGTATAGCCGGAGGCACGACCCAGAGAAAAGGGGAGTAGTGTACGCCAGGCTCCCCAGGAGTTCTGCTCACTGCTGGTAAATACAGGCCCTAAATAGGGCAGGCAGGCAATGGTGCAGGGGCCGGAGCCAAAACTGAGCCCGAGTAGCAGGGCAGACCCAAAGCTGAGGCTGACAGGTTCTATCGGGATCATGAAGATTTAGCCTCTCCTTTTGGGCGATCCTTTTTAAACCAATTGATGAGATTCTGTTTTTCCCAGGTAGTCTGTGATTTTTTACGCTTCTTAAAGTATTGGGGATCGGCGCTGAAGATAGGGATAAATGCATATTTAAGTTGCAGTACATTTTTATCCGGACAAAACTCCACACAGCGTCCACAGAGTGTGCAATCCTCGAAAGTTACATTTCGATTTTCCATGTCAGTGTGGATTTCGTGAATATCCATCGGGCAGGCCTTGGCACAAAGACCACAGCGCTCACAGCGTGGCGTAGCATTTTTTATCAGCCGCAGAAGTCCTAACTTACGGAACACAGCATGCAGTGCCAGCATCGGACAGATTCGGCAAAAGGGCTGACGCAGTGTAAGTCCCAGGGCAATCATCAGACCGAACAGAAAATCTGCAACCAGAGATAGCACAATGGTGGTTGTGTTGGCTGTATCCACATAGAGCTGGCTGGTATCACCCGTGGCCAGGGTTGTGAGTATCCGGCTAGGGCAGATTTTACAGAAAGGATCGCCCAGATCATGGTTCAATAGTCCCATCCCTGTCAGTAGGGGAAAGCCAAAAACGAGGATGAGTAAAATGAACCACTTCACTGGGCGAATACGGGAAACCAGAGGTTTTGCAAGAGAGTGCTGACGCTGTAGACCTATTTTTTGGCCGATCATCTGCAACAGCTCCTGAAAAGTTCCAAGTGGGCAGATCCAGCCACAGAAAGCCTTATTGAGCAGTACAAACAGAACCAGAAAAGTGCCCAGTGTAATCACAGTTGGCATGATTCCCATCATCAGGTTGCCACCTTTGACGATCGTCTCACCAAGTCGATGATCCATCTGATGCTGGATTGGAATCAAGGTGCAGAGATCGGAACCCTGAAAGTCATAAGCACAACTCAGGGCCGGCAATGCACCACTGATTTTATCCTCCAGGTAGTAACCCGTAATGACGCCACCATAGACGAAAAAGAGAAAGGCGCTGATCTGTACCAGTTTACGCACAATTGAAAGATTGAATGCACTCATGTTTTCTCTCCACGGCTTTTTAGGCTATGTCCCAGATAGCCCCCGGCGAGAAATCCTATGCCCAACACCAGAAAGCCGAGTTGGGTCGATTGCCAGTGGTTAGGGTTAACCTGATAATCTGCAAACAGCTGAGTGGAGTAGGTAACCTTGTCTTGCTGATATTCACTGATGATAGTGAATTGAGCGTTCCGCTTATCCCGTACGCCATCCACCAGATCAGGAAAGTCATCGGGAATCGTAAATGTGACTCGTCCATTCTCATCAGTGGTCAGGGTTTGCTGCGAGCCGTTGGATGTGTTCAGGGTAAGCGGTTGTCCGCTGAGATACGCTCCGTTAAAGCGGAGCCGGAATTCCCACTCCTGCATACTGTGGTATCGGTAGTGCTCTCTAGGTAGCGGTTCAGGTATGATTTCAAACTCAGTCTTTTGCAAAGCAATCAACTTGTCAGGACTTTGATGACTGGGACGACCAAACATATACTGATAATGGATGATCGCCTCTTTATAATTCCCCCAATCCTTTTCTACAACCAGGGCATGATAGTTATCGACACCGGTTCGCGGCATTGTCACTTTGCCCATCTCTGCGGTTAAAGTCTCAGAGGAGAGATCCGGTTTAAAAAGTGTGATTGTTGCACTATCACCATTTTCAATGAGGAACGACTTGGGGTCCCGGTGGTTATGGGCGTTAGTTGGTTTTTTAGGGCTCATGGATTGAGGCTCAGTTGCTGTCACAACAAGAGGTGATAGCAGGGCGGAGCCAAGAATCATTGCTAAGATTTGACGTTTCATTGGTAAAGAGCCTTAGAATAGATAGGTATAGCTCAACATGGCGCTACGGGGCGAACCTGCAGAGTAGGTCTTATCACCACTGGTACTTTTCTTCACTTCAGTGGCGTAATACTTATCGAACAGATTCTCGACATTAAGTGACAGGTTGTGAGCGCCGGTCTGATAACTGAGCAGCAGGTTGGTTAAGAACTCATAGCCATTATATTTTTCAGTATTGGCGTTATCGAGGTAATAACTGCCCCAGCTATTACTGCGGAGCACGGCTTTGATACCCAGTGGATGGCTGTAACCTACTCCCAGTCCATACTGCTGACGAGGAACATAGGGCAGTTGATTACCGGAACGGTCAACAGGGGTTTGAGTTCGACCAGTGCGCACTAACTCTTCGAAATCGGAAAAGGTATAGTCGCTATAGGCAAAGCTGCCTTCAAGCCAGATGCGTGGGGTGATGTCATAGCGTCCACTCAGTTCTATACCTTTCTTTAAGGTTTCACCGGCATTCTGAAACTCAGTGGTGAGATCTTCATCGAGGACTGAGACAATCTCATCACTGACTGTGGTGCGATAGATTGAGAGATCGAATGACCAATCCTGTTCGCGACCCTTTAAACCAATCTCTACATTACGTGCGGTGGCAGCATCCAGTTTTGGATTGCTCTGTATCTCTGATTCAGAAGGAACCTGCCCTGACTGTGCAACTACGCCATAGATATTCATAAGTTTGTTAAGTTCGTAAGTCAGCCCCAACTTGGGTGAGAAGAGATTGAATGTTTTATCAGTCTTGGTGTATTCCGGTGAATCGAAGTAGGTATAGGTGCCAGCAGAGTAGCTGTATTCACCATAGGCGGTGTTATCGATATCAAAATTGTTTCGGTCGTAGCGAAAGCCGATATCCAATGTGGCTTTGTCTGTTGGACGTAACGTCTCCTGTATGAAGAAGCCATATAGGGTATTAGTTGCATCCTCCTCCTCAAGCAGCTCTCCGGCTTCATCAGAGTTGGTATGTAAAATAGTCTCAGGGCCCATCGGATTCCAGGCCGGGGGTGGCGATGTCTCCACATCGGCATAGGTATATTTTTTGGAATCCTCAGTGTTATCACGTCGAGCAGTTATGCCTGCGACCAGGGTGCTCTCCCCCCAGAGTTGATGCGCGTAGGCAAGTTCAAGGTCAGTGCCTACTACAGTCGTGCCTGGGTTGTCGTTGATTGCGCCGGTTACCGGGTGGTAGTGGTCCCATTGATTGGCATAGATACGGGGTTTGATGGTGAGATTCTCTAACTCCTGTTCATAGCGGGAGTTGAAGAACCAAATCGTTGAATAGCGACCACTATGTTGCCAGGGGCTACTGCTAGTGTCCTTCTGTTCGCCGGTGTCAAGATAGCGTTCAAACTCAACTTCATCCATGCTGCCTGGCAGCTGTACATCAGCTTCGTGATAACTGATTTCTGATTCGAGAGTGCCGCCGTTATCAAGCAGATAGCCGTGTTTGACAGCAAGTTGTTTGGACTCGAACTCATTCCAGTCACGCCAGTCGTTGTCTGACTTTCTATATGAAGCCGTTACTGAAACAGCATTGCTGTCGTTGATATCACCGGCAAGACGACCGTGCAGGTTTTGCTGTCCGAATTCACCTACACCCAGCTTGAAGCGGTTACTGTCTGTGTCAAACACAGATTTTGAGATGATTTGTATGGTACCGCCGGCGGAACCTGCACCGAAGAGCGAACCTGGGCCTTTGGTGATTTCGATTCGTTCGATGTCCTGAGTATCGATAAAGTCGAAGCGTGAGAAACTGTCAGGATCAGTCATCGGCACACCATCTCTGATGACCATGATTTCACGCACGCCGTAGTTGGCTTTTTGGCCGGCCCCTCTAATAATCAAACGCGTGTCATAGGCCGAGTTTTTGGAGTTAATAAGCACACCAGGGGTACCCTGGATGGCGTCTTTGATGTTGAACATCTTCTCGCTTTCAATGCGTTCAGAGTCGATAACTTCAATAGAGCCAGCTACCTCTTTGGTTTTACGCTCTACCCGTGAGGCGGTAACACTGATGACATCGAATTCTTCTTCAGAAACAGCTTTCTCTGCTTCTTCAGCAAATGTCGGAGAGAGGCAGTAGATTGAGAGAAAAGGGAGGAGGGGGAGATTTAATTTATAGTTTATCGAGGTCTTCATACGACTCTATCTGCTAATTAGGGTTTAAAAAAGTTGTCACACTAAATCCTGATGGACGAGCCAGCTCTCATTCCCTAAGAAGTAACAGGATCAAATCATTGCAGGAAGTGAGGCCAACGTAGTGCCGAGGCATCGATATCCAGAAGACAATCTGTGGCTCTCTAGTTTGCAATTAATCCATCCCTGGCTGTTTGATCCTGAATCAGTATTCAGCTTGCTGCGTATCCATTGGCAGACGCCCTGTTAATAAGCAAATATGAGGCCAATGGTTAACTTGTTGAATTATTAGAAGTAATCATGTGACTAATATAAATCAAAATGCGCCATATAACGCAAGGTGGGCGATATGACCTACTTTATTTTTTTCAGAAGTAGGTTATATCCCTGAGAGGTGGGTTATTTAACGCCAAAAACCAAGTTGCAAATGGATGAAAGAAATATGTAATTGATTGTAATAATTGATGATCCTGTATATGGCACGAATGATGCTGATGGTGAGTACTGATTAAATCTAGTGATCCGACTGAGTGTTGCCTAATTTACACCACGGCCTACTAGCTAATAAGAAAAACCAATGAAGGGAGATTATTGATGTTTCGATTTAAAAGCCGGATAGTGCAGACAGCTTTTGGGGTACTTTTACTCAGTTTGCATATGACTTGTACATCGGCAGGTGTATTGGATGAAACAGTTGCTCATCCTCAAATACCTCTATTAACAGAGGATGGCGAGCATGTACTAGGTAGTGGAATGCCTTATAGCCCAAAGGCGAGTTGTGCAGGTAGTGGTTGCCACGACTACGACAAGATCACCCATGCTTACCACATCGAGCAGGGCAGGGATGAAGCCAGAGACGATTTCGGTGAGGATCACGGACTGCCACACCTTGTTTCGCCAGGTTATTTTGGTGGATACAACTGCATGGGTAGCAATAATTCATACTATTTGGCTAAAAAAGAGAATGCTTCCATTGATGCATTTTCCGATAAGGGTGCACCTGATTTGGTTAAGAATTGCCAAGGGTGCCATTCAGGTGGCGGCTGGATGGAATTGGATCGCGATGGTAGAAGATATGATCATGTAGATCCTGCTACCGTTGATCATCTTGATGGAGATTACTACAGTCGCAGTGTCAATGAAGATGGGGAGCCTACTGTAGAATTATGGGATTGGCAATCGAGTGGTGTTGTGGAAAACGATTGCCTGATCTGTCATGTAAACTTTTCAGAGATGGTCTCTCATGATTCAAGACTTTCTACTGAAACCGCTGCATCATCACATGCTTCCACTCTGCGTAGGAGCCTGATCAGTTCAGGGGCGTTTCGCTATGGGGCCACTGCAATGCTTGAGTTTATGAATCTCAACATGAGTGGTGACAGTGAACAGGATCAGTCACTGGTCAGTTTTGTACGAAATGATGACGATAGTGATGGCGTTGTTGGGGTCTCTGATTTCGATTTGAACGATAGTGGGCTTCCGATTGTTGAATGGAACGCTGATGCATTTAACGAGCAGGGTCTTGTGACCCTGCCGATGGTTCGCTATCCCGGTAATGACAACTGTATGAAGTGTCATCGCACCTCTAATTCAAGACGTGGCTTTTACGGCTTTGGCGAGGGGGCTGATGCAATATTCGATGAAGATGGTCTTCAGGTTCGGGATTACCAGGATGACGTGCATAAGGGACAAGTCTGGACAGAAGCTAATGGCGAACAGCGAAATATCGAAAACTGTAATGCCTGTCATAGTAGAAATTACTTTAACAAGAGTTTTGGCTATCAAGCGGACCTGGATGCCGATCATAATTTCCTGAAGGGCAATTCTGATATGGATATTGCAAATGACAAAGACTACGAACCACCAGCGAAGTCCTGTGTCTACTGTCATGAACAAGCCGAAACGCCCGCGATCCCATCTGGTCATGAGGATATGTTGAGTGCGCACCGTGAGCGTTGGAAGCTGGCAGGTGATATGGCTGGTTACACGGAGGATTCTCTGAATCGTATCACTGAGACACATCTGGACGTTCTAGCCTGCGAAACCTGTCATATCACTGACAAAGCCTCTCGTGGAACACCGATGCAGATCATGTATCGCTATGCAGCCACCGAAGACGGCACTTTGAAGATTAAGCCCTACAACGCAAGATATCGTGCACTGTGGAGAGATAGAAACAATAACCACGTTCTCAATCAGACAGAACGCAACAGCGTTTTTAAAATGGAGACGGATAGTGAGGGCAACCGAGTTGGTTATTTGATCGATCCAGTATCCGGTGAGACTCTGGGCGACGTTGCAGTGAGAATGTCCCATGGAAGTTGGCGTTTTACCGATCCAGACGATTACGCGGGCATTGTGGCACAGAAGGGTGCCTACGACTCCCTGCTTAGATCCAAAGGCTTTGAGAATCCTAACGCTGTGTTGGTTTGGGGAGCATCAAACTTCTATATCCTTTCACACAATACACGTCCTGCAACTGAATCTGTTCAGTGTGAGGAGTGTCATGAAAAGACATCTCGTGGAGCCTTTAGTTCGTTGGTTTCGACGTCTGGTGTATTTGGCGCTTCTAACAGTAAAACGGTAGTGGAACTTCCAGATAAACGTCTCATCGACGAAGGTATTGTCGAAATGGCCTTTCCTTCAATGAAAGTTGATGATGAAGGAACTATTACTGAGAATGTTGAAGACCTGCTCTACTACACAGCCTTGAATCCCTCGTTATCTATCTTGGGATCGGCAAATGTACCTGTCTTTGCTGGTTACATGATTGAGTCGGAAGCGGAGTCAGGACTATCTAGCCTGGGTCTTGCAAATGATGAGGTTTCATTACTTAGAGGCATGATGTCATCGTCCAGTTCCATCTATGCATTCAAACCCCGTTATGGAGATCCGATGGTTCAGGATACTGCGATAATGACTGACAAGAATGGTCAGGCTGAAGCGGTGATGGTGAGTTATCGGTTTCAGATTCGGGTAGAAGATGGCGCATCTGTTGAGGCAGCAAGTCAGGCTGGACGCATGAATCTATCACAGGTTTATAAGATTGAAGCCAAGAATGCGGATGGTCAATCTGTAGAACAGTTTCCTGGTACACCACTGTTCATCAAACTTCCCTGGACCGGTAGTAATCGTGACGCCCTAACAGTGATCTCATCTGAAACTGGTGAGAGTTGGAGTGATCTACAGTCTGACCAGATTGTCATAGCACAACCGGCAACTTCAGATGAAGATGGATATGTGGTAATCAGAACAGACCACCTGAGCTTTTTTGCCGTAGCTGAAAAGAGTGAAAGTGATTCGGCTGGAGATAGTGGTAGTGATAGCAGCAGTAGTGGAGGTGGTGGTGGCGCTTTGCTACTCCTGCCATTTATATTGCTTGGGTTCCGGTTGTTGAGAAGAAAGGCTAGCTAACGACACTCAACCAATCTCATGGAAAGTAAACCTAAGCGCATCTCAGCGCTGTTGCCGTGGACTGCTGGTGCTGGGTTCGCAACCGGGCATATGATGCTGACGTCACAATGTACCATTGTGACGCTCGGCATCTGTACCGGTTGTGCCGGTTGTGCAGTCGCTTTGGTATCACTGGTTGGCTGGGGGGCATTCAAGGAAAAGTCCCCTAAAAAGATGATTCAAGGTAGAGATGAATAGATCGACAATCTATGCGATTGTCTGCAACCTCCTGCTTATACCGATCGTAACAGATACTAGGGCGGGGATATCTGGAGACACTGAACTCCGGTTGCAGGTGGATAACACTCACTTTGGCGAGACAGAGACCTCCCTTGAGCAATGGAGTGCAATCTACTACAAAGATCTCTCCACTGGTCTTGATATGGGGGTTCAGTTCGCTGTTGAAGCTAGAGAAGCTAATACATCGGGTCAACTTTATCAGTGCTATATCCGCAGTGATGGCAAGGGTGAACGACCGGATCTTACTCTTGGCCGCTTTGAAATAATCGAGAATGGCGGATTCAATACCCTTGATGGTATTTCAATCTCTCAACAGTTATCTGCTATCGACTGGAGAGTCTATGGAGGAAAGCCAAGACGCATCGAAGGCTATTGGGAGGAGGATGCTGACCTGCTTATTGGGCTGTCATCTAACTACGATCTGTTATCTCTGGTTCAGACCAAACAGTTTAAACAGCTGAACTTTAATTTTGGTTTGGAACGGCGTTGGGCTCATAGTCAACAGATGGATCTCCATTTGAGCCTTACGGGTGTACGACCTGAGCTGGATGAGGATTTACAGTTAAACGATTTCCATCTGGCAGCAGATATGAATCTGGATGATCAAAGCCTGCAACGAGTGGTGGTTGATAGCCACTATGACCTAAAAACTCAGGGCTATCTCAGGTTGGGCTATCGATACTACAGGCCGAACGAAGAGCCTGAAACTTTTCGTGATCGTTATCACGGCTTTTTCAGTATGGAACGGCAATCGATTCTGAAAGGGGTCTGGCACTTGCCGAAGCGCGCTGGTCTGGAAACCAATTTTGAGTTAAACGGCAGCAGGCAAGAGCAGGGGAATGGTGGGTTTGGTTTGGCAACAGAGCTGATCTATTTCACCCGTTTTGGTCCCGTAATTGATGGCAGAGTTGACTACATGGAATCAGATGACGATTACGCAACCTCAATCTATCTGCGATATCGACAGCCAATAACTTCCATGTCAACTGTTGAACTGGAGAGTGTCTATCAAAAAAAACAGACACGCCTTTCTGGAGATAACAATTTAAAAGGTCTCTCATTTTCACTGGCTCATAAGGTTTTATCCCAATTGAGACTTGATTTAAGTGGTGAGTGGCTGGATCACTCAACACGGGATGATGAGTATAGACTCGGACTATCGCTCCGGTATGACTTCTATCAAACCAATGTGGGAGAGTTGCCATGAGGTTGATTTTGGCACTGCTCATATTAGCGGCTTGTAGCCAGGTTTTTGCGGAAGATATGGTTGATAAAGCAGAAGAGAAAACCTGGTGGGAAAAACGCCACCAAAGATCTGATATCTATTTTCCTCATAATGCACATATGGAAGTCATGTCGCAAAGTAAGGATGTCTGCATGGCATGCCACCCATTTAACAATAACAAAATCACTGATCTGAAAGTGCTTGAAAATGTGCAGACGATCTATAACGAACCGCTCGAAGCCATCTGCCACTCGTGTCATATGAAAACACGCACTGCACCGTTGGCCTGTGATGTTTGCCATACTGACCCACAAACAATTCGTCCTCCTGATCACCGGGGGGATTACACCTGGTTTCATACTGAAGCCGCCAGGATTGATGAACAAGCCTGCCGAGAGTGTCACATAGACTTGAACTTTTGCACCGATTGTCATTTCCGGCGCAACGCTTCAAATCGCATGCTTCATCCACTGGGCTATCGGGATCGGCACGGCCTTGACGCCAGAATCAACCCCTCTGATTGTGCCGGTTGTCACCAATCTGGCTATTGCAGTGAATGCCATGCAGGGAGTGCACGATGAAAAGCTGGCTAATTATATTGTTCTCACTCTTTTTATTTGGCTGTGGAGGTGAAGATCAATCTGAGATGAATGCCTCTAAGCCCGGTGGTCTACTGCTGGATCAGAGTCATGGTGACAACGGTCTCGCCTGGGGATTGGAAGGTTGTGATGGCTGTCATGCCATGACCGTCATTCACCAGGAAACCTCTGACATCATCAAAGATATGGTGAGAGATAAAGGTTACGAGAGTTGCACTGGATGTCATGGGGACAATGGCTCGTCCCAACCCCGTGAATGCCTGATTTGTCATAATGGTGAAGACCTTCCAAGTGCACCCTATCTTGATGGGAACCATGCACATGTTTTCACTCCGCGACCAGAAGGCGGCATGGGCGATGAAGATTGCCTGGTGTGTCACGAACACTCAGATATGAATGGTGAGTTTGACCTCAATCTCGATCTGACCAAGTTTAATGATGTTACCGCTCAACCCTCAGACTATCGTGTAGAGGCCGACTTCTGTCTGCGTTGCCATAATCGCGATCATCAACAGATCGGGTTTGAGATCGAAGGTGAAAGTTTTACTGATCCATTGATTGCTCTAGAAGATGACTATCAGCATATCGATTACCACGGCTGGCGGGATGGGTCGGGGGAGCGGACCTACAACGGACTGCGTGGGGAGTATCACTATCCCCAGGTTGTCGATTGCAGCGATTGTCATGCTTTACATGGTACAAGTAATGAAAAACTGATCATCGATAACACCTTGAAGGGTGGCCGGCTGCTTTCGGAATCTCCTTTTCTGGAAGAGGTTTTTTTAATCGAAGTGAGTGAGCAGGGTGACTATTCACAGCTTTGTGTTATATGCCATGCAATGCAGTTTGAGGTTGATGAAGGTGGATTGAATACCGGTAATGGACTGAGTGGTGTTCATCTGGTTGGTGATGATTGCAGACCCTGCCATACCCATGGTGAGGCTTCGCAGGCAGGCTTATGAAGTATTTAGTTTATCTGTTCCTGTTTGTTTTCGTGAGTTGCTTTAGCAGTCTGGTCTTTGGTGATGAGCCATATGATTTACCTCCATTACACCATCCTGTGGAGATTCCAATCCCTGTTGATATGACATTACCTAGTGAGTTTGCATTAGGGGATCAAAAAGAGTTGGTTTGCGATACCTGTCATGGCATTGAAAACCTTGAGGAGATACCGCTGGATGAAGTCGACATTGATGAGCACAATTTTCTACATTTAGGGCCCTATCCGGATCTCACTGACTTTTGTTACCACTGCCATGAGAAACAAGAACACGAGCGCTACAATCTGCACCTGATGATAGATAAGCAAGGTGAGATTATTGATTCAGGCTGTATCTACTGTCACACCGAGACGCCTGATCCTACTATTACGGATCAAGCCAACGAAATGGAATTTCGTTTATCTAAAGAAAAACTCTGCTATGGGTGCCATTTGAAAACACCCCATCTGAATGCTCTTGTACATATGAGAGAGCCTGAAGAAGAACTTCTTGAGCTAAAACATCTCGCAGAAAAAAAACACGACGTTAATCTCCCGCTTGATGAAGAGGGTCAAATAGCTTGCATAACTTGTCATTCTCCTCATCAGGCTGGCGTTATCGATCCTGATACGCCCGCGGGTCGGGTGGTGGAAGAGAACCCTGTTGATGAAGGGATCTTATACAAACGCACTGCGTGGAGTAGGGTGTTTTCAGAAGATAAGGCAAAACGATTACAAGAGTGGAAGGCTGAACAGAAGAGTAAATTTACACTATCTGAGTATCAGCGTGTTGAGAAGGAGATACTGCTCAGGCTGCCTGCAAAGGATGGAACACTCTGCCTCTCCTGCCATGAATTCGAGGATTAGAAGTGTCATCGCCTGGTTATAAAGAACAATTAAAAACTTTTATTCGTAGTCGCTGGTTTCGATACGCAACCATTTCAGTGATGACGCTACTGCTTTTTTCACCCCTATTGCTTATTCCCCGGATTTTTGAGCAGAGTGATCTGTGTGGCGGTATGTGCATGAGACGCTTTTTTCTGTTGTTTCCAGGTATGGGATGGGATGATTTTTCCCGCCAACTTGAAACTGCTGCGATTGGGGTCGGTATCCTGCTCACTATTTTGACGGTGACTTTCTTTTTTGGACGGCTTTGGTGTGGCTATCTCTGCCCCATGGGTGGTTTTCCTGAAATGGTCAGTAAACTATTTCATGATCGCTGGAAAATCGACTATCGTTCACTGCCTCAGGTGCCGATCCGGTACGGTTACTTCATCACCTATCTTATTCTGCTGCCGGCACTAGGGTTCAGTGCCTGTACGCTTTGCAACTTCATTACTTTACCGAGACTCTTCGAAGCCTTTAGTGGCGATCTTCGGGGTATTGCCTATCTTATCTCCACCATTGGTGCTGTAAATCTGGGCCTACTGGTTTTGCTTGGTTTTTTTGCCAAGTTGGGAAGAGGGTATTGTCAGTTTCTCTGTCCGATTGGTGCAATTGATGGGCTGGTCAACCGGATAGGCGCCAAGTTGCCCTTTGTACGCCGTGTCAGAGTGGAACGCAGTCGCTGCACCGGCTGCAGGGAGTGTGCTGAGGTCTGTATTTGTGGTGCAGTGCGGATGGTCGACAGAGTTGCAGTGGTTGATCAGTTCTCCTGTATGTCCTGTCGTGAGTGTATTGTCACTTGTGAATGGGGGGCGATAGATTGGTTACCTATGCCTTCGCACAAGATGCCAAAAAGGCTCAAGAAAGGCGTTGAGGTTGCCCCCCCTCCGGTTTGGACTGCCGTAACCCCCGGTATCGAAAAAACGGTTAAACAGAACAAACGCAGGCGTTGGATATTTGCTGGACTACTCTCAGGTATTGCCCTGCTATGGTTCAATCTGGATGAAGCTAAGGCTGCTGAACGCCAATCGGATCCGGATGGTTGTCTGGTGTGTCATGCGGCAGAAGGGCTCGCCTATGTGGGTGAAAACGGGGTTATTCGCAACGCATCAATCAATTCTGATCACTATTTCTCCTCCATACATGGCAATGTGCCATGCAGGGATTGTCACAGAAAAATCCGTGAATATCCCCACAAACCTAAGAATGGTGAGGTTGATTGTGCAGCGTCCTGCCATCTTGAAGAGCCATCCCAGGGCGTCGCATACAGCCACGAACCCATTGCCAAGGAGTTTGTCGAGTCTATTCATGGAAAAGGTGCGGTCGATGGTCTGACTGCTGCCAACCGCTGGGATGAGAGTCGTAACGACCACCCCCCATCATGTCGTCGATGTCACACAAACACACTCTATATATCATTGGATAAGCGAGAGATGTTTAAGGAAATATTTGATCACGAAGAGGAGGTGTGTGGAAACTGTCATCAGGGAGAGGTCTGGAATGGACAGATGGGTGGGCATATTCTGCGTCGTCTGCTTGGTGTTCGTTGGACCAAGCAGGAAGAGGTGGGGATGTGTAATGATTGCCATCTTGATCGTGAAGCAATGGCTAAGACTGAGCGCGCAGATGATGCTTCAACACATGAAAAAAAACCAAGTGATAGCCATTTTGTTCATGCTTCAGAAAGCTATGACATGACCCTCCATGGACGGTTGGTAGAGGAGGGGAACAGTGATGGTGTCTCCTGTAATGAGTGTCATGCACCCTCAGGATTTCATCATGGCATACTGCCTACCGAGCACCCTGAATCTGCTGTTAATCCAGAGCAATTGCCAGAACTCTGTGGATCATCTGGATGTCACGGATATGTTGAGAATCCCCTTAATGATGATTTTCTGGTCAGTGATATGCATGATCTCGATTGGGTACCTGGGTACTTTATGAACTACTCCCTGGTTGAGTTATGGCAGGAATCACAGTGGCATAAGGCCTTGTTCTTTCTTGCTCCACTGACAATCTTATTCATTTCGGCTGGTGTTATCTGGTCAATATTTGCTGGTTCCAAATCAGATGCCTTGCCGATCCTTGGTGGTAAGAGATTTGAAAAAGTGTTTCTGGCTAGAAAAAAACGTCCGAAAAAAACTAATTCAAAAACAGATCAGGTTTCTAAATATCGAATATTCAAACGAAGTGAAAACCGACGCTGGGGTGAACAGCTGAAACGGCTCTATAGAAAAAAAGAGAATAACTCATGAAAGCAGTAATCAACTAGTTAACGAGAAGAAGAGATGAAATTATTTACCCGGCTTGTAGCATTGATAGCGCTGATGTTTATTACAGGCTATACACATGCAGAGTCACTCTATATTTCTCAGATGAAGCAGGCTCACTGGGATAGTCAGGCCTTCGATAAGCGTGTCGAGAAGTTAAAAAAGCATAAACAGATAGAGTTCGCTGAACCACTCAAGATATCACCCTTCCATTTTCAGAATACGCCGAATAATGATGTCCAAAGGGATTTTTGTGTTACTTGCCATACAAATCTTCCACACAGGGAGAGTGAAAGATACCGCAGCTATTTAAATATGCATGTAAACTTCCTCGCTTGCACCAGTTGCCATTTCAATCCAGAAAATATAGATCTTGAATATCGTTGGTATGAATGGTCATCAGACTCAACATCTAATCTGCAATCAAATACAAAACAAATTTTGCCATTTTATCAGCAGAGGGCCGAGACTTTTTCAAAAGATCATCCGGAAATATCAGCCCTTTTAAAAGAATGGGAAGCGGGTGATCTGGAAAAAAGAGCAGAGCTACACCTTAAAATTCATTTTCCTGTAGATTCGGAAGGATCGCTGTGTGGTACATGTCATACTGAGGATAATCCTACACTCGACTACGTCAAACTTGGGTTCAGTGAAGAGGAGATAGAGCTGATCACCAAGAACCGTATTTCCAGGTTTCTAAACGACGAAGCGTTCAAGGATAAGCCGATCAAGCTGATGGATCTGCTGCAATGAAGCTGGTTAGTCAATTTGTTGCTTTAGCCAATAGTTTGGGGATAGTGACGGTATTGCTGGGTTTGTTAGTTGTGTCGTGGGAGGTAGAAGCCACTGTAAACGCCCAATATTTATATGACCTGCAAGCTGAATTCAACTATCCTAGCGCTGTCAAAGTCTCTGATGATGGGGTGGTATATGTCCTTGATGGAGTAAATGGTCGTGTGGTTATGTTTAGTCCTGAGGGAGAGGCTCTAGGTTCTTTTTCCATTCCTGGTGAGGATTCATTAAGCCTGCCAATGGATCTAGCCCTCTATGGTAATGAGGTTGTTGTTGCCGACAGTGGAAATAATCGACTGGTGCTGTTTTCCAGAAAGGGTGATTTCAGTAGAACCATACCCTTACACAAAGGTGAGCAAAAGGTAGAACCCAGTCCGACAGGGCTGACAGTCATTGATGATCTTGTCTATTGGAGTGACCGTGCCAACTCAAGAGTCTGTTCAACTAATATATCGACTGGAGTGCAGGTCAAGTGTTGGGGTGGTTTTGGTACTCAAGAAGGGGAATTTCGCTATCCATTTATGATGGCAACAGATCGGGACAACTATCTCTATGTTGTCGATGTGCTCAATGGACGGATACAGATTTTTAATGAGCGGGGACGCTCATTCGGCGCCGTGGCACGATTTGGCGTAACCGATAAAAGTCTACTGAGACCAAACGGCCTATCTCTTGGTGAGAATGATCAGATGCTGGTAACTGACTCATACACGGGGCGAATTCTACATTTCCGTGGGCGTAGTTTTATTGATATTGTTAAGGATGAGAATGGCGCAGATCTTGTCTTGGACCAACCTGTAGGCATCGCTCAGTGGAATGAGCGGGTTTATATTGTTGAAATGGCAAAACATCGCGTTCGAGTCTTGCAACTATATGAATCAAATGACAACCCAAAACCGGATCAAACGGAAACACACTTTTCAAAACCTACCCGCCAGGATTGTGTAACCTGCCATCTCAGCTGGTCTGAGGATTATCAGGAAGATCTTCTGCAAAGAGGGCCAATGCCTCCTGTTGGTAGTAAAGCGATGTGCATGAGTTGTCACCACGGTGCAGTAATCGACTCTCGCATCACACTTGGTGAGGGGGAGCAGCATCCTGACTACTACCACTCAAAAAAGGATCAGCATTTCGAAAAAATAGATGATCGGGGTGATCCACTGCCTGAACTCTATCCATTTGTTGAAGACAAAATCCCATATTGCGGTACATGCCATACACCTCATCGATTTGATGATGAGGAGACAGGGTTAACCCAGCACAATGAAAATCTATGGATGAGAGACAGCAATAAAGATAGCGATTTTTGTCGGCAGTGTCATGAATCACTGTATGCCGAAGGAGAGGAAAAAGCCCGTGAGTTGGGAATTCACCCAGTTTCAATTGATCTCGATGAGCCGGTTGAGATCAATGGTAGAAAACTGAATCGTCTGAATTGCGAAAGCTGTCATAAGGTTCATGGCGGAGGGGAAAATAGTTCATTACTGGTTGTGTCCAAGGAAGAAGTAGACGCATTATGCGCCGCCTGTCATACCCGTCACCATGCTGAGAGTCTGGAAGAGGCACGAGATAAAGGTGTTCATCCGGTCAATATTGATCTGGATGAACCTGTAACCATTCAAGATCAAGAACTGACCAGAGTAGATTGTTTGAGTTGTCACTCAGTGCATGCCGGTCATAAACAGACCCCAAGTCTGATAGAAAGTATTTCTGATGGGCAGCTATGCGAGAGCTGTCATGAAAATGAAATGTCTGTAGTCAATACAGACCATGACTTACGTGATAGTGCACCCAAGAGTGAAAATTTACTTGAGGAGACACCAAAGCAGGCTGGGTTATGTGGTAGTTGCCACAGTATGCATCGAAACGAAACTGAAGAGCCTATGTTAAGCATCGCTGGTCAGTTACCTGAAGAGAGTGAAAGCTCACATCTTAAACGAGATCGACTCTGCCAGAACTGCCATCATGATGAGGGCATTGGCAAGAAGCGGGTTGTAACTGATTACACACACCCCTATAAGGATCTGGTGATGGTTTCAGATCCAGAGCATATGCCACTCCTTGATTCAGATGAGAATGTCGAAGATGCAGGTCAGATCGCCTGTATTACCTGCCATGATCCGCATGACTGGTCACCCTGGGAGGCTGATAAAGTTGAGTATCATGCTGTGTTAAAAGCAGGGAAAAATAAAGATGATGGCACAACATTGAATAGCTTCCTCAGGCAAAAGTATACCAAAGACGGGTTTTGTGTTGAGTGCCATGGATTGGAAACACGGATTAAATACAAGTATTACCATGATAGAAGAAGTCGCCCGAATCGAGCAGAGTATTTGAAGTAACCGTCCAAATTAACAGCCAGAAATAAGCAGATTCTCCCTCGTTCCCATGCTCCAGCGTAGGAAGGCATATCCAGATCATTTTGCCAATCCACTCAAGAGTCATCATAATCATAATCAGAGTGTCCCCCTATCTTTCTGGGAGAAGGTAAGGATGAGGATGAGGGGATCAAAATAAACAGAGTATTTCTTTTAAACTGCCTCACCCCAACACTCTACCGGAGGGAGAGGTAGCAAAGGGCAGTAATGAAACGACATGGTTATGAAATATCGCTATAAAATCCAGGAAACAACAGAAGTTTTTCGTGGGTTCTTAAAACTAAATCGGTACAAGATCATCCATGATCTCTTTTTAGGAGGTCAATGTGAGCCAATTGTCAGAGAGCGCCTTGAGGATATTGGTGCTGTATCTGTACTGCTCTATGATCCTCAACACGACAAGGTGGTTTTGGTCGAACAGTTCCGGATTGGCGCAGTAGGTTTTGAGAATCCCCCCTGGCTATTGGAAACCATTGGAGGCCTGCAGAGTGATGGGGAGTCGGATGAGTCAGTTGCCAGGCGCGAAGCAATTGAAGAGGCAAATTGTGAAATAGGTCGATTGAAACGAATATGTGAGTTTATGGTCAGTCCAGGCATTTCAGTAGACCGTATTAAACTCTATTGTGGTGAGGTGGACTCAACCTGTGCTGATGGTGTGCATGGATTGGATCATGAGGGAGAGGATATTAAAGTTGTGGTGATGGATGCGGATGAAGCGATTGCTGAGCTTTATCAGGGTAGGGCGAATTCGACCAGCATCATCATTGCACTGCAGTGGTTGGCAATGAACAAAGCGTCACTGAAGGAAGAGTGGGGCCACAAAAGTTGAGAATGAAGTTCTAATCTCTATTAGGGCCTGTTAACACTAATCGAATTGACCCTGTTACCCTTAAAAAAGCGCCAATCAAGGCGCACCCAAAGGGTACTTCCTTACGTGCGCGAAGAGAGAGGTTTGGTCACTTCAAATGAACGACGAGTGGCGCTTTTTTAGGGGCAAGATGCGAGTTCACGAATTGATCAGAGGTTCCCTACAGATGTAACCTCGACAACTCCCGGTCAGGTATGCCATATTCCCAGGCCTCATCGAATTGAGATTGAAGACGTTTGACAAAATAGCGGTTGTTGTAGCGGGCTGTTCCTTTAGCATTTGCTGCTTGTTGCTTATGCAGGTATCCGCAATCATCGACCAGTAGATAATTTTCCTCAATTTCAAGATAGACGTCGGTTGCTTTGCGTATCTCAATAACGGATGGAAGACGTTGTGCGAGTTCTACCAAACGGTGTCCCTGTTGCACTACCAGGGTGTTGTCCTGTAGTAAAATTCGAATACGACTGAATTTGGATCTCATTGCAAGTTGCTTTACAGCATCGTGAAATGGTTCGGTATCATAGATGATCGGGTCAAGATTATAACTGAGTAGACAAAGGGTTCGCTTGGCTTGTCTTACCATCGAGGTTGCATGTATCTGATGATCTTCAGGTTTGGTTAGATTAAACAGCTCATCATCTTTTCCCAGTGTTGCAAGTGCAAGATCTTCTTCATTGTGCTCTTCAGAAAAAGAGAAAATCATCTTACGGTGGGGAATGTCAGCTTCCTGGAATATTTCACCGATAGATACAAAACCAACATTTTTGTAGAAGGATTCTGCACTGGTTTGAGCATGTAAAAAGAGTTGCTCCTGTCCAACTTGACTGGCCCGTTGCAGCAGTTCCATCAAAAGGGCAGTACCAATCCCCTGATTGCGCCATTTTAGCAGTACCGCCATGCGACCGATCTGTCCACTACCCAGGAGACGAGCGGTTCCTATGGGATTTTGTTGGCTATCAAGTGCGATCAGATGATAGGCGATCAGGTCGTCATCATCCCACTCCATACTGACAGGTACACCCTGTTCATGGATGAATACCGGCTCTCTGACCTGACGCAACAGTTCTCGTTCTTCGGGCCATTTGGCCTGACGGATGGTATAGCTGTTATTCATGGCTGAAGACAAAGTGTCCTTCATTGTAGAGCTTGCAGAGCAGGCTCAGATATTCGGGTTGTTCCAACCACTCCTGTAGATAGCCAAAATGGAGCTCCCGGTAGTGGGTGATGACGGGCAGAAACTCACCTGATGTTGTGGGCAGTGTGTAGCTGTTTCCATTGATATAGAGTGTATCCATACCGTCCTGTTCAAAGCGACTGAATGCCATGCGGCTGTAGCTGTTTCTATAGATAATAGCCTGTTCACGGAAACGGTTGAGAAAGGCCTGCTCCTGCAATAACTCCAGGGGTGGATTGACTTGCAGGTGTTCTTTGGATTCCGTTACGAATCGTCCAAACCATCGCTCATCCTGATTGAGCTGATCAAGGCAGGCTTGTAGCTTCTCCTTGAATCCATCAAGTGAGGTGGGGAGGATCTCGGCTGGGGCAATCTGTGGCTTAAGTGGTGGATCACGATAGCGCTCTTTGGGCAGAAGGGGTTCAATCCGGGCTTCAAACCAGGCTGAGGCCATCTCCAGCCAGGTTGGTGCACGAAACCCCACAGAGCAGGTCATCGTCTCGCCCTCTGCTATGCCCCAATGGGCAACATTGGGTGGCAGATAGAGCATGTCTCCCGGTTCCAGTAACCACTCCTGTTCTGTTTTAAACTCTGGCAGGATTCTTAGATCGAGCCCAGGTATGTAGTCCTCTTCATCTACGGGTTGGGTGTGTATCTTCCAGCGCCGACGACCTTTCGCCTGAAACAGGAAAACATCGTAGTCATCTGTGTGTGGACCAACGGAACCCTGGTCTGCTGCATAGCTGATCATGACATCATCCAGACGCCAGTCTGGTAGAAAGCGGAAATAGTCGAGCAGGCTGGCTACTTCAGGCAGGTGTTTGTCCACATCCTGCACCAGCAGTGTCCAGTGACTCTCAGGCAGCTCGGCGAAGATGCTCTCATCAAAAGGGCCGTAACGGGCTTCCCAGGGGGTTGCACCATCTTTTTCGAGCACCATACGCGACTCGATGCCCTCTTCACAGGCCATACCGGCCAACTCATCGGGCTCTATCTGGCACTTGAAATCTGCTAGCGCCTGACGTATCAGCAGGGGCTTTCTTTGCCAATATTCGGCAAGGAATATTTCTCGATTTATTGCTTCGGGGAAGTTGATTGTATGCATAGCACTAGTGTTACTCCCTTTAGACGAGACTCTAAGCCTCCTTTTCTGATATTGGATATTATACTTGTGATTTAGCGTGAGAATCTATGACGAGGTACACTAGTGTGGTGCGTCATATAAACCCTATATTTAGACAAGGCCTATCTCAGTTTGCGTTTAAATCACCTGCCTCGCCCTGCGGGAAGCCACTCAAGCCGCGATTGCGGCGTTGCACCCCTTGGTAAG
>NZ_JBSYOQ010000053.1:0-285770 GCF_058244645.1 Candidatus Thiodiazotropha sp. AKAK3
TCAAGCGTAGATAGTCCCGATCAGGATCGTCAGTCTCGATCTGGATCGCCTGACCATTTGGATCGCCGACGAAATGGGCGCTGATGACCTGCGAGTCATCCTCGAATTCGTGCAGCCAGTCGAGGCGGGCATAGGGGATCATGACGCCCCAATCTGTGCTCTGGGTATAGGAGACCCTGCCACCCAGTTTCAGCGTCAACCAGGTCTGATCCGTATCATCGATCCGGGTTGCCCAGCCGCCGCCATCAGCCATGGGATCGGAGGCCTCTTCAGTGAAGCCATCCACATCGGACTTGATGTACTCCAGATCGGCTCGGGGACCGAAGGTCCAGCCACCACGATTGAAGTCATAGCCGGAGCCGATGAAGAGACTGAACATGTCACCATCGTAGTCGGCAGAGAGGTTCTGGTTGACATCGGCCAGACCATCGAGCTGATAGACGATGTTTCGGCTCTGGTCGAAGTTGTTGGCGCCATAACCTAGGGAGAAATCGAGAAAATAGTTCTGCTCAGCATAGTAGGTACCGTAGAGGTTGAGGCTATAGCCCTGGGTATCGATCTCAGCGACATTTTTCTCCAGTTCGGTATTGGTATCAACATAACCGAAGGCACCACCAAGGATGAAGTTGTTGGTAATACGGTAGTCGACGCCCATGGTAATACCATAGGTATCGAAGTCGAGACCAGCCTCAAGATCGGTCTCATCCCTGCTACCGGTGGAGATATCACCGGTGATGAAGACCCCAAGACGGCTCTCCATGAGGGGATTGTCGCCACTGGCCCCTGCGCCACGTTGGCCTTTATAGGCCTGGGCGATGGTATCGATAGAGAAGCTCTGGTCGTCGATCAGCAGATCGAGTCCACGGAAGGAGAGGCCTCTTGCACCGGCTCGCAGTGCAGCAATACGGGAGCCCAGGTTGCGAATCTGAGCTTCACCACCCTGACGGGATGATCTGTTGGCCTTGGTAGCGGACTCAGGGGTGACCTGGCTCAGGGCAGAGGCAGTATTGGCATCGCCGCCGATAGCCGCACCGACTACATCGTTACAGTCCTCCTGCATGCGATCACTGATACGACCACTGGGACAGGCTTCACCGATGACCATACTGGCGGAAATAATATTTGGGTTGTCACCGGTGTAGGGACTCAGAAGGTCAGCAACAGGATTATCGGTGGGTGCCGGTGTAGGTGTAGGATCATCAGCAGTACCTGAAAGTACAATCCTGGAAATACCCTCATTGGTATCTATAACCAATGCCCCGGAAGAGGTTCCTGTTGATTGCGGTGTAAAAACCACCTGGATGTCACAACTACTCCCAGCCGCAAGTTCTGCACCGCAGTCATTGGTCTGTGAGAAATCGCCTTCTGCTGAAATGTCGTTGATTGTCAATGGTGCATTGCCCTGATTGGTAAGGGTAACGACTTGAGGATCACTGCTCGCATCAACAGATGAATCGGGAAAGGTTACTTCAGTCTCAGAGGTAACCAGATCAGCTACTGTACCAATCACAATCAGAGGGACTGTCTCTAACAGGTCATGTGTACCATCGAATCCATTGATCTCGACTGATCCATTGAGCTCTCCGGTTGCTGTTGGCGCAGCTGAAACAGAAATAGCACAGCTGCTGCCTGGACTCAGAGTGGTTGGACAGTCATTAGATTCAGTGAAGTCTCCAGTCACAGCAACGACTAAATTACTCAGAGTAGTCGTGCCCTGATTGGTAAGGGTCACTATTTGGTCAGCACTGCTGCTGCCAACTGGAATTTCAGAAAAATCCAAGCTGGTAGGGTTTACATCGATTTGAGTGACAATAGCTGCCAGACCGACGGCTGCGAGTGGAGTGCTCGCAGTGGTTCCACCCTGAGGTCCTGTTCCGCTGGCTGTCAGTGTTCCAGCTAGGTCTCCAACTGAGGTGGGGGAGACATTGACCATAATTGTGCAGCTGCCGCTGGCCGCCAGTGAAGTTGGGCAGTCGTTGGTTTGAGCAAAAGGAGCTGACGCATCGATAGCCTCAATGGTGACAGGAGCATTACCCGAATTGGTTAATGATACAGGGACAGAAGTGCTTGTTGTTCCGATATTTACCGATCCAAGATCCAGATTATTACTGCCCAGGACCAGATCACCTCGAATGCCATTGCCGCTCAGTGCAACAGTAGGGTTGATTGGAAGATAACTGGCGCCTAGTACTATCGACCGGTCAAATCCAACGATATTGATACTGCCTGTCCGACTACCTGTAGTAGTGGGTGTGAATATGGCCGTGATTGTGCAGCTGAATGTTTCAGCAAGTAATGCAGGCGATATTGGGCAGTTATGGGTGATGCTGTAGTCACCCGTTGCGGTGATAGAGGTAAACTCAATAGCGGAGGTGGTGTTATCATTATTGAAGGTGACGCTCATTGGGGTGCTGCTGACGCCAACCCCAACATCTCCAAAGTCGAGAGAAGCTGGCGCTATCGAATAGACGGCAGAAGCGCCAATGGAATAGAACAGCAGTAGAGGGGCTGAGAGATATCTCAGCCACATCATAAAAATCCTGCGCGATATTACAGCTTTACCAAAGTAAAACATTAAGAATCTCCCCGGTTTGTATAATTATTTAATCTATTTGTCCTAACTAAATCCAGTCAGCTCCATTCTCTGCAGAGAAATAGCTGGGAATAAGTTGATTGAAAAAAATTGCTGCTTTTTCTATTCCCCTCAACATATTCTTCTCCCTGAGAAGCCGCAAAAGTCTTAGGTTGAGGCCGTGCCGCACCATTAAGGGCTGAAAAATTTAAGAGATTGCGTTGTTTTGTGCTCAAAATTTATTTGCGAATCTTCGCGGTCTGGTTTTGTAACGCCCTCTTGAGGGAGAAGAGAACCCCGGTTTCAATTTCTACATTTTACAAGCCGCTTGGCTATTTCAGTCAACTCAGACAATTGTTTATAGCACTTATGATGAAGTTAGCAACAAAGCAGCGGTAATTGGCCTGGTTAGTATTGTTGCCAGGCCAATCGCCTCAATGGTTGTCTGACTATCCCTGAGGTATGAAGAAAAATTCCCCAGCTTCATGCCCCCCATGTTTAATTGGCGCGTATTCAGGTATCTGATCGATACCGAATTTCGATGCTGTCTGCTGAACCTCTTTGGCCAGGCCTCGAAATAGTTTATACGCTTCCAATACGGAATTGTTGTCAGACAAGGTTTTAAGGAAGGATTTGGCAAATACAGAGTGTTTGCCACCGCCCTGATCAAGTACCGGCTTCAGTCCACCTGACGTGAGTACAGTGCGGGAACGTGTTTTGGCCATGACTTTCAACCATTTTGTTTTAACCGTCTCTGACATACCGGAATCGAGTCTTGCCATGGATGACCTGGTCAGAGATCCTGAATAACAGGAGTCCGCCACAACCAGAATATGTTTGGCTGACATTGCGTTGAGAATGTCGGTAATGGCGATATTGGAAATCCAGTTAGCAGTGCTGTTCGGCTCAGCATCTACCGGTAGCCAATAACCACGGAGATTGACGCGATCGAGTTCACCATGACCGGCATAGTAGATCAGGAGATTATCGTTTTCAGTTAATTCCTCCCTTAACTTATTCAGTGCTGACAGCATATCGTAACGGGTCGCGTCCATTAGTACTGTGGTTTTGAAACCATATTTATCACGTAGCAAATCTGCAGTCTGGCGGGCATCATTACTGGCACTGAGCAAATTAGGGAAATGTCCGTACTGGTTGTTACCAATCACTAAAGCATGATATTGACCAAAGTCTACCTGACCAACGAGTCGCTTGGTTGCAGCGAGTGGATCAAATGGCTTGTCAGGTACAATTTCAGGTTGTGTAACATTACGCATCTTCGGAATCAGCAGAAACTCCAAGCTGGTATGTTGCCCTTTTTTATCAACCGCAACCATCTTTACCGGAGTCTGATCATCCTCAACCTTGACTCGTGTTGAAAAAATTCCGAGTGGATCAGGTGACTGTGTTTGGTCGTTGACCGTAAAAGACAACAGTCCAGCCGGCGCCGACACCTTACCGGTAACCAGGCGCTCCTTAGAGGCGGAACGTAGGCGAACACTGGGCACACCTCTGGTCAATGCAATGGGTGGGTCGATGATTTCAATCGTTGGGCCTGTAATCGAGGCAGTTTGGCGCTGAGTACGGATATCCGCCAGTTGAGTTCTATAGCGAAGTGCTTCAGCCTGGTAGCGATCAATTTTTACCTGCTGCTCCTGAATCTCACTCAGATAGGCCTGCTCAGAATCTCTAAGTCTTTTTAACTCCAGCTCCTTTCGCGCAGCAGAGGTTTTACTGGCAACGAGTTCCTTCTGCGTCTGAGACAGTAGTTTCTGTTGCCGGGCCAAGCCTGGATTGAGTTGGCTCAACTGTTCCTGGTTAAGGTCAAGTTGCTGCTGGGAAGCCTGAAGTTTCTGGTTTAACTCGGCAATCTCTTGCTCACGAGCGGCGATGTTTCCCTTAAGTGCAGAACTTTCTGAGATTTTCTGCTGCTCAAGGTTCTGCAGGCGTTGCTGGTACTGATTCAACTCCTGTCTCAGTTTAGTTACTGCAACCCCTTGTTCCCCCATTGCACTCTCTTTGATTTCGGTATCACGTAGCAGACGTGCTACCTCTTTTTCAAGATTGATGGTTCTGTTGGTTGCTTGCAGAAGCGACTTTTGTGTCTCTTGTAGCTGATTGCGCTGTGCCTGGAGTTTAGGCTGATTTTGATCGATATTCTGATTGGCTTTCAGAAGCTCATCTTGAGCGCGGTCATATTTCTGTTTTAATGCAGCTGCCTGACTGGTCTGTGTACTCAGCTCCTGCTGTAAGAGCTTTTTCTCCTGAGCTGAGAGTTGCAGGGCACTATTCATCTCCTGACGTTGAGAGCTGAGGCTGGATTCCAATTCCTGTATGGCGAGCTGTTGAGCTTTTACAGCTTGTTCCTGATCTGCCAGCTTGTTCAGGAGTTGATCGAGTTCCTGACTGTTGTCTGGGTTGGTCGAGGGCCTGGTAGTGAGAACTGTGCGGGAGCCGATTTCGTTCCTCAGGCTGAGCATTCGATTCTCAGCTTGTGTCAGTTTAGTGCGCTGAGACTGTAACTGCCCCTTGGTACTTTTCAACTGCTTACGTAACCGATCGGTTTCAGCCATCTGTTGCTGTCGCTCCTGCTTCAATAGTCGCAGTTCACTTCGTTCTGCTTCGGAGATCTCGACTGAGGAGGAGAATTGCAGGTTGTCATTTTCCAGGCCAGAGGCTTTTCGGTACCAATTCAGAGCTTGTGCCAGATCCTTATCTACCCCATAGCCTTTCTCGTATAGGAATCCCAGATTTATACGTGCACGAGAGTTGCCTTGGGCAGCAGCCTTTTGATACCAGGCAGCAGCTGTTTTGTAATCAGGTTCTATACCCAACCCTTTCTCATATATCTCACCGACATAGTTTTGTGCTTCAGCGTCACCCTCTTGAGCCTGAGGTAGCCACACCCGTAAGGAGGTTCGGTAGTCAGCTCTATCAAAGGCCACATATTCACCACCACGTATCTCACACTCAGAGGCGCTGGTTTTAATTGGTCTTCTGGGGGAGACATAGGTCATATTTGAGCCTAACTTGCGAACTTGTCCCGGCAGCAGGCAGTCTACGATAAGTAATTTGTCCGGATCGCCTCCGATTTTGGACAGATTTTGGGCTGTCTCTGCCTTTGTTGCTTGGGACTGGCAGCCGGAAAGGCCAAGCCATGTGGTAATCACGGCGGTGACAACCACGGTCAAGGGGCTAAATCGAGGGGTTAGATTCAAGGTGGGAAGCTGTAACATGTTATTTTCCATACAACGGTTTCATACATTCTCACCTAAGGATAGACAAATTGTATGATACTGAAAATGGCATAATGCACCGACTATGACATATTCACTAAATTTGTGCGTCGCAGCATTGCTGTTTGCGACTGCATGTTCATCTCCCAGTGAGCGATTTGATCAGCAGGCTTCGACGCTAGGCATGCATAAACAAAAGCTTGAGGGGGATGGTTTTACCCACACCATCTACAAAAATAGCCCAGCTGATGACTCATCTGAGTTACATGTCTATTTCGGTGGTGATGGTACCCCCTGGATTGACGGAAAGGTCATCGCTTGGGATCCCACCCCCAGAAACCCTGTGGGTCTACGCCTGATGGCACTGGATGATACGCCCAGCATCTATCTGGGGCGGCCCTGTTATCATGGAAGCTCAGGCAGTTCTGCCTGCTCACCGATACTCTGGACATACGAACGATACTCGAGAACGGTGACAGAAAGTATGGCATCAGTCTTACAAAAGATAGTGGAGCAAGGGAAGTATCGTGACCTGGTATTGATTGGGTTCAGTGGGGGAGGGGGTATAGCAATGTTTCTCGCTGCAGAATTTCCCCAGACAAGGCAGGTTGTTACTTTAGCTGGTAATCTGGACATTGAGGCCTGGACCCATCTGCATGACTATGACAAGTTGATTGGATCTGAGAATCCAAAGAGTATGCCACCATTACCGGAGGAGATTCAGCAATACCATCTGGCTGGTGGAAAGGATGAGAATATCCCACCCTGGATGATCGAAGCTGCAGTTCAAGCTCAGAGCAACAGTCAATTTATCACTGTTGAGGAATTTACCCATGGTTGCTGCTGGGAAAAGATTTGGAAGCGTATGTTGAATTGTCTGCATGATGCCTGTGAATGGAACAAGCAGGGCAGGATCATTGCTATTGAGGATTGAGGCTCGCGAGCAGTTCTTGGCAGTAATTTTTTATAATGAGTCCTGTAGATCAAGCAGTCCCCGGTGATCAGGCAATTTTTCCAGCCCTTTGGCAAGCAACACCTCAGCACCTTGCTGATTTCCGGACTCTATCTGTTGTTGAATCTCTGTCACCAATTCAATACCCAGATTTTGCAGCCCCTCTCTGGCCTGTTTATTGTTCGCATGCAGTGTGAGAATCTGTTTGTAGGCATCATATGCACTGCTGCCCGATGGCTCGAAACTACGCCCCACAAGTTCATGGACTTCGGCAACTTCAAGAAGGTTTTCGATATGTTCCCGGCGTTCACCCTCAAGGGTCGAGGTATCCTCAAGAATAATTTCTGGTTGAATCTCCCCTTGGTTAAAGAAGAGCGATGATACAATGATAAGTGGGATTAACAGACCTGCTGCAATAAGGGGGAGGGTCCATTTGGAGCGGGCACTATCACGGCCCTTTCGTGGACCAGACATCTCCCGCAGAAATTGAGTGGCATTGATGGTGCGCTTTTCTCGTTCAAATTCGAGGCCATGGGATATGGCCTGCCAGACTTCTTTGGAGAGCTCTTTGGGGCGATCCGCTTTTAAATTAAGATCTCTGGCATAGGTCGCTGGTTTACGTTTAAAAGGGTGGCTGCCTGCCAATAGTTCATAGGCTACGACAGCAAGACCGTAAACGTCATCCCGTGGATCGGGCATACCATACTCCAGCATCTCACAACTGGCATAGGTTGGTGTAAGCGCACCCAAAGATCCTGGATCAAAGATGGTAGCATCCTCCACCACTCGATCTGATCCCTTTGCGGCACGTGCGATTCCGAAGTCCACCACTTTGACCACGTTTTTCGAGGTCAGAAAAACATTACCCGGTTTGAAATCGGAATGGACAATATTTTCAGAGTGGGCATAGGCCAATGCTCGGCTCATCTGTTCTATGATTGAGAGTGCCTCACTGGCCGGTAGCGTTCCTGGACGCAGACGTCTGATTAGCTGATCCAGCGGCTCACCTTCCAGCAGTTCCATCGTCATAAAGACATTTGGGCCATCCCGATCGAAGTCATAAACAGTGACAATGTTGGGGTGAGCCAGTAGTTGAGCCTTTTTAGTCTCTCGTTGAAGTGCAATAAAAGAGTCTGGATTGGCCTGGAAATCCTTGGAAAGCACCTTGACAGCGATATACGGGTCTCTGTCCATGGCTTCGACCTTACGCATATCCTGTGCCTTGTAGACCACGCCCATACCGCCACGACCGAGCATCTCTTCGAGGACAAAACGGTTTTTCAATACCGATCCAACCTGTAATACCTCTGAAGTGCCACTGCTTAGCTCTTCGGTAATTGCGGTATAGGTTTGGGTAGCAGTACGTGCGGGATCTGTAATAGGGCTGGTGGAGTCGTTCCGCTGGCGAGATTCAGGCGAAGTGGTCTCTGCCAGCCGGGTTGCTTCGTCAGGGGTTAGAGGACGGTTTTCTTCAGTATCCATAATCCACCAAGGTTTTGTCAGGCTCAAGAGACACAAATTCATTCATAGATTGGCCAGAGGTGATCAAGTCGTCCTGATGCCAGGAAAATGGTGCTGATTTCGACCTCTGCTGACAGGAATCTCTCTACACCCATGACCTCATGTAATTCTGAGGTTTCAAGCCTGCTAGGGCCTGTTAACACTAATCGAATAGGCCCTAAGAGTACCGAAAAAAGTTGCATGAAGCACGTAACCTCAGGAATTAAGCTAATCAGCCTTTAAATAGACGCCATGGTCAGTGATCTCAAGGAAAATCAGCGTCTCCCTTGTAATTGATGAATAATCGATTAAATCTGTAAGATTGTGGATTCAAGGGTTAAAATGTTGGTATGCGACTACCCGATTATTATGGCGGCAGTATTGTCAATCTGATGGCCTCCATCCAACAAGGATTGGGGGGGCAGCCCCATCCCTATGTGCAACATCGTCTACTGCCTTCAGCAGAGATAACGCCATATCGTCAGGTACTGCTTTGGGTCATTGATGGTTTGGGTTTGAATTATCTGCAAGCACACGCTGAGGCTGTAAATCTCAACGCCAATCTTTTAGGGGGTATGACTTCTGTCTACCCACCGACTACGGCATCCGCGATAACCACCTTTCTTACTGGCGAAGCACCACAGCAACACGGTCTGACAGGCTGGCATGTCTACTTCAGGGAGTTAGGTGCTGTTCTTGCCATACTTCCAGGCAAGCCCAGATATGGTGGGGTTTCACTGGGTCAAGCAGGTGTGGATCTGCAGCAGCTTCTTGGTACTACTCCATTCACTGATCGTATTCCAGGTTCAACCGCTCTATTTGTACCGTCGATAATTGCAGGTTCTGATTTTAACCGATGCCATCTCGGCAAATCCCGGATGGTAATCCATAAAGATCTTTCGGAACTACAAGGAAATATAGTCCGCCTGCTGCAAGAAGGGGAGCATCAATATCTATTTGCCTACTGGCCCGAGCTAGATACCATCGGACATCGTGAGGGTATCTGGAGTGAATCTGCAACAGGCCATTTACTCGAACTTGACCGATGTTTTGGCGAGATTCTACGACAGTGTCGTGACACAGAGACACTGATAATCGTCTGTGCAGATCATGGACAGATAGACAGTCAACCTGAAAATCGGCTGACGTTGGATGATCATCCACTTATGATAGACGCACTTTCAATTCCATTGTGCGGTGAACCAAGATCAGCATACTGTTATCTCAGACCAGATATGACAACACGCTTCGATCAATATGTAATTGATAATCTATCGAATGAGATGAACTCATATCCATCCCGTGAGTTGATAGAGCAGGGGTGGTTCGGTTTAGGTGAACCCCATCCTCAGCTTAACAATCGAATCGGTGATCGGGTATTGTTGATGAATGAGGGATATACGCTGAATGATTGGTTAGCACAGGAAAAACCCTATCAACTGATTGGTGTTCATGGTGGGTTGAGTGAAGATGAACTGCTGGTTCCTTTGGTTACTGCTAAATGTTGAACACTGTTATCGGTGTGTATTTAACATAATAACTGTCGGATTACTTTACAGTTCATGTCATATTTTACTTCAACAATAGTTCATAACTTTCTTAAAAACTAAAAAAAGAAAAAAAGTGGCTCAAGTTGTGCTTTAAGTTTTGCAGGTGGCGGTATCAGTAAAATAAACACTGTTTGAATAGTGTTATTCGCCAGATTTTGTTAAGGATGACTTGAGAATGAACTGCAAAAAAACGAACCGTAAACATATTGCCTTTATGGCAAAGCTCATTTTCTTCACTTTGTACACTTTATCAAACGGGATTTATGCTCAATCTGCCGAAGATGATAAAGCTGTAGATCTCTTTGAAGAAGACCACACCAATCTTTGGCAGTGGCTCTCTCTGGATGCCACAAATCAAACATTAAAGTTAACCAATGAGCTTCAATGTCTGGCTCTGAATATCTATTTTGAAGCACGTAGCGAATCGGTTAAAGGACAACATGCCGTGGGGCATGTGGTAATGAACCGGGTTGCACACCGAGGTTTTCCAAACACTATCTGCGATGTGGTTAAGCAGGGTGGGGAAGTGCGTCGCAACAGATGTCAGTTTTCATGGTGGTGCGATGGTCGTTCCGATGAACCGGCAAATCGCAAAGCCTGGTTGAAATCCCTGGATTTGGCTTATGACATCTATTTGGGACGAGTTAGTGATCCCACTCGCGGTGCACTCTGGTATCACGCTGATTATGTATCTCCAAAGTGGAGCAAAGCGTTAACTATGGTGACTAAGATTGGTCAGCATATTTTCTATCAAAGCAGAAAACAACCTACCTATGCTATGAACCTCTCAACGACTTTGCATTCAGCTGCAGATAAAAATAAGAAGTTATAATTAATCCTGTTCAATATCGACAATCATCATGATGAGATCCTATCTGGTTTGTTGATCACGATTAAATGATTATCCCAGCTTCTATCTGTTAACTTGATGGAGTCAGACTGGGCAAGTTTTTTATCAATTTTAATCAATCGACCTGTACCATCACTGACCAGGAAACCATTGCCAGATTGTCCCACACCGCAGGCATCCGGCTGATCATGAAAGCCAAGATAATCGCCCTGTTTAGACCAGTAGGTGACCAGCCCCCCACGGGGAGAGGAGACAGCAAACCACTGGCCATCCCGATTAAAAACGACACTGCCACAATAGTTACGTAAACGCTGTTGTATCTCGTTGGGAGCACGCAGCAGTTGAAGCTTGTTGTTACGTTGATGCAGCGCTATCAGCGGTGGCAGGTGATCCCTCCGGCCTTGGTACTGCATAGCAATGGCAACAGTATTGTCTGTTGCAACATCGATATGGCGAATGCTGAGCTGGTGCCAATTTTCAGGTGGTTCGACCTTCTCGATCAGGCGGCCACTGTTGATGTCAAGATAGGATAGATTGGGACGCATCACATCAAGGTTCAGTTTTATTCGGGGAAGATCAGGGTGAGTATGGATACCTCCATTAGCAACTGCAATGGTTGTCTGGTCATTTAAAAGTTTTATCTCATGGGGACCAATACCCTGGGTTTGGATCTCTGAGACCCGCTGGTATTTTTGTTTTGTCTGATAGACTCCGATAACACCATTTCCTGACTCAAAATAATTTTCAGTGCAGAGTAGATATTCACCATCAGCGGTAAAAAGGCCGTGGCCATAAAAGTGATAACCAGCGGCAGCATCGATTTTCCGCAGAATTTTGCCTGAATTCAGATCAACGACCCAGACATAAGATCCAGGGCGTCGTGAAAAGATTGCAGCTATTTCACCTTTGGAATCGACACAGATGCTGTGGCCTCGGGCAGGGAGTTGCCATCTAAATATAGTTTCTCCTCTCATATTGCATAGATATGCACAGTGTTGGCCGGATCTATCTTGCTCACAGCTGAGAAAACAGATACCTCTTTCTGTGGTGCGGCAGTAGAGAGGGCCTGTTACAAGCAGACCAGCTGTAATTGCGAGAAAAGCTCTTCTGTTAATCCCCATCTAGACTATTAAATCCCAGTGATAATCCAAGTTCTGTTGCTAATTCAGTTGCGACTAAACGTTTTAAATTGGAGAGCTGTCGACGAAACTGTTGAATGTGTTTGCGTTGCGTGACATCTGCAACAGCTGACTTTAGAGGCATTGTGACCCGTGAAAGGCTCTTTTCTAACTGTTGATAGGTATGATTTATCCTATACTCCAGCACTGGAGTCAGATTATCCGCGAAAACTAATACATATAACTGCCTGGTAGCTTGTAGGTTGTGGTACAAAGCTGAGATGGCTGTTTGACTGCGCCAGCCTTCCGCTTGTTTACCCTTGGTATTGTCAATGGATTTACCCAGAGGTCTATCGAGTTTTTGGGTGGCCATGATTTCCAGTTGTGTATAGAGGCTGTTAAGAAGCTGATTAGCCAGTGCTTGATCAGATTCAAAAATTACATTATGAGAGCCAGGATCAGCGACAAAATTGATATAGGGTGTATCGCCTTCAGACCAGTCGGCGATTATCCCAGCCGACATGGTGCT
The DNA here is from genome assembly GCF_058244645.1 of Candidatus Thiodiazotropha sp. AKAK3. NCBI lineage: Bacteria > Pseudomonadati > Pseudomonadota > Gammaproteobacteria > Chromatiales > Sedimenticolaceae > Candidatus Thiodiazotropha > Candidatus Thiodiazotropha sp. AKAK3. The sequence continues at coordinate 12,308 of NZ_JBSYOQ010000053.1, forward strand.
CAAGTTCTCAGTGATTGCATGGATAACCTGGCACTGTTTTTCAGTGATCAGATTTTGATCGAATAATATCCGCTCCAGGGCAGGGAATCCCTGCACCGCAACACTCTTTTCTGACAGTTTAAATTTATCCTTGTTAGCCCAGTCTTCTTTCAGAAGGCGTGCTAGATGTTTGGATACGGTACCTCGTTTGTCCGGCCATAGTTCAAACCGATATTCACGGGAAAGGTATTGAACCGGTCCAAAGCGAATATGCTGTATCGATTGCCACGCGTTAAATGCCTCTTTGTAGTGGAATCGGCTCTCCTTCAAGCTGTTTTTACTGGTTTTTGTGCAGAACTCATTGACTGAGTAATTGAGCTTATTGGTTGTTTCCAGCAATCGTTGGTAACCCGCAAGAATATGTTCATTAGCGAGTGATTTGAATTCATAACCATGCAGTGGCAGTGATAGAATCAATCCAATTAGTATCAATAGATTGTGTTTTAATCCGGCTTTAAATCGATTCACTTCTAAATACTCTCAAGAAACATTAACAATTGTTTTCGCTGCTTTTTGTTCATGGCAATAAGTTTATTTCGTGCATCTTGAGCCTCACCACCATGCCAAAGCAGGGCTTGTAAAAGAGTCGTTGCACGCCCGTCATGTAGGTATCGACTATGACCACTAACCTGGGGGGTTAGTCCAATTCCCCACAATGGTGGTGTACGCCACTCTTGTCCGCTCGCCAGAGCTTCCGGTCGATGGTCAGCTAAGCCCTTGCCCATATCATGCAGTAACAGGTCAGTGTAGGGGTGGATCTTCAGCTGTTGATTATTGAATTCAACTTCGAGTGAAGTGATATGACATGCTGAACAACCAATCTGGTTGAATAGGGATCTTCCAGCTTGCACATCAGGGTTGTCCCAGTTTCTTCTTCGGGGAGGAGCAAGCTGTTGCAGATAGTAGTTTACGCGTTGGGTGATAGCTAAGGGAGCTTCCAGATTATTGTACTGCTGACTATTTCCATCTATCGCATGACGGCAGTCATCCTGCTTATTCGTGCAATCACCATAACCCTCGGGATAGAGGTGTGTAGATATTCCAATATCGGTGGAAAAAGCAGATTGGGATTGCTCATTAATGCTAGGGGAACCCGATTTCAGACCAAATTTTCCTGCTACTACTTTGTTGAGCTCCCGACTCCATACCCAATTGACTTTACCTGAAATACCATCACTATTCTCATCATCTTCGTCTGACATAGCCACTAGCAACTCTGTATCAATAGCCTCTAGTAACCCGAGTCCGACTAGTTGCGGTGCTACTCGAGGTGAAATACGAGTGTTTGAATCGAGTGCACCATAATTGAGATTATTCAGTTGATAAAGAGGCTTACGAAGCAATACCACCTCACCATCAGAGAGGGTTACTGGAATATCCTGATAAGTAATATGGAGTTTGAACTCACTGTCATGGGTAGCGATGGCAAAGTTCTGTAGTTGAGTTCCGTAAACAGGTTCAGGAATGTTATTGATTCTGTTTTCAGCCAGCAGTTGCTTTTGGTTCTCACTCTTGGCGGGTATATCAACCTTAATAACCAAAGATTTAGATGGGACATCTGACTGCTCAAAGGGCTTTCCTCTACCTTTGTTCGGGTGGCAAGCTAAGCAGGAGCGGGCATTATAAAGTGGCCCAAGACCATCTGTTGCTTGAGTAGAGGCGGGTGCTGAAACCCAAATCCGCTTAAAAAGTGCCCTACCCAGGGAGAATTCGACGTTTTGTTCACTATTCAGTCCACTGATTGGATGACTGAATGCATGAAGACTTGTATCGATCTCTTTCTCTTTGGCGCTGACTGGTGAATGGAACAAAAACAAGCCGCATAATATACAGATAGAGTATTCAATTAGTGTTGTGTAACCAGTCATAATAGATGCTCAAATCGCTTGTCAGTGAGTGTCATCAAGAAGGCAACCAACGCATCGATACGTTTGTTGTTCAGAGCTGGGCCGGTTTCAAGTTCTTTTAATGAGATATTCTCCTCGATTTCTGCTTTTCTCCATGGCGCGCCTGTTTCAGGGTTAATCTGCCTTAAACTGCTTCTTGTGTTGTATTTGTTATAAAAAAGAATGATGGTTTTTAAATCTTTAAAAACACCATTGTGCATGTATGGCCCTGTTACAGCTACGTTGCGTAGGGTAGGTACTTTAAATTTACCTGACTGAGCCTTGTCATGGACAACAGGGTTGGCAAACAGTCCTTCATCTTTTTGATCGAGTGGCAATCCATTGGCTTTGCGCCCAGCAATATTGCTCGGTACACCAATGTTATGGTATTCATAATTGGTGAAAGTCTCTCCTTTACTTTCAGGAATTTTCTGTAACTGGTGGCAAAGATTACAGTTGGTGAATTGCTGAGAGAAGAACAGGGTCATCCCCAACTCCTCCTGTTTGGTCATTTTATATTCACCACGGAGATAGCGGTCATACTTACTGTCGAATGGTGAGAAATAATCGGTCTTTTCAAATGTGGCAATAGACTTTGTCATGGCATCATAAGCACGCTCTGCATTGTTAAAAATCTGATCACCAAATAAGTTTCTAAAAGCCGTGACATAGTCGCTATTCTCCATCAATCTAGAGACAACACTGGCCTTGTCAGGCATACCCATCTCAATTGGATTGAGTGGGGGGCCTCCAGCTTGTCCTTGTAGATCTTTTTCCCTACCATCGAGAAATTGCCCTCCAATATATTTACCTTGCCCATTTTTGTGAAAATCGGGTGAAAATGCTGCATAAGCTGCTGTTGGCGCATTTCTGTCGCCCAGTGATCTACCATCATCGCCGAGTGAGAAAGCTTTGCCACTACGATTTTGTCGCGGGTCTGAAAAACCGCTTTCTGGGGCGTGACATGTTGAACAGGCTTGACTCCGCTTGTAAGAAAGGTTGACATCAAAATAGAGTGCTCTTCCCAGAGCTTCGATGCTGCTATAGGATGCCTCTGCTGCCTGGCTTAAATTGCTCCCAAACACTATGGGAAGAACTATGAGAAATGTACGGAGGTTCATGGAATAGCCTGAGTCGTTGAGTTGTTTGACTGAGCCTCAGCTGCTGAAGGGCAGCAACAGCTGAGGTCGAATGGGATTTATCTCATTTCACTTTATGGGGCTCGTCCAGACTCTCCGAACCTTCAAAGGCAATGGATCCAAGGTCCAAAACAGTGACTGCCTTTTCGATGAGATGAGTTTGTGCAATCAGGGCATCTATTGCTGCTTGCACGGATGCATTTCCTTTTGGATTGTTTTCGCCGATAAGCTGATCATAGGCAATGCCTTGATTAGCACTCTCTACCAGTAGCTTCATTTTCCCCAGAGTTTTTAATAGATGGGCGCGTAATGCACTATCGGTTGCCGGGGATTTCTCTGTAACCAGGTCAGAGAGACTTGGGCCTTTGATAATAGTGCCATCTATGCGGGTATAGTGTCCGGTATAGACGTTGAGTATGCCTTTGACATCATTAAAGTGTGACCAATGGGTATTGTCACTGAAGCAGTCGTGTTCCTCTTCAGGATCATGAAGAATTAAACCAAGTTTCATCCGTTCACCCGCTAACTCACCATAGGAGAGGCTACCCATGCCGGTAAAAATTGTTGCAAGATTTTCCTTCAATACGCCTTCAGTAATTGCTTTTCTGGCAGTGCCACTAGTTGACCATTGTTCCACCATCCAGGAGAGATCATCTACCAGTAGCTCAGTTACAGCTTTAAGATAGGCGGCTCTACGGTCACAGTTACCCATGGTGCAGTTTTTGACATCATAATCAGTGACGGGGCGGTTCCCGGCACCTGGCCCTGTTCCATTCAGATCCTGTCCCCAAAGCAGAAACTCGATAGCGTGGTAACCAGTAGCGACATTCGCTTCCACCTCATCTATTTCATGTAGTTGTGCGGAGAGAATCTCTTTAGTGATGTTAGTAGTATCTATTACCCTACCAGAGAGTTTTAATATAGGATTGGCTATGATATTTGCGGTGTAGTAAGGATTTTCATCTGATTCATCTCCATAACTCGCATCGACGTAATCAATCAGTCCTTCATCCAGCGGCCAGGCATTAACTTTACCTTCCCATTCATCAACGATGGCGTTACCAAAACGATACACCTCCGTTTGTTGGTAAGGGTGACGCGCGCTTATCCATGCTTCTTTGGCTGCTCCTAGATTGGCTTCAGTTGGGTTTGTGATTAATTTGTCAATCGCCTCGCTGAGTGATGTTGCTGTAATCAATGAATCGCTATACATCGAATGTGCGAGAACTGCATAGTGATTTAAGACCTGCTGCTCTGTAGTGGCGGCAGAGAGGCTGCTATTGAGGGCTAAACCAATGATGAGGTAAATTGTATGTTTCATTGCAAAAATCTCCTTAGACTGAAAACGATTGGGTCGTATCAGTGGAAGGGGATCCATCGGTTTGATGGTCGATATTTGTTGAAACAAAGGCAACAGCGCAACGTTGGATTTGAGCTGAAACTACAGTTTGCACATTGTTGATGGAACTATAAACTGTACAAGAAGACAGCGTGATTGCTCTTTTTTTCATAGCATTACCCAGGTTGTTGGATGATCAAGGGTGTGGCTTGCAAGAGCTGGCTGACCCGCGTTGGTTATTTAGTCAGGATTAGTTTTCCTTGTCGGGTGATCTGTAATCGATAGACCTCACCCCTATGTACTATCTCTATTCGTTGCTGATCACGAAAGAGCTCACTACTTTGAATTCTTGAACGGGCTTCATCCTTCAATTGATCTTTTTCCCAGTTCTGGTGAGGTTCATCGTGCATAGTCAAAAACTGCCAAATAGAGTCTAAAAATTAAGTTGTGCATTTATCATAATGATAATCATTATCATTAGCAACATCTAATTTGTTGATGTTCGATACTATTAATTGCAGTGTTGCGCGATGGTAGCGAGTGCCCGTTCAATACGGTCATCCCATTCACAGGCACAAGAGAGGCGTAGGAAATTCTGGTATTTACCGGTAGCAGAAAAAATTGCTCCCGGTGCGATGCTGATGCCTTTTGATAAGAGTTTCTGCGCCATTTGAAAGCTGTCGTTTTTACCTGGTAACTCCAGCCAAATAACGAATCCACCTTGGGGGCGGGTTATTCGTGTACCCTCAGGAAATAGCCGTTCAACTGCTTTGGTCATACGTTCAACAGCCCGGGCATATTCACTACGAATTTTACGCAGATGTCGTTCGTACTGCCCATTTTCCATCAATTCTGCTACAGCAAGTTGAGGTAGTGTCGGTGTTGCCAGATTGGTGACAAATTTCAAGTACTCAACCTGTTGCTGATGTTTTCCTGGTGCAATCCAACCCACTCTGAGACCAGGAGAGAGGGTTTTAGAAATGGAAGAGCAGTGTAGAACCTCTCCGTGGTTATCGTAGCTTTTACAGACACTGGGTCTTCTTTGGCTAAAACCAAGGTCACCATATACATCGTCTTCAATCAGTGGGATTTTAAATGATTTAAGTAGCTCCACTAATCTGTTTTTTTGTGAATCACTCATACGATAGCCCAAGGGGTTGCTGTAATTAGCTACCAAAATGCAGGCTTTTACGGGCCATTGCTCTATTGCCAGCTGCAAGGCTGGTACAGAGATGCCTTCACGGGGATGGGTAGGAATCTCCAGCGCCTTCAACCCCAGCGAGTCTATGACTTGTAGAAGGCCATAGAAGGTAGGAGATTCAATAGCGACAATATCTCCAGGTGAAGTGGTGGCTCGCAGGGCTAGGGTAAGTGCCTCCTGACAACCATTTGTAATGACGATTTCATCTGCATGTACTTTGCACCCAATTTCAGCCATACGTCGTGAAATTTGACGGCGTAATTCGGGTACACCCGGTGGAAACTCATATCCGGCGTTGCGTTGCCGTTGTTGACGGTTAGCCTTGGCCATCGCTTTTTCGACTTGCCGGGTTGGAAGAAAAGCGGGTGCTGGTACGGCAGCACCAAGCTGGATCATACCGGGCTCATTGGATGCCTTGACTAACTGTAGGGCTAAAGCTTGTCCTGTAACTGGAGTAGGCCGGCTTTTTGGGGAGGAGATTTCCGGTTCATCGCTATTTGGGGCTGCTTGGGTGCGAACATAAAAACCGGAACGTGGCCGGGCTTCAATCAACCCATCATCCTCCAGCTTTCGATATACCGCCACACTGGTTGCGGTGCTGACACTATGTTGTTGGCTGAACTTTCTCACTCCGGGGAGGCGGTCTCCGGTTTGGTAGAGACCCATTGTGATCTGTTCTGCGAGTTGCGAGGCGAGTTGTTGGTACAGATAGAGCATCTTTTAACCTAAAAAGATTAGTTGGCAGCGTGATTCACCCAACAGGTGACCATGACCATCGAAGCTATTTTTAACAAAATCAGTAACCTGCCATTAGTGTTAACAGGCCCTAGTATGGAGCGGTCAACTGATTATTTCAGGCTTAACCACTACAGTTGTCTGTTTCGAGTATAGGTACAGTTGAATTAATTGTGCAAACTGTACCGCTACAAAAATAATATTATGACTCTGTATTGCATATAAGCAATAGTCTAAAGTCTTGGATGTCAATATCAGGGAGAACAACATGAACCGGTCGGTCTATATAGTGGATGCCTTTACTTGCCATCCTTTTCAAGGGAACCCCGCTGCAGTATGTATATTGGAGCAGCCCGCAGATAGTGCATGGATGCAATCAGTTGCTACAGAAATAAATCTATCGGATACCGCATTTTTGTTGCTAAGAGAGGATGGGGAGTGGGATCTGCGTTGGTTTACTCCAAAAATTGAGGTGACATTATGCGGTCATGCGACACTCGCTTCGGCCCATATACTCTGGCATGAGCTGGGTATGGAAAGTGAATCACTACATTTTCATAGTGCCAGTGGTTTATTGACTGCCACTCGGCAGGAAAACAGGATTCTGCTCGATTTTCCTATTGACCATTTGAGTGAACTAAACTCTGATCCGCTTTTAGTAAAGGCAATAGGGGAAAAACCACAAAATATATTTCGTGGACGGGAAGATCTTTTGGTTGTATTCCAAACCGCAGATCAGGTGCGGGGACTGACTCCCGATCAAGCTGGATTAAGTAAAATAGATTGTCGTGGTTTGATAGCAACTGCACCTGGAGACCAGTCGGGTATTGATTTTATCTCACGATTCTTTGCACCTGCGCTTGGCATCCCTGAAGATCCTGTTACAGGGTCTGCGCACTGCACCCTGGCACCGTACTGGGGGGAGCGGCTGGATAAGAGTGAGCTACAAGCTTATCAAGCCTCTGCCCGAGGCGGAGACATTGGAATTCGTCTGAATGGAAACCGTGTCACTATCCTGGGTCAGGCGGTAACGACTATGGCAGGAGCACTCTATGTCTAGTCAAAGCAGTTGTTGGATAAATGGAGAGCTGGTGCCAAAGAGTGAAGCCAAAGTCTCAATCTATGACCATGGTTTTCTCTATGGAGACGGGATTTTTGAGGGGATCAGGTTTTTTAATCGACGTCCATTCAGGTTACAAGAACACCTCCAACGCTTACGCTATTCAGCTCAAGCACTTGCTCTTAAGTTGCAATACAGTTCAGAGGAGATTACTCGGGCTATTGATGAGGTCATCTCCAAATTTCCTGAAGATTCAGGATATCTGAGGTTGGTTGCCACACGAGGTATTGGACCCTTGGGGTTAGATCCAAAGGGGTGCCAGGAGCCTGGTCTGTTTATCATGGCAGATCGTTTGGAGATGGTCAGTAATGCCACCAGATCGGTAGGAGCCAGATTGATCATCGCATCAACACGTCGGCTACCGATAGATGGTCTCGATCCTCGAATTAAAAGTCTCAATTATCTGAATCAAGTGCTGGCCCGCATAGAGGCCAATCACGCAGGTGTTGATGAAGCGATTCTTCTTAATCAAGCGGGCAGGGTAGCTGAAGGGACAGCAGACAATCTATTCATTGTAGTTGGAGGGAAGTTGCTGACTCCCCCTGTTATTGAAGGCGCGTTAGAAGGGGTAACCCGAAATCTGGTCATAGCATTGGCGATAGAGGCAGGGGTAAAAGTTACTGAGAGTCCATTAGCTCCCTATGACCTTTATAACGCTGATGAGTGTTTTCTGACAGGTACAGGTGCAGAACTGATTCCTGTATCAGAGGTGGATGGAAGACGCATCAACTCATGTCCAGGACCAATATTTGCTGAATTGGAAGGAGGCTATCGTATGCAGATAAATGGTGAATAGAGGTTAGAAGCTGCTTTTCGTAAGATTAAAAATGGTGGGGGAGGTACTCCCACTCAACGCTGTGAGCTGTCACCCTTCCAGAGAGTGGCAGAGAAAAAGAGAAAACAAGGATCAGTTAGGTATTGCAAATGATAACCATTCGTAATAACCTTAATTCCAAGATATTCTGATTTAATTGGACAACTTAATTGTTGTTCTTTTTGATCTATCTAGACGGCAAGCCAGCTTACGCCAGCCAGTCCGGTTTTTTTACTGACTGGGGAAGCGTGAAATGCAACCAAAACGTTTAAGTGTAGCTAGTGCTGAGAGTAGTACACCATTATCGATCTCGAATTGCTTTGTTTTATCTGATGTCGTTAACAACAAGAGATCACTAGGTAGATATGGGGGAAAATCAAAATATAAGCAGAACAGTGCTTCCTTTGTTCTGCTATTGATTGGATCGCTCTACAGCCTCTTGGGTATGGGCGTAGTCGAGGCAGATGAGGGTCTATTTGGCAACCTAAGAATGGGTGCCATACATGCAGAAGATGATATTGGAGACAAAACTGATGGATCAGCCTTTGGTGGCAAACTGGGTTACATCAGCCCAGCATGGAACGGCTTGAGTGGTGGTGCGACTTTCTACGCTACCAGTGAACTGTTTGATGATGAAAATGGAGATTTCTTCTCTTCAGAGAGTGGCAGCTACGCTATCCTTGGCGAAGCCTATATACAAGCTGATTATGGCAATACCATGCTGCGACTGGGGCGCTTTGAGCTTGATACACCACATGCCGATACAGACGATATCCGCATGATACCCAATACCTTTCAAGGATTATTGCTGAGCAATAGTGATATTGATGATACTACCTTATACCTGACACATCTTGATAAATGGGCTGGTGTGGATGCGGATTTACCAGAGCGTTTTCAGGAACTAAACAGTGATGATGGTGTTACAGCTGCAGGTGCAGTATACGAGGGGGTTAAAAATCTGGCGCTACAAAGTTGGTACTATCATGGCAATGATTTTGCAAAACTCCTCTACTTAGAGGCAATCTATGAAAGCGAATGTTTTAGTGTTGGTGTGCAGTTCAGTTCACAATCAGATGATAGCAATGATGAATCGGGTCCGGATGGGGACGCTTGGGGAGTAACCGCAAGTTACACCCTGGCTGAGATTACACTTTCAGCGGCCTATAATGGTGTTTCCGGAATAGTTACCAATGGTTATGGCGGTGGACCCTATTTTACCTCTGCAGATGACCATACCATTGATGGTGTCGAAGATCAGAAAGCTGCCGCTATTGGTGTTGAATATGGTGGAGTAGAGGCATTAACGCTTGGTGCATTACATGTTGATTTTGAAGAGGGTGCAAACGAAACTGACTACTATGCCCTCTATGATGTAACTGAAGAGATGTCGTTGGAACTGATCTATACCGATATGCATGAGGATGGGGAGTTTGTGCGGCTGATGGCTAACTATGGTTTTTAGCCTAAAAAGATCGTTGGGCAGCGTGATTCACCCAATAGGTGACCATTACCATCGAAGCTATTTTCCCCAACAATCAGCAAGATACATATGAACGATCAGTGTGGTTTTATCTTTCAATCACATGAAACGCTTCGCGTACACCCTCTCCCCAACCCCTCTCCCGTAAAGGGAGAGGGGCTTTACCATAAGGCGGAGGATTACTCATAAAGCTACTCTACTCATTTTCCTCAGCGTCAGATGGCAGGGGTCTATAAAACAGCACATTTGGTGTTTTATCCTACATCACTCATCCCGTCTTTCCACCAATTCAGGGTCAGCCGTGATCTCTCGGTAAACTTCAATTCTTGAGCCTTCTTCCACTACAGAATCGAGTTTTGTAATCTTTCCGAAGATGCCCACCTTTTGGCGCTCAAGGTCGATCTCTGGAAACTGATCCAACAGACCGGAGTGGTTGATGGCTTCACGAACAGTGGATCCATCCGGAACTTCAAGCTTTAACCAAAGCTGTTTGAATTTGTCTGCGTAAGCGACACCAACATTCATAGTGCTTACACTCCTCTAAATTGATTAAGATGACTCTAATGGCATTTCGGATGATGCTTGCAAAGCAGCTTTTCTCTCTGCCAGACTGCGATCCAGCAAGCGCTTCAATGCGAGGATAAATCCCAGTACCAGAAAACCACCTGGTGGTAGTATGATTAGAAGAAAGCCTTTGTAGTCTTCAATGAGTGTCAGCTCGATGAAATGTGCCCAACCACCCAGCAATTGAGCTGCATTGTCAAACAAAGTGCCACTTCCAAGTATCTCCCTGGTAGCGCCCAGCAATACCAGCGCAAAGGTAAAACCTGCGCCCATCATTAAGCCATCGTACATAGATTTCATCACGGTATTTCGTGATGCAAAGGATTCTGCACGACCAAGAATAGCGCAGTTGGTTACAATCAAAGGGATAAACAAGCCAAGTACTTTATGCAGGTCATGTACCCAGGCATTCATTGACATATCAACCAGAGTAACTAAAACGGCTATTATCAAAACGAATACCGGGATACGAACCTGGGGAGTGATAATACCGCGAAGCATCGATATCAGCAGGCCTGATGCAACCATCACTACAGTGGTAGCTAATCCCATTCCAAGACCATTTGTTGCTGTTCCAGTGACGGCTAGAAGCGGGCAAAGACCCAGTGCCTGGGCAAAGACTATGTTGTTGTCCCAGAGCCCATCTTTGGTGATACGTCTATATTCGTTACTCATTTTCGATTCACTCATCAACAGAGGCACGTTTCAAAGAGGGATCTTCTGTGTTGATAACCGGTGGTTTCAACAACTCATCCTTATGTGCATCAAAAAATGTTAAGCCCCCATGAACTGCAGATACAACTGCACGTGGTGTTATCGTGGCACCACTGAATTGATCAAATTGTCCGCCATCCTTCTTTACATGCCAATCCTTTGTGGATGTGGTTTTCAGAGAGAGGTCGTTAAAGCCCAAAATCCAATCATCCTTGGCTGTCTCGATTTTATCGCCCAGACCAGGGGTTTCGGCGTGGGAGAGCACTCGAACACCGAGGATCTCACCCTTTGCACTTACGCCCATGATCAGTCGTATATCACCTGCGTAACCTTGCCCTACAACTTCCCATGCCAATGCGTTGACCTGCATACCATGCAAACCCCGATAGACGGTCAGCTCATGGCCTTTGTCATCACTCATACTCAATGGTTGATGCAGAAGATCACTGTCATAGTGTGCAGCAGGTACGACCTGATTCAATGAATTTAAAAGATCCTCTTTTTGACGGGCCAGAATGTCATCTTTGGTGGCAATGTTGCCAGCTACAAGAAGTGCTGTGGCCAGTGTAGAGAAACCGCCCAGTAGTACAGCCTGATAACCGACTCGCTTGCGATATGAGGGTTCTTGGGGGGTACTCATCTGATATCTGCTCCCTCATCTACATAATTTAACGGCTCGCCTTTCCTGTCACGACCGTAAATTCGGGGTTTGATATAGTGGTCTATCAAAGGTGTACAGGCGTTCATCAACATCACAGCAAATGCAACACCCTCAGGGTATCCTGCCCAGGTACGTATTGCATAGACCAGCAGTCCACAGCCAGCGCCAAACAGAATCTGACCACGAGTGGATACAGGTGAGGTAACAAGATCGGTTGCGATGAAGAAAGCACAAAGTATCGCTGCACCACTGAATAGATGAGTCAATGGTTCAACATAGTTTTGTGGATCAAGCAGGTGAAGGATTGTGGCAAGTAGTGCCAGTGTGCCCAGCATGGAGAGTGGTATATGCCAGGTTATGACTTTTTTGTAGATCAGAAAGAGACCACCTAAAAGCAACAGGAGTGCTGATGTTTCACCCATGCTGCCAGCAGCCTGTCCCCAAAAGAGTTGCCATAAACCAGCACCTTCTGCTGCAGCATCCTGAAATGCAATGCCTCGGCCAATCTCTGTTTTCAAATGACCAAGCGTGGTGGCACTGCTGACCGCATCAATCGCATCGGAAGAGCCAAAGGTAATTGCCAGGCTATCCAGAAAGCCTGGTGCCTGTGATGAAAAGAGTGGTACTGGTTGATTGAACAGGGTCATCTCCAAGGGAAATGAGATCAACAATGCAACACGAGCTACCATAGCTGGATTGAACAGGTTTTGACCAATGCCACCAAACACCTGCTTTGCGACGATAATCGCCAGCAGAGCACCGACCAGGCCGATCCACCAAGGCGCCCATGGTGGCAGCGTCATAGCCAGTAACCAACCGGTTAATAGGGCAGAGCCATCCATTAAAAAAGGTTTGATCGGTTTACCTGCGATTCGCAGGGCCATGGCTTCAGCAAACAGACACCCCCCCAGGGTGACAGCAAAAAGAAATATTGCTGGCCAGCCAAATTGATAGAGGCCAAACAGAGTCGCGGGGAGCAGACTGATCATCACCAGGCCCATAGTACGACTAATACTGTTTTTAGCATGGACGTAAGGGCCGAAAACTGGTTTCTCTTCGATCATGATTCTGCCCCTTCAACTGCAGACTTCTCAGCCTCTCTTTTCTTCTTTGCTTCCATCTCCTTTTTACGCTTCATCATCGCTTCGCGTTTCGCTTTTTTGATTCGCTCCATGCGCTCGCTTCTTAATTCCGTAAGGCGTTTGGTCTCTATCTGTTTGTGTTGAGAGCGCTGTCTGGCTGCCAGTTCACCCTTGGCATAGTTGAAGTATTGAACAAGTGGAATATGGGAAGGGCAGACATAGGCACAAGAGCCACAAGCGATGCAGTCCAGTAATCCCAGTTTGACCGAGGTGTCGAGACTTCCACCCCTTATATGGTTTGCCATCTCGAGAGGGACAAGTCCACAAGGACAGGCATTGACACAGCTTGCGCATCTAATACAGGGCATCTCATCAGAGGCTTTGACCTCTTCAGTAGAGAGGGCAAGCAGGCCGTTACTGCCTTTAACTGCTGGAACCCTGGTACTGGGTAGAGGTTGTCCCATCATTGGGCCTCCACTCACCAGGCGCTCAGGGGTTTGAGTGAAACCCCCGCAGAAATCGACTAGATTTGAGAGCGGGGTACCAATCAGTACGTCGACATTCTTTGGCTGTTGAACGGCACCACCGGTTACTGTCATGATTCTGGAGAGAAGTGGATGACCTGAAAATATTGCGTCATGCACAGCCCGTGCGGTAGCAACGTTATGTACGACCACTCCGATATCTGCTGTGAGTCCGCGAGCAGGTGTCTCCTTACCAACCAAGGTCTGTACCAGATGCTTCTCTGAACCCATTGGGTAACGGGTTGGAAGTCCTACTACAGAGATCATGTCGCTATCACTGGCTGCTTCGCGTATCGCAGCCAGTGCTTCAGGTTTGTTGTTTTCAATGGCGAATAGTACGTGGTCAACATCCAGCGCTTTGGCCATCAGTTTTACGCCATCAAGAACCTGTTTTGGTTGTTCACGCATCAAGCGATCATCACAGGTTAGATAGGGCTCACACTCAGCACCGTTGATAACCAGGGTGTGTAGCTGATAGCGCTTGCGAAGATTCAGCTTTACCGCAGATGGAAAGGTCGCGCCGCCCATCCCGACAATACCAGCACGAGCTACTCGATCAGCGATCTCTTCCGGGGCAAGAGAAAATGGGTCATCAGATGGATCGAGAGTGTCGATCCACTCATCTTTACCGTCCGGCTTCAAGGTAATGGTTCTGACCGATAGTCCAGAAGCATGATGTGCTGGATATCCACCTACACCCATTATCCGTCCGGAGGTTGGGGCGTGAACTGGCGCGGAAATGGCGCCCTGATTGCGTGCTAGCAGTTGACCCTTTTTAACTTCCTCACCACGCCTGACCAGAGGTTCAGCTGGAGCACCAATGTGCTGCTGCAGAGGAATATGCAAAAGTGATGGCATTGGCAGTTTTTCTATCGCCTGATCTGCACTCAGTCTTTTCTTATCATCAGGATGAACACCGCCACGAATCTTGAACAGTTTAAATATGTTGGCTGTTGTCATGATTAGGCCACCTTGGCTGGTTCTGGCCAATACCATGTCTGCAGAGTCTTCTTGATCGGACGCATCTCGATACACTCTGTTGGACAGACGTCATAACATTTCTCACAACCTGTACAGGCATCAGCAAATACAGCATGTATCTGTTTAGGGCCACCTAAAATGGCATCGGTAGGGCAACGTTTGAAACACTTGGTGCAGCCGACACAAAGGTTTTCATGAACAAAGGCGATCATCGGCTCTTTCTCCTCAACTGAGGAGAGGTCTATGCTGACTCCCATTTTTTCTGCCAGGGCTTCTGCCAGTGCCTTGCCACCTGGGGGGCACATGGTTACTGGGGCTTCACCCTGGGTTACTGCCTCTGCAGCAGGTGTACAGCCGGGATAACCGCATTGGCCACATTGAGATCCGGGGAGCAGTTCTTCAATCTCTTGCTGAAGTGGATTTCCCTCTACAGCCAGATATTTTGATGCTATCCCCAGCATCGCGCCCATAGTGACGCCTAGTGCAGTCAGAATAAGGATTGCAGAAACCATCATCGATTCTCCTTGCTATCGGTTACGCTCACAGTGAATGGTTTGATTCACTGAGATTGTCGATCGATATAGATCAATGTGCTTTTCATTCATTGAGTTCTCCATTTAAGGGCCTCTCCGGTATGTTCAGGTCAATTGCTGGTTAAACCAGCAAATCCCATGAAGGCTAGAGACATCAGGCCAGCGACGACATAAGCAATTGGGGCACCGCTGAAAACTTGGGGAACATTCGCCAACGCCAGACGCTCACGCAAACCGGCGAACATCACCAGTACCAATGTAAAACCGAGTGCAGAACCGAAACCATAGAGTAGACTGGCCAGAAAGCTGTTTTCCTGTTGCACATTCAGTAAGGCAACACCTAATACGGCGCAGTTTGTGGTGATCAATGGAAGGAAGATGCCAAGTACCTGGTAGAGCGCTGGCGAAGTTTTACGCACTACCATCTCTGTGAACTGAACCACCACAGCGATAACCAGGATGAAGGTCAGTATTCGCAGAAATCCCAGATCCAGGGGTTGTAGTACAAAGTGTTCCAACAACCAGCTTGCAAAGGCTGCAAGGGTAAGCACAAAAGTTGTGGCCAACCCCATACCCAGGGCAGAATCGAGCTTGTTGGATACTCCCATTAAGGGACACAAACCGAGAAACTTGACCAACACAACGTTGTTGACCAAAGCCGTAGAAAGAATGATCAGTATATAGTCCATGAATAGCATCGCTTTACTGTGATGATTATTACCCAACAAAAAATATGCCAATCATCTAAATAATCAGATAATTAGATCATGTATGTCATGATCAGTGGCTTAGAGCGCTGTATTCATGGGTTAATTTGAATAAGCACTGTTTTAGTGCGGAAATGCACCGAAAAGGATCATCCATTGCTTTGTAGGTTTCGCAACAGATTGCGGCGGTTACTTTGTAGAGTTAGCGACAACGGGGGCTATCTAATGGTTCTCACCTCTGTAATCAGCGATGGTATGGGTTTTGCTATAACCTTAGCTATGTTCAGTTTTTCTACATTCGCATTAGGATGATCGCAGTTATGATCCAACGAAAAATAAAATCTACTAACAGCGATGTTGTCGACAGGATTAATGACTTTCTTGCCTCTCCTCCTGAAGGAACGCCGGATGAAATCCTCGAGGCATTCGGGAATCTGGACAGTAATCAGTTTTTACCACCAAAGCTCTTTTTCGAATCAGTTGAACAAGCACCCATCGCGATATCAATCACCGATCCTACAGCACGAATCCTCTATGTTAATAGCGCGTTTGAGATGCTAACCGGCTATTCCAGGGAAGAGGTGATAGGTAAGAATGAGTCGGTACTCTCAAGTAAATCGACTCCAGAATCGATCTACAGAGAGCTTTGGGAGACTATTCAGAAAAACGAGGTTTGGCACGGTACTCTTGTCAACCACCGTAAATCCAGTGAGGAGTATCTCGCTGAACTGATCATCTCTCCGGTGAACAACAGTAAAGGTAAAACTGCGTTTTTTCTTGGTATGCACCGTGATGTTACTGAGGTGCACCAGCTGGAGCAGCGTTTAAAGTTCCAAAAAAATCTTACCGAAGCAGCACTGAATGCAGCACCTATGGTGGTGGCTGTAGTGGCTGCGGATGGGAAAGTGTTACTGGATAATCATGCTTACAAAGCCTTGATGGGGGATTTTAGAGGTGTAGAACCCACAACAGTTTTTTTAGAAGCTCTAGAGCAACAGATAGGCTTTGATCTGGGTAAGGTCTGCCAAGTCGGCAATGGCTTTACAAATGTGGATGTAAGACTGGATCCGCCTGGAGGGGTTAGTCCAAGATGGTTCGCCTGTTCAGGTGTACATCTGCCTGAGTTGGACGAAGCAGCCCAACACTATTTCAAACAACAGGAGGAGACTCGGTGCTGTCTGCTGTTGATTGCCAATGAAGTTACTAGCAGTCGCAATCGTATTCAAGAAGCACGACTGAATATGATCCGTGCCAATATGGCGGAGCAGCAGATGGTACAAACCATGCGCGAAGCGATCTCCGGCGCCATATTCAAGATTCAAGCCCCATTGAATGTCATCAAGGCTGCATTGGCCATGCCTGCTGCAAGCCAGGAGGATATGGGGATGCGCATAGTATTGCAGCAAGCTTTGAAAAGTGGCGATGAGGCGATGGACAGTCTACACGAAGCTTTACCCAGTCCTGTGATGGAAGATGAGAGCTTGGTAAACATCAATGAGCTACTGCATGAGGTGTTGAAACTATCCACTGAAAGTCTTCTGTCTGCGAGCATTGTTGTGGACTGGAGGCCTGCGAATGTATTACCTGCGGTGTCGGGTCGTATCAATTCACTGCGTGGTCTATTCAAATATCTCATTGATAACGCGATTAAAGCCGTTATAGAAGCGAAGCAGGATTACCGCGAAATACGTATCCAGACAAGTGTTGAAAATCAGGAACTGGTAATAGAAATTATGGATAACGGATTAGGTGTACCCAAGACACAACGTTTGAAAGTGTTTGAACCTTTCTTTTGTGGATGGGAACAGCCAAAAGAACATGCAGGCATGGGACTGACAATGTCTCAGGAGATCGTTATCGGGCATGGAGGCAGTATGGAAATCGATCCTGACTTTTACGGCGGATGTCGCGTCTTTGTCAGACTTCCAGTTAGTGGTATGGAGGAAAAGTCTTAATGACTTCGACAGATACACAGATCGATACTTCAGTTGCAGCAAATAACAGTGCTGTACTGGAATCAGAGCTGGAGAGCCTGTATCAGGTTAGTCAGGTGTTAAGTCGATCTCTCGATTTCAGAGAGACATTGACTGAAGTTCTCAGTCGGCTCAGTGATACCGCAAAACTGAGGCATGGAATGATCTGTCTACTGGATGATACCAGTGGCGAGCTGTTTGTTACTGCTTTGCATGAAAACCCTGCACCTTTCAACACGGTTCGCTACAAGCCTGGTGAAGGTGTTGTAGGTGCGATCATGGCTAGTGGTGAACCGCTGGTTGTACGGCGAATATCAGATGAAGATCGTTTTCTTGATCGATTAGGTGTCTACGATCCCGAATTGCCATTTGTTGGTGTTCCTATCCTCATAGGGGAGCGAACAGCAGGTGTACTGGCTGCACAACCACTAGGCAGCATCGGCCTGCTGAAAATACATGAACGCTTTTTGAAGATGGTCGGGAATCTGATTGGTCAGAGTGTTCGACTTGCCAAAAAAGTGGAAGACGAACAGTTGGCCCTTAAAAATGAGCGGGACTCGCTGCGGCGTAAAGTTCGTGGCGAACATGGTTTTTCAAATATGGTCGGTCATACACCAAGTATGCGAGTGATTTTTGAGCAGGTTCGCCAGGTTGCTAAATGGAATACCACTGTATTGGTTCGTGGTGAATCCGGAACCGGAAAAGAGCTGATTGCCAATGCCATTCACTACAACTCACCCAGAAGCAACGGGCCATTTATCAAACTCAATTGTGCTGCACTACCCGATACCCTATTGGAGTCAGAACTGTTTGGGCACGAGAAAGGGGCATTTACTGGCGCAGTCAATCAACGAAAAGGGCGCTTCGAACAGGCTCATGGCGGTACCATATTTCTTGATGAAATCGGAGAAATCAGCCCTGCGTTTCAGGCAAAACTGCTTCGTGTACTACAGGAAGGTGAATTTGAGCGGGTTGGTGGTGCTAAAACTCATGTTGTTGATGTTCGAGTCGTTGCGGCTACAAACAAAGACTTGGAATCTGAAGTACAAGAGGGCAGCTTCAGAGAGGATCTCTACTATCGACTGAATGTTATGCCTATACAAATGCCGGCGCTACGTGATCGTAAAGAAGATATTAACGATCTGGCCCGATTTCTGGTTACTAAGATCTCCAAGAATCAGGGGCGCGAATTGTCTATCAATGATGGTGCCGTGCGGTTGCTGATGCACCATGACTGGCCGGGAAATGTTCGTGAACTGGAAAACTGTCTGGAACGGGCAGCTGTCATGAGCGGAGAAGGACAGATTGACGAAAAAGCAGTCAACCTCAGTGGCTTGAAACCGCTATCAGAGCAGGGTTACACACCAGTTCCCGATAACAACAAGATTGACATAGATGACCCGGATCTTGATGAGCGTGAACGGGTTATTGCCGCATTGGAGCAAGCGGGTTGGGTTCAGGCCAAGGCTGCGAGACTGCTCGGTATGACCCCAAGGCAGATTGGCTATCGAATTCAGACCCTGAATATTAAAGTGCGTCAGATGTAAGCTGGTTCTGTCGCTTGTCATACAGGGACCATTGAATGCCCTGTATGCAATGCGACAGAATCCTTAAAACAACAAAAAAATTATAATAATAACAATAAGATAGCCGGAATTAAAAACTAGGCACGCAGATTGCATTATCCCTACCAAACGTAAAAAACCACCTCATTGCGTCGCTATTGGGAGGCCGGATGATGGAATTGAAAGTGATTGGTCAAACAGCAGATACCTCAGCTGAAAGTGGGTGCAGTGCATCCGGTTGCGGCGGGAGTAACGATCAACTGTCGCATCTACCTGATAATATCAGGGAGAAGGTACACAACCACCCCTGTTATTCTGAAGAGGCGCATCACCATTTCGCCCGTATGCATGTGGCAGTTGCTCCAGCCTGTAATATTCAGTGTCACTACTGTAACCGAAAATATGATTGTGCCAATGAATCACGACCCGGTGTTGTATCTGAGCTGTTGACTTCGGATCAGGCTGTAAAAAAGGTTATGGCTGTCGCGGCCAATATCCCACAAATGACAGTTTTGGGTATTGCCGGTCCTGGTGACCCTTTGGCCAATCCTGAGCGTACATTTGATACCTTTCGTCAATTGACCGAAAAGGCTCCCGATATCAAGCTCTGTGTCTCTACCAATGGACTGACTCTTCCTGATCAAGTCGAAGAGCTGTGCAAACACAATATTGACCATGTAACCATTACCATCAACTGCGTAGATCCTGATGTCGGGGCGAAGATCTATCCCTGGATCTTCTGGAACAATCGCCGCATCAAAGGTCGCAAAGGCGCAAAAATCCTTATCGAGCAGCAACAGAAAGGACTACAGATGCTTACTGATCGTGGCATTCTGGTTAAGGTCAACTCAGTGATGATTCCTGGTGTCAATGATGAACACCTGGAAGAGGTGAGTAAGGTAGTCAAGGAGAAGGGCGCTTTTCTGCATAACGTTATGCCGCTGATTGCAGAAGCTGAGCACGGTACGTTTTATGGTGTTATGGGCCAGCGTGGCCCTACCCACGACGAACTTCAGGTACTACAGGACAAGTGTGCCGGCGACATGAATATGATGCGCCACTGTCGCCAATGCCGAGCTGATGCTGTAGGCATGCTGGGAGAAGATCGAGGCGATGAGTTCACCATGGATAAGGTTGAACTGATGGATGTTGATTATGAAGAAGCAATGAAAAAACGTGTCGATTATCAGGCTGAGGTCGAAGCCAAGCGTGAAGCTCAGAAGCAAAGTTCCAATGAGACTTTTATTCCATTGACTGCCTTAACGAAACGCAAAAAAGAGACCCGTCCGGTACTGATGGCTGTAGCTAGCAGTGGTGGTGGTGTCATTAATCAGCATTTTGGTCATGCCAAAGAGTTTCTTGTCTACGAAGCCTCAACCACTGATGTTCGTTTCATCGGACACAGAAAAGTAGATCTCTATTGCTCAGGTGGAGATACCTGTGGTGATGCTGAAACTACCTTGCAGAAGATAATACGTGTTCTGGAAGGGTGCGAAGCAGTGCTCTGTTCAAAAATTGGTTATGAGCCATGGGAGATGCTGGAAGAATCCGGTATCCAACCCAATGGTGAACATGCCATGGAACCGATAGAAGATGCTGTAGCCAAGGTCTATGCAGAGATGGTTGAAAACGGCCAGCTTGATAAACCCAGTCAGGTCGGAAAACTACAGGTCGGAGCCTAAGGAGCAAGCTATGTCATTCGAAATTATAGAAAGCTGCGTTAACTGCTGGGCCTGTGAACCGCTCTGCCCAAGCAAAGCGATATTTGAGGCGAGACCTCACTTTAAGATTGATGCTAAGAAGTGTACCGAGTGTGAAGGAGATTTTTCTGATCCGCAGTGCGTCAGTATCTGTCCAATTGAAGGTGCAATTCTTGATCCCTTTTCTCAACCAGCCAATCCGCCTGGGTCACTTACCGGTATTCCACCAGAGCGGATGACAGAAGTCATGGCCGAGATACAGTCACGCTGAGGAGATTAAACATGTTTGACAAACAAACAGCTTTACAGCCAGTAATCACCGATTCAGCCAAGTCGTATAGTCATGTGATGAGATTTGTGCGCACACATTTCATCCGTCCAGCTGATTCTCTGCAGCCCAAAGGCTTTTGCCTTCCAGAACGTCTCTGGCAGCGTCAATCTGCGTTGATTATGAGCATGCAAGAGACAAGAAAAGATGACTGAACTGGTTTTTTATGAAAAACCAGGCTGTGTGGGTAATCAACAACAGAAAGCTATCCTGCGTAAATTGGGGATTACTTTAGAAGTCCGGGATATTCTCAGTGAACCCTGGACACACGAAAGTCTGCGCCCTTTTTTTGAAAACAAACCTGTATCCAGCTGGTTTAATGACAGTGCGCCTCAAGTTAAAAGTGGTGAGATTAAGATAGATCAGCTTGATGAAATTGCAGCTCTTGAGTTGATGATTGGTAACCCAATATTGATTAAGCGACCCCTGATGATTTGCCAATCTCTGAGACAATCCGGCTTCACTCCGGGTACTGTACTCGATAAGCTTGGAGTCACTATTGAGGGAAAAAAAGATCTACAAAGCTGCCCCATGGAGACGACGGAACAACAAGTCTGTGAGGCACCACCGTGAGTAACGAAGTCGATGTATCCCGCCATAGAGAAGCTGTCGAATTCGCAGATGATGTGTATTGGATTGGCGCACTCGATCCCTCCTTGAGAACATTCGATATCATCCTCAGTACGGCTAACGGAACCAGCTACAACTCCTATCTTGTAAAGGGTGATGATGGTGTCGCTATCATTGATACAGTCAAAGAGAACTTTAGTGATGAGTTCTTTGCCCGACTTGAGTCTGAGGTTGATTATAAGGAGATCAAAGCGATTATCCTTAACCATCTTGAACCCGATCATACTGGAGCTCTACCTGAGTTGATGCGTCGCGCTCCTCAGGCAAAACTCTATATTTCACAAAGAGCCACCTCGATGCTTAAAGCATTACTTAAACCTACAAGTGATGACGCTTTCGAGTACACCACGGTAACAACAGACGATCGCATCTCTCTTGGTGATCGGACACTACGATTTCTTCACACACCTTTTTTGCATTGGCCAGACACGCAATGTACTTACCTCGAAGAGGAGGGCATATTGTTTTCGGGCGATGTGTTCGGCTGCCACTACTGTGATAAACGATTGTTCAATGACCTGGTTGGTGATTTTCGTTTCTCTTTTGATTATTACTATGCGCACATCATGAGACCATTCAAGAATCATGTAATGGATGCGCTGAAATTGATTGAGCCCCTTAAGATTAAGCAGATTGCGCCTACTCATGGCCCGATTCTAAGAGAGCGTCCGCGACGTTATGTTACACATTACCGTGAACTTTCAACTTCCAGTCTCTCAAGGGAGATCGGTGTAGATCGACAGTCCCTGGTTATCTTCTACATGAGTTCCTATGGAAACACAGCCAGGATGGCAGAAGAGATCAATGAAGGTGCGGCATCCATTAAAGGGGTCAGAGTCTCTCTGTATGACCTTGAAGGAGGGGAGATAGGCCCCTTTGTAGATTTGATAGAAGAGGCAGATGCACTGTTATTTGGCTCTCCCACCATCAATGGTGATGCGGTTAAGCCTGTTTGGGATCTTCTCTCATCACTGGTAGTGGTCAATCTCAAGGGCAAACTGGGTGGTGCATTTGGCTCTTTTGGTTGGAGTGGTGAAGCGGTTCCAATGATCGAGGACAGAATGCGCGGTTTGAAAATGCGCATCCCCCAGCAGGGTTTAAGAATAAAATTGATTCCCACCGAAGAAGAGTTAGTGGAATGCCGAGCATTTGGCAAAGCCATTGCAGAGGAAATGGTAGGAAAAAAACAGAACAAAGGCGTGATTGATTTAGCCGATTTGGCTTAATCCGACAAATATTTAACTTTAAGCAACAGGTGAATTGAAATGGCAAAAGCGAAAATCACATTTGAAGACATTGAACAGACAGTCAATGTGCCAGCTGGTACAAGAGTTATTGAAGTCTCTGAGAAAATTGGTGCCGGTATTATCTATGGCTGCCGTGAAGGGGATTGTGGAACTTGCATGATGCATGTTGAAGATGGCTGGAATAACCTGACTGAGCCTTCAGTTTTAGAGGAGAAAGTGCTTAAGGAGAACATGGCTGGACGTCATGACCGCCTTGCATGTCAGGCGCAGATTCTGGGTGATTGCTCTGTTAAGCCTGCCTGATCAAATACTTCTTAGGAGTTCAAGATATGCCTCTGATTACATTTAGCAATCCTGAATACAAAGACAAAACCGTCTATGCGGTTGCGGGCAGTTTTACAGAAACTGTGTTAAAGATTGCCAAAACCAATAAGATCCCAATCAAATTCGATTGCGGAGACGGTGATTGTGGGAGTTGTGTTATCCGTGTCCAGTATATCGGTGACAAACAACCTATGGGTTACCACCTCGAAGAAAAAGAGAAAAAGGTTCTTAGAGAATTGGGTAAACTCAGCAAGGATGATATGGAAAAGATGATTGTTGATGACTTGCCGAGTGAGTGGCGGTTGGCCTGCCAATTTATTCCCAGGGACGAGGATGTCGTTGTCGAATATGAGGCGCTGTGATGTCTCATCCAGTTCCGGATAGTGATGGTGTAGCGCAATGTTACGCTAAACTGATCGGAGCGGCTGCGCGCCAGGAGAGCTCTGTTGAGGATATCCTGGCGCGCATTCTATCATCCTGGTCGTACGGTCAGAGTGCTTTGCCTCAATGGTTAGGTCTGGGGGAGTTGGAATTCAGACGTCTTATACAAACCCATTTCCCAAGAATACAACCACATTCCCTGCTAGGTTACGACCATCCACCAATGTGTGATAATGACGAGGAGATGGATGATTTGCGCAAACTGATCCTCGGCAATAGCACCCATCAGAGCCAATCTGAACGGTGGCTGGCTGAAATATTGGTGTTTGGCTGTTTGGGCAGCGATCATCTATGGCAGGATTTAGGACTTTGGAGCAGAGCCGATCTGTCTAAACTAATGAGTGACCACTTTACCCCTTTGGCAGATTTGAACACAAAGAATATGAAGTGGAAAAAATTTCTCTATAAACGTTTATGTGAAACAGAAGGCATATATACTTGTCGTGCTCCCAGCTGCGAAGCATGTGCAGACTATATCAACTGCTTTGCTCCAGAAGATTAACGAACCACTATTTCAGCCTCTGTTATTTGGCACTCCTGCTAAGGCTGGCACAGAGATAGCACCAATAGATGCAAGAGCAAAATAATATAGACAGGAACCTTGCTCAACGGGCGCTCTCAGCATATCTGGGGTTGGCTATTGGTGATGCTTTGGGTGCCACGACAGAATTCCTTACCCCCAATGAAATAAAGACCCAATATGGTGTTCATGACACCATTAAAGGTGGCGGATGGCTACACCTGAAGCCGGGACAGGTTACGGATGATACAGAGATGAGCCTGGCCTTGGGAGAAGCCCTGGTGAAAAGTGGTGGTGTCAGTGCCAAAGCTGTTGCCCAGGCTTTCAGCGAATGGATGCGAGGAAAACCAATAGATATTGGTAATACGGTAAGGCGTGGGGTAATTCAATTCCGCAATACAGGCAACCCCTGGGTAGAAGAGAATGAATATGATGCAGGAAATGGTGCCTGCATGCGCTGCCTACCCATCGCTATTCTTTACTGTAATAGTCCCATTGACACCTTGGTTGTTGCATCCCGTACTCAAGCTCATACCACCCACAATAACCCCCTCTCTGATGCCGGAACTGAAGCTGTCCTGGAAATGTGTGTCGCAGCCATGAAGGGCGAAGACAAAGCTACACTAAGGCAGATAGCTGACCGTTTGGTCGAACAACACCGTGAATTTCGTTTCGATAAGAAGAGAGTTGAAAATCCCAGCGGATATATCGTCGATACATTGCAGGTTGTTTTTCAGGCCCTGTTTGAGAGTGATGACTTTGAGGCAATACTAGTCGACGTAGTCAATCGTGGTGGTGATGCTGATACAACGGGTGCCATTGTTGGCATGATTGCTGGTGCTTTCTATGGTCCGAGTCAGATACCGGAAAGATGGCTTAAAAGCATAGATAAAAAGATAAAAAAATATTGTGAAAAGCAGACAAATGAGTTATTGAAATTAGCAGCTGATCATCCTGGCGTGACAGGCATAATATAGATTAATCCCGTAAAAAACTGTCGATATTTCTTACACAGTCCGTTCTATTAGATAGTACTCCATAAAAAATAAGTAGGGTATTCAAGCAGTAACCCCATCTTGGCACACTGGTTGCTGTGTTGAGATTTCAGTAGCTATGGCAATAGTAGTAATTATTCATACTGAATAGGTCACTATTGTGGAGTAGAAGTAAGTGAACGACCTCTTAATAAAGAATAATGGGCATCAAATCAGTTCTAATGCTGGCTGTTTAGATAGCAGCCATACTGTTGATCAACTATACAACTCTATACCAAGAGATATCTTTAGCAGATTCAACACTACCACCATAGATCGTTTTAAAGTTTGCATGCTTCCCAATAAATTGGGAGCGGGTAGGCATTTGATCTGGTTGTAGGCAGATTTAAACTGCCTTTCACCTTAATTAGTCCAACAACAACTCTGCATTTTACACAGCGGCAAGCTAATGCAATCTCATCAAGCAACAACTATTGCTAGTGTACCTCGTCATAGGTTTAAAATCTTTAAGGTGAAATATCATTTAAACCGCTATAGGCAAGGGCTACCACTTTAGGTTTGATCAAATTGTTCAGTTGCTTTTGAGGATGGTTCATTATTTCATTGCCATCGTGATAGAGAACAACAACACTGAACAGGTCACCATCAACTGCTTTTTGTGCAATATTATCAGGGCTGACCACGACTCGGCCTAACTTACGTTCTGTTGGCCAATCTACCTCACCATAAGCATGATATACCAGCTCCGAGCAGACTATCTTATTAGTGCTCTGGGTATCAAAGCTGAAATCATATGCTTTTCCCACTTGACGCAGAGCCTGAAGGATCACTCTGCGACGCTGCTTTTGATTAAGATTGCTCTGGCGCAGTACAGCCAGATCATCTACATTCATAAAGTGTTGAAGCGTGTTCATCTCCACACCTGAGCGCAGTGCTTCGACTACCCCACGCTCATCACGTATCTGCTGATGATAAGGTTTTACCACTGGATGATTCCAGATTTCCAAATCACGCAGTTCAGATTCGGTGCCGATCCAGACGGCAGCATGCCCCCAGTGGCCTGGTATGAATGAGTCGGTTAGGCGAAAAGGGGTCTTTTCCAGAAGAACATCCCCAGCCCGCAGCTCTTTGGTTAGTCGATTATGAATCTCAGGTCGTTTATCAAGTTTGCCACGACGGGACTCTACTAAGCCGATTACATTTCCGAAGATCATACTCGACAAACTGATCCCTTCATTCTGTATGGTATACAAGGTATCTACTGATGTGGTTCCAATGAGCTCAATCAGGTTTCCAGCATAATTTAATGGCCTGATTTTTCTTACCATTGTGTAGGATGGACTCTGTTCAATCAGGGTGGCCAGATAGCGTTCACTATCATGGTCAGATTCTGATAAATATGCAGCATGTTTCTCGTACCATATCAAGCCACGCCTGACACGTGCTCGATTAACTGCCGAGGTAAATGAAGTAGCAACCTTTCTAAGCTCACCCTTGGGCACAAGATATGCGGAGTCGCCTTCGTTGATATGATTCCGCAAAAAAAGGTCGTCCTGATAAAGCGCAACAGCTGTGAGATAGTTGTCATAGAGAATTAATGCTGCCGACAGGGACATGGTGATGCCAATTGCCTGGTTTCTGGCTAGTAGGGGATCGTCTGGAATGGGTTCATCTAGCCAGCATTCATGCAGGGTTGCAACATACCACAGCAGTTTGCGTTGATTGATCAGTTCTGCAGCACCAGCACTCAGCAGACGCATATCTGCCCCAAGAAGTGGCTGTTTTAACCGCTGCTTCTCCTTGACTTGAGATAGGAAGATGATCGATTCGGAGCGTAAACTGAGCGCTTCTTCAGTGAGTACCTGGAATGCGGTTATTTTTTGTTTTATGGATTCAGCTGAATAGCGTACCTTATCCTCAGTGTCACAGATTGGCTGGGTAAAAGGATTGGCTACAGCAAGGTTGCTAATACTATGTGCAAGGACCAGGCAAAGGCACAATACCAAACGGGTTGTGAAACTTCGCCATTTGGCGAAAACGATAGGAAATCTGATCATATTAATATTAAGAGAAAATCTCGTTCCGAAATGTGAATATCATTAAGTATTGAATTTAAAGGAAAAATAACCACAAAATCCTGGTATTGCTATACTAATTCCCTATTAATGCACGAACTAACGGAAAATATAAAAACTAATGCAGATGCTATTATGCATCAGCATGTTACTAAACCAGAAATAACAGCTGAAATTACGGAAAGTGATTCCTAATGACTATATCAAATAGTGATTCTGTCTATAAAACACCTGAATCAGAGCTCTTAAAGGAAGAGATAGTTCCTCAATCCTTTGTCAGGGGCAGTTTAACCACTGGAAAGCTCCTATTCCTTGCCTGGCTTACGATTTTCTATCTGATTGCAACAATTCCAGCGATTGCTATTTCATTCATGAGTGGCGTTGAGCCTGAGAATGAGTTCTATACCACCTTTGGTAATCTCTTTAATATTGTTGATAGCGCGATTTACATCTATCTGCTGATTATGTTTAAGCAGTTACTCAATATTAGATTGGAAACTCACACTGCAGATCGATATATCACTATTTTAGTAGCACTCTCTCTCATTATGGCAGTGTTAAATATATTTATGCCTGCAGATGCGGAAGAGTTTAATCTGATCTCCATCAGCTTTTTTGTGTTACTGATCCCAATGGGTATCGTATCTATTCTGTTTGGACTGCGTTTATTGAAGCTGAAGTCTAACTACAATTATTTGAAGCTCTTCTCCTGGAGTAACATAATTATGGGGGGCTTGTTAGCTTCCGTCGTGCTGTTTTTATTAGCACTACCAGCTGGATTGGTCTCCAGTTATGCTATGGCAATGATTTTCTTTACTGCAGCACGGGAGCGCAAGCAGAGTGATTTAGAGGTTCCGTAATTTGTGAAAGATTGTAAGTTTCTACAGTAGACCACTTAACGCTTGTGCACAATTCATCTATTCTCGGTTGATGGCAACATCAATCTGAAATATGGAAATATTATGAATAAATATGGTGCTGAATTCTTTGGTACATTTTGGTTGGTTCTAGGGGGATGTGGCAGTGCAGTATTAGCAGCTGCGTTTCCGGAATTGGGTATTGGTCTGTTGGGCGTCTCGTTAGCCTTTGGTTTAACTGTCCTGACAATGGCATATGCCATTGGTCATATCTCCGGATGCCACCTCAATCCAGCAGTTTCCATTGGTCTATGGGCCGGTAGACGTTTTCCGGCTAAAGAGCTTCTACCTTATATCATTGCCCAGGTCTTAGGGGGGATTGTTGCGGGTGGCGTGTTGTATCTCATTGCCAGTGGCAAGGCCGGTTTTGAATTAGCTGACGGTTTTGCCTCAAATGGTTACGCTGAACACTCTCCTGGAGGTTATGGCTTACAGGCTGCTCTCATAACTGAAGTTGTTATGACCATGATGTTTCTTGTGGTTATCCTCGGAGCTACAGATAAACGGGCACCACAGGGCTTCGCACCAATAGCAATCGGCTTATGTCTGACTCTCATTCATTTGATCAGCATTCCGGTCACAAATACCTCAGTCAATCCCGCTCGTAGTACTGGTGTTGCTCTATTTGTAGGGGATTGGGCCGTTGCACAACTTTGGCTGTTTTGGGTTGCACCAATAATTGGTGGCGTGATTGGTGCAATGATCTACCGGTTTATTGGGGCAGCTGAGAATGAGTAACAACTAAAGAGCAGCTGAATAAGACTAAACCTGGTTATTTTTGAGATGAGCAGCGAGCGCACTATCCATTGTTTGAATGTGCAACTCAAACCAATTGGGTAATTGTTCACTGACATAAGCACGGGCCATAGTGGTTGAGCCGGCTGCAACACGCTTGCCAAAACGTGCCAGCTCACCCAGTATCCGCTGGTGATCAGAAATGTGTTCTGCAATAGCAGGAAAATGGGACTCCTCCATCATCTGCTGTTCACTATCAAAATGAGATTGGGTATGTTCAGCCAGGTTTTTAAAAAGAGATGCGAACTCCTCCCTGTTTGCATCCGCCAGTCGATTTACCAGATCAACGAACTCTGAGTGAGTATCGTCCATCTGTGGTAAATCGAGTTTAAAACGCTGATCGAAGCCATCAATTAGCATCTGCATTGATCTCTATCGATGTGTCTGGATTTGCTCTTTGATAGTCGATCATT
Organism: Candidatus Thiodiazotropha sp. AKAK3; assembly: GCF_058244645.1. Taxonomy (NCBI): domain Bacteria; kingdom Pseudomonadati; phylum Pseudomonadota; class Gammaproteobacteria; order Chromatiales; family Sedimenticolaceae; genus Candidatus Thiodiazotropha; species Candidatus Thiodiazotropha sp. AKAK3. The sequence continues at coordinate 41,753 of NZ_JBSYOQ010000053.1, forward strand.
TTTGTAATTTTACGTGCAACGTATTGAGTGAAATCATCTACATTCTCATAGTCATACTCGACTGCAAGTGATGTAATCTCTTTCATCAGTTCGCGCAGTTTTACAATTTCTGTCAATTCTCGGCCACATGTAAGGCAGATTGTGCCATTGTCACGGCAGGCGTTTTTTCCTTGGCAGGGTGTGAAACGGGACATCTTTCTACTCAATACTCCTCAGTAGTAAAGGTTGAATCAACAGACCACTTTACTTTCAAGGGCTGAATCATTCTTGTCTTGATTTAGTTGAACAGCAAACTCTTCACCTATAAAGGTGTCGATATCGGCTTCTACTATTTCAATATTCATTTTGTTACAGAAGCGTCGCTCTTTATCATTCGGCTCTGGGATTAAAGCCCAACCTGCAGGTTGATCAGCAGCATAAATTATATCAGAGAGGACCATGCGCTCAGTATCCCGGGTCATTCTCAAGCCAAGAAAGAGATACTGTTTACCTTTTCGATATGTTTTCAGATAGTTTGGTAAGGCGAATCCACCCATCAATTCAGTAATGTAGTCGACATAGTCAGCATCTGAGGCGATATAGGTTGCATCTGGAAGTGGGCTACCCATGGGCTTGAATAGAATTGGCAGAGAGGGATCCGCTTCAGATTGATCAATCTCTTTCTCAGAGTATTTCTCACCATCATAATGATGGATACGAAATCGGTAGTCAGTTCCACCAACCCTGGAAATTCCGCGAATCAATGTGTGTGGCATATTGCTGTAGGTCTGCTGCAGCTGAGTGTCGCGATTGATATCAACTACATAGTGAGGTTTCACTGATTCCAGCCAGGCATGCAAAGGTGATTGAGTCCATGATTGCTTTCCGTAGGTCTCATCCAGAAAACGGTTGACAGCAGAGCGGCCCCGCTTTAATTCAACGTCCATGGCAGCTCGTGCAAACTCGTACATGAGTCTTGGAGACATGGGGCGACCGTTATTCATTGCCAATATGAGGCTGTCGCTGTCTGCAGGAATGGCATCCCCTGTTTCAACATTGACCGATCCATTGAGCGCACCCGCACCAAGGTAGGGCACTATCTGGCCTGATGATATGCCAGCTTTTAGTTCCGTGATTTTCTTCTCGACCATGCTGTTCCCCCAAATAATATTAAGTATCCATAGACATTCTGCAAGACGCAGGCCAAACATTATTGAAAAGTACATATTGTTGAAAATGCGTGAGGAATCTATATGAAAACAGATGATAAGTAATTACTTAAGACAAATCATTAAGTCATTAATAGTAAAGATAAATGTATTTGATATTTTAGATTTGAAAAATCTGAAAGTAGATTCGAAAACTATTTATAAGAATCTCTTATAAGCTGTTTCCATTACAATCAGAAAATCACTTTCGATAGCAGTTGTAGGTTTTGCTACAAATTTCAGAACATCAATCAGAGGCTATGTCTGAGAAATCGTGATTAAACCCATTTAGATCGCTGATTCCATGAAAAAATAGACTTGGCACGAAATGTGTAGTTGATTGAAATGTAATTAATCAAATGAGAGTGTCATTTCAATGCAGGAATCAGATTTTCGCGAAGTTGCAGATGAATTCATCCACCTTGCTAACGATTTAAGCGAGGAGTGGGCGATGCCGTTCCTCAGCGCTGCATTTATGTATGCCGCAGCATGGTATAATACTAACTTCTTTTTTGAGTCTGACGGTGCCTCGGAAAATCAGCAAGCAGCAGTAGATTACTATTGCGATCAATACAGGAAGATGTTGATGGAGTGTATGCACGATTTTTCCACACCTGGTGAGTAACCGATTGTTAATTCGCATTGTTTGACCGGGTAGAAGATATGAAACTTCAGACAGCCATCGAAGCCCCGCATCCCGCTGCCTTATGGGCGGAAACCGCACCACTTGACCCATTGCAAATCGATTGTGTCACGGCAGTCATGCTTAAGATACTCGACAATAAATGTAAAATGGGTCCCGAAGAACAAATGGCTGTGGTAGCTATTTATACTGTAATTAAGGAACGGAAGGGATTGTTGTTTGATCCATCCATACACCAGGAGATCGATTCAGCATTGCATGCTGATTCATTGATCTCACAGGAACAGATCCATGAATTAAGGCTTTTTGCAGAGAAGACAATACCCAAGCCGGTTATGAAACACTTCAAAAGCTACTTGCGTGACTCTCTTTACGGTGTCTGAAGCTAAGAGCATCGGTTTATTGATAGAGAGTAAACAGATACAGTTCTATATATAAAGAACCATTGTGTGCGAGCTGTACAGTCTATGAATCCATTGCTTTTAGCGGTTCATTTTCGAAATGCACTATAAAATACTGATTTTTACTCTAGATACGCCACCAATAACCAGATATTCATTTTCACCTCTCAAGCTATCGGGAAGTAAACCGGGAAAGTAAAGCAATTTCACAAAGGGAATTTGTGCTTGCAGTATGTAATCACCAAATTCATCGGCACGCTCTCGATCATTAGTAAATGAGTTGAGATTGTTCAGTAATAGTATGCATTCCTGTTTGCTTATCTGATGCAGGATTTCATGCTCCTTGATGTGATTGATACCTCTATAGAGTTTCAGGTGAGATGTGGTCGAATGAATCTGTTCGATTTCATATTGGCAATAGGTATAGAGCAGATCAAGCTGAGCTTCCAGACCATTGGTGTTATATAGGCCTTGAGCACGATCACTAAGATATCGATGATAGTGTTCTGAGGAGTAATCCCCAAGTGGCCCCCGGTGGTTTATTGGCAGCAACCCGAAACGGGACTCTACCCAACTTTTCAAAACAGCAGCCTCCTTACCATCAGGATCAAACATCCAGCCACGCAGGATGCGCAGGTAATCGGCTTTCTCTCGTTTGTGGCGAGCGCGTTGCGCATCAAAACCAGCTTCATCCAAATTGTCGAGCAGAAAACAGCAACGCATGTACTCCATGAAGTGGATTGCACGCTGATCGGCGTGAACATGATCAAGATGATTAAAAAGATCAGCATGAAGTTCGGTAACTCCATCAAGCATGATCTTCACAGGATGCTCCTGGAAGGTAAGGCTACCAAGGATTACAGCGGGAAGGCTGCATCTATTGATTGGTAGACGTGCAAAAGCGGGTAGAGATGTACGCTGTGACACCGATTGTTTGTTTTCATCCATACATTTGCTGGGTGTTTGTCGTGAACCTGACCTCAATTGTAGAGCGGTATAATACTAATAATAATATAAAAATCAATATGTTATGCATATTTAGATTTTTTGGCACGCCGATTGCAAATCTCTAGTCGTCCACGTGACCACAAACGACATTAGTCACTACTGATTCAACAATAGTAAGGAGATCCAACATGGCACTGCGTCAATGTGCAATCTACGGTAAAGGCGGCATCGGCAAGTCTACCACGACCCAGAATCTGGTCGCAGGTTTAGCTGAGCTAGGTAAGAAAGTCATGATCGTCGGTTGCGATCCCAAAGCGGATTCCACCCGCCTGATTCTGCACTCTAAAGCGCAGAACACCATCATGGAGATGGCAGCGGAAGCAGGTACAGTTGAGGACCTGGAGCTGGAAGATGTACTGAAAACCGGTTATGGCGACATCAAGTGTGTTGAGTCTGGTGGCCCTGAGCCAGGTGTTGGTTGTGCTGGTCGTGGTGTAATCACCGCTATCAACTTCCTCGAAGAGGAAGGCGCCTACGAAGAAGACCTCGATTTCGTATTCTACGACGTACTCGGCGACGTGGTATGTGGTGGTTTCGCTATGCCTATTCGTGAGAACAAGGCTCAGGAAATCTACATCGTATGCTCTGGTGAGATGATGGCTATGTACGCTGCCAACAACATCTCTAAAGGTATCGTGAAATACGCTAACTCTGGTGGCGTACGTCTGGCAGGCCTGATCTGTAACAGCCGTAACACAGCTCGTGAAGACGAACTGATCATGGAACTGGCTCGTCAGCTCGGTACTCAGATGATTCACTTCGTTCCTCGTGACAACGTGGTGCAGCGTGCTGAGATTCGTCGTATGACCGTTATCGAGTACGATCCTGCCGCCAAGCAGGCCCAGGAGTACCGCGATCTTGCTCAGAAGATCATCGACAACAAGTTTATGGTTATCCCAACCCCAATCACCATGGATGCCCTGGAAGATCTGTTGATGGACTTTGGTCTGATGGACGAAGAGGACGAGAGTATCGTCGGCCAGACTGCTTCTGCAGAATCATAAGCCATAGGGTTTTGCGCCGACCCTTTGGGGTCGGTATCAATCGATCATTTTTTCATAGCCTGTGTATTCACAGATTAGTGGTGGCAGGTGAAGGAGAATTTTATGTCAGATTTGACACGCGAAGAGACAGAGGCCCTCATTCAAGAGGTGCTTGAAGTCTATCCAGAAAACGCCAAAAAGGACCGTGCGAAGCATCTTGCGGTCAATGACCAAGATGTAGAGCAGTCTAAAAAGTGCATAACCTCTAACCGTAAATCACTACCAGGTGTGATGACCATTCGTGGTTGTGCCTACGCTGGTTCTAAAGGTGTGGTTTGGGGACCAATCAAGGACATGATCCATATTTCTCATGGACCTGTTGGTTGTGGACAGTACTCACGTGCTGGACGTCGTAACTACTATGTAGGTACAACTGGTATCAATACTTTCGGTACCATGAACTTCACCTCTGATTTCCAGGAAAAGGATATCGTCTTCGGCGGCGACAAGAAGTTGTCCACGATCATGACTGAGATTGAACAGCTGTTCCCACTGAACAAAGGCATTACTGTTCAGTCTGAGTGTCCAATCGGTCTGATTGGTGATGACATCGAAGCCGTAGCTAAGAAAACCACGGCTGAGATCGAGAAGCCAGTTGTTCCTGTTCGTTGTGAAGGTTTTCGTGGTGTTTCCCAATCTTTAGGTCATCACATTGCTAACGATGCCGTTCGTGATTGGGTGCTTCATAATCGTGACGGAGATAACAGCTTTGAAGGTACAGACTACGATGTAACCATTATTGGTGACTACAACATCGGTGGTGATGCCTGGTCTTCGCGTACTCTGTTGGAAGAGATGGGTCTGCGTGTTATCGCACAGTGGTCTGGAGACGGCACCCTGGCTGAGATGGAGAATACTCCAAAGGCTAAGCTGAATCTGCTTCACTGCTATCGTTCCATGAACTATATCTCTCGCCACATGGAAGAGAAATATGGTATTCCTTGGATGGAATACAACTTCTTCGGTCCTACTAAGATCGAGGAGTCCCTGCGTAAGATTGCTGGTTTCTTCGATGAGACTATCCAGGCCAATACTGAGAAAGTCATTGAGAAGTACAAGGCTGAATATGAAGCGGTAATCGCTAAGTATCGCCCACGTCTCGAAGGTAAGAGAGTCATGCTCTACGTTGGTGGTCTGCGTCCTCGTCACATTATCGGTGCTTATGAGGACCTGGGTATGGAAGTTGTCGGTACAGGTTATGAGTTTGCTCATAACGACGACTACGACCGCACAATCAAAGAGATGGGCAATGCTACCCTGATTTATGATGATGTTACCGGTTACGAGTTTGAAGAATTTGTCAAGAAGGTCAAACCTGACCTGATTGGTTCTGGCATCAAGGAAAAATATATATTCCAGAAGATGGGTATCCCTTTCCGTCAGATGCACTCATGGGATTATTCAGGTCCTTACCACGGCTATGATGGTTTCGCCATTTTCGCACGTGACATGGACATGACTTTGAATAATCCATGCTGGAATAAAATCCAGGCACCCTGGTTGAAGGGTGAAGATGAGGCCGAAGCCGCTGCGGCTGGTGCTTAACGGAAGACTTTCGGTGGTCGGTTGATTAAATCGATCACCGGAAATGAACAACCAGATTCAAACTTAACCAACCGCTTGTCCACAGATTAGTGGCGCGGTAGGAGAAATATCATGAGCCAAGTTGTCGATGACATCAAACCCAGTTATCCCTTGTTTCGTACTGACGAATACATTGAGACACTGAAAAACAAACAGGAAAATTTCGAAGAGAAACACCCTGATGAAAAAATTCAGGAGGTTTTCCAGTGGACAACCACTGAAGAGTATAAAGAGCTGAACTTCAGCCGTTCTGCCCTGACTGTTAACCCGGCCAAAGCCTGCCAACCTCTTGGCGCAGTACTTTGCGCTCTGGGTTTCGAAAAGACTCTGCCTTATGTGCATGGTTCACAGGGTTGTGTAGCCTATTTCCGTACTTACTTTAATCGTCATTTCAAAGAGCCAGTAGCTTGTGTTTCTGACTCAATGACTGAAGACGCGGCAGTATTTGGTGGACAGAAAAATATGTTCGCTGGCCTGGAAAATGCTAAAGCACTCTACAAGCCAGAGATGATTGCTGTCTCTACCACTTGTATGGCTGAGGTTATCGGTGATGACCTGAATGCTTTCATTGGTAATGCCAAGAAAGAGGGGCATATTGAGGAAGAGTTTCCAACACCATTTGCACATACTCCAAGTTTTGTTGGCTCCCATACAACGGGTTGGGACAACATGTTTGAAGGTATTCAGCGTTACTTCACGCTGAACTACATGGAAGACAAAGAAGTTGGTAGCAATGGTAAAATCAATATTGTACCTGGCTTCGAGACCTATCTCGGAAACTATCGTGTCATGAAACGCATGATGGAAGAGATGGATGTTGATTATAGCCTGCTGTGTGATCCTACAGACGTGCTTGACACACCTGCAGACGGTGAATTCCGTCTGTATGATGGCGGTACTACAATCGATGAGGTCAAGGATGCACCGAATGCTATAGATACACTCTACCTGCAGCCTTGGCAGTCAGTTAAGAGTCGTAAATTTACCAAAAACACCTGGAAGCACCCTGCCTCAGATGTTGCGATTCCGATGGGATTGGAAGCTACTGACGCTTTCTTGATGAAAATCTCTGAGCTCACTGGCAAACCGATTTCTGAGTCTTTGACTCGTGAGCGTGGGGTTCTGGTTGACATGATGACCGATAGTCATGCATGGCTACACGGTAAGAAGTTCGGACTCTACGGTGATGCTGACTTCGTCATGGGTATGACCAAGTTCTTACTCGAATTGGGTGCTGAGCCAACTCAGGTTCTCTGTAATCATGCCAATAAGCGTTGGAAAAAGGCGATGGAAAAAATCTTGGCTGACTCTCCCTATGGGCAGAACAGCGAAGTTCACATTGGTAAGGATCTGTGGCACTTCCGTTCACTGATGTTCACCAACAAGCCTGACTTCATGATCGGTAACTCTTACGGCAAGTTCATCCAACGTGATACTTTGCACAAGGGTAAAGAGCATGAAGTACCTCTGATTCGCATTGGCTTTCCGATCTTTGATCGCCATCACATGCATCGTGACACAACCCTGGGCTATGAAGGTGCTATGTATATGTTGAAGATGTTGGTTAACTCTGTACTTGAGCGTCTTGACGAAGAGACTCGCGGTATGGGTACCACTGACTACAACTACGACCTGGTACGTTAATTCCCCTTGGGTAGCACGAGTTTTGAGTGTTACCTTCTGAGTTGAACGGCGGCGGGTGATAACCCGCCGCTCAACTCTGAACTGATATTCAAATACTCTATTTGATAAATGAAGTGAGGTAACCACCGTGCCCAATGTAATGATACGTGTGAAAGATAATGGTGCGCTTTTATTCTACATCGCGAAAAAAGATCAGGAAGATGAGATTGCGAAAGTAGAGAAAGATACTGAAACCGAGTGGGGCGGAGAGGTCGAGTTGACCGATGGTACAAAGTATTACATCGATCCAATCAGCCCACCTCCATCTTTTCCTACAACTTTACGTTTTAAACGTGCCGAATAGTAGTAATTAGGAGATTGTCATGGCTTTTCAAATAGTAAGAGATATTTGTACCGCATGTGGTGATTGTGAGCCGGTTTGTCCGACTCAGTCGATTGTGCCATTCAAAGGGGTATATAAAATTGAGGAGGAAACCTGTACTGAGTGTGATGGTGACCACGATGTTCCTCAATGTCTTGATGTCTGCATGGAAGATGACTGCATCATCCCAGTGTAAGCAGAAATAGTTTTCAGAGACAAATTGACGCTAAATGTACGCCAATCATCGCAGATACAACTATTGGATGTATTGGATCTGATATGCATTAATATTGCTGGTGTTTGTGGTGATTAGCGTCATTTACAGTTTAGTTTAGTCCTTCAGGGACGATGGACAGCAATCAAACAAGTGGATGTTCAAATTTAACATCTACGAGAAACTTAGGAGTGATATATGAGCGCTTCACCCATCTCTGAGGAGATTGCATTACGTATCGGTTTGGCTGCAAGAGAGTTGCCGGATACTGATCCAGCTCGTTTACTTCGAGTTCTCGCTGATGCCGTCGGTCTTCCTCCGACCGCTAAAAAACTATCGTCACTTAAGGTGAAAGATCTTAAGTCTGCTGCAGATGGTGAATTTGCAGATTGTGATACTGCAGCAATCAAATCAGCACTAGCATCTCTTAAAGGCGAAAATAGTATCGTCAGCGAGCCTCTGCCCGAGATAGAGGCGTACCAGGAAGGGGATATGCCGAACAGTATTCGGGTTGCTTTCGCTTCCAATAAGTCTGAAATGCTGGATGGCCATTTTGGATCATGTCGTCGATTTCTTATCTATCAGATCTCATCAGATTCAAGTCGATTAGTCGATATCAGAACAGTCGACCAAAATGCAGATGTTGAAGATAAAAATGCGTATCGTGTAAGTTTGATCGACGATTGTCAGTTACTCTTTGTCGGCTCTATTGGTGGGCCAGCAGCAGCCAAAGTTGTACGGGCTGGTCTGCATCCGATCAAAAAGCCCCAAGCAGGACCTATCAGTGATGAAATACAATCACTGCAAACTGTTATCGGTGATGATGCATCACCTTGGTTGGCAAAGGTGATGGGGCAGGATCCAGAGCAACGTATTCGCTTTGAGCAGGAACTTGAGGCATGATCACTCAAGCGCAAGTAGAGAATATTGGAAACTTATTGACACAGCGGTCAGTTGATGAGTCAGCTGTTATTGAGCTACGTCAACAGTTTCCTGAGATACACTTTACCTACTGTATGGATGATGATGTTATTGCTGCATCACCTCTACACGAGTCAGATTTATTCAATCTCTATTTGATCGATAGTCGCAATCATTGCCTAAGTTTTACTCAAGATTTGGATGCGGCTACAGGTATTGTGGTTGCTGAGATAGAAGAAGCGTGACAGAAGAATTGATGGCAAAGGAAAATGTAGGAACACCTACTGCTGATTGCAGCACCTGTCCTCACCGGGAGGACAGACTAAAGTCGGGAAGGTGTAACCCCGGCGATGTCTGCGTACGCGCAATGAGCGGAAGGCAGATCGCGCGATTCTTCCAATTCAACCCGGATCTGGCAGAAGTTTATGCTGGTGATGAATTTTGGGAAAGACGTGCAATTGCTGCTCGTTACTTATCACAGCAACGTTTGCTGCAGATGCTTGATGATCCCGATGAAGTGGTTCGTAGGGTTCTGGCATATCGAATACCAGTTGATCAACTCCAACCTTTAATCAACGATCCTGACAGAGAGGTCAGGATTACTGTTGCAGATAGACTGCCGATTGAACTGTTGGAAAATATGGTCAAGGATGAAGACTATATGGTCAGACACATGGTAGCCAAGCGAATTCTGCCTGGCAGGTTGTTTAGAATGATTCTAGACCCCGATCGGGATGTACGAAAAACAGTTGCTTCACGCCTACCTGTGGAAAGTATTGGATTGATGATGAATGACTCAGCACCTGAGGTGCGTTTGGTCGTCGCAGAACGTCATGACAAAGATGGGCTTGAACCATTACTGAGTGATAGCGATTGGCGAGTTCGTTTAGTAGCCTGTCAACGGGTACCGGTCAAACTGTTACCTCAAATGCTAGACGATGAAGATGATGATGTAAGGCATGTCGCGGAAGAGCGCCTTTCGGAACAACAGGATTAAGTCAAATGCATCCGTTTGCAAAATATATTCAGATACTAGGGAAGGGAAAGAATGGCATGCGTCCTCTGTCTCGCGAAGAGGCATACGAGGCGATGAATATGATTGCTTGCTATGATGTTGAACCAGAGCAAATCGGTGCATTTATGATGCTGATGCGTGTCAAGGAAGAGACGGCAGAAGAGGTTGCTGGATTTACACAAGCGCTAAAAGATAGTTTACCCATAGCAAATCAATCACCTGCACCAGCCGTAGACTGGGCTGCCTATGCGGGTAAAAAAAGACAACTACCCTGGTTTCTGCTTGCGGCATTGATTGTGGCAAGACGCGGCTATCCAGTGTTCATGCATGGGATGAGTCGTAGCGATGATCGAGTATATGTTCCAGAAGCACTGGATGCCCTGGATATGACGGCTGCCAACTCTATGCCAGAGGCTCAAAAACAACTCGCTGACCAGGGGTTTTCGTACCTGCCAATCAGCAAGTTATCGCCACTAGCGACACAATTGATAGCAACACGTGATCTTTTTGGTCTGCGTCCGCCTCTGCATACTGTAGTAAGAATGTTAAATCCTCTATCTGCCCCTCTTAGTCTGATGGGAGTGTTCCATCCCAATTTCGCGGCAATTCACCAACAGGCAGCACTATTACTAGAGCAGCCGAATTGCTTGATTTGCAAAGGGGAGGGCGGTGAATTTGAGCGCATTCCCGACCGTGCTGTCGAACTCAATGGAGTGACAGATGGCAAGGATTGGCTGGAGACATGGCCCTATCGTGTCAAACCAGGCCTGCAGGTCAAACAAGAGCGTCTCAATCTGAACCACTTTAGATCGGTATGGGATGGAGAAGCTGAAGATATTTACGGGAAGTTGGCAGTAACTGGTACGCTGGCGTTAGTCATCAGATCACTCAGGCTTGTCGATACCGAGACTAAAGCTCATGAGTTGGCAGACTCCTGGTGGCGTGATAGGCATCATAGTTTTGTAGCTCAGGAGGCTGTTTAATGAGTGCCCCGTTTGCTAAACCTGAAGAGCTTGCCATGCTTGTTCTCTCTTACGATATCAGTGAAGGTATTGAGGGACTGTATAGTGAGATCAACAAGTTGATGCCGGATCTTAACTTTTCTCATGTGATTACACGGGGTAACTGGTATCGATTGGGTGGTGTTGTAGACTCGGACTATCAGCCGATAGCACAGAATATTGCTCAATGGGCAGAGACAACCTCTGCAGGTGATATCGATAATCTCATCACCGACTATATTGATGCCGGCTACTTTGCTACCCGTTTGGCAGGAAAAACACACTATTTTACTGCGACCCACGGGGATGCTCCTGAACAGTTTGTGCAGTTGGAAATCGAAGAGCTGCAAGAGGTATTGGATAGACCGTTAGTTGAGAGAGACTGGTTTCCTGAAAGCCTGGAGGAGTTTCTCGACCCACTGGATTATCCTCGTCTCGAGCCAGAGCCGATCAGTAGCGCTTATCTGCAATTCCGGCGCATTACGCCTATTGAAGGTTTAGTGTCAGAGAAAGCGAAGGAAAATCGTTCTATTAAAAACCTAAAACGGTTCTTTAAAGATTGGCAGGTAAGCAGCGCTGGGGCACAGAATGTGTTTTGTAAGCATTGGATCTTGGCCCTAAGAGAGTATCAGGACAGCGATGGTGAATTTCAACTCAGTGCTAAACCCTACACTACCTTTCAGGGTAATCAGACAATTGCCAGATTGACCGATTCCCCGCATGGATCAGAATTGGCTAATGCCATTCATGGTTATGATCGTCAGGTCGGATATCCATTTGCCTGGTTTTTTAATATGTTGAGTAGTAAATCAGACAACTATACATTAGCCGAAGCTGTTTTAAAGGATCAGATGGGGGCCTTTGACTATCTGCCTCCCAGAGATTTACAAGTATTGCGCGAATGGGAAGCAAACCCCTACGGCGTATAGAAATTGCCTCTCGAATAGTGATCGAGGTGCCCTTAAAAGAGGGTGGATACCAGGGAAGATTACAGGCTAAGGAATATTACACTCCTTAAATCAGTCAAGATTGTTTAATTATCAATGGCTTGCTTTGTGCTGCTCTGGCATAGGGTAGTCAATTTTAAATGATCAACACTCTTGTCTGCACTCAATAAATATGCTGGATTGGTTTGTGCGGCATATTGTCCTGAATATTCTGATATGCTTCGGAGCCATCGAGGTAGAAAATCCATATCTAACAATGGCGTATTCGTCAGGCGTCAAACATAAGATTCCTATGATTAAGTTATTCCGAACTAGATATAGAATTGTTTTTTATAGTCCAAAATCCGAAGGCGTATCTCTGGTAATAGAGAGTCAAAACCTTACTTTACCGATGAGGTGTGATGGTCACGGATACTGGACGATAAAACACTATTTTCCATACACTGACCTGGAAAATATCTCCTACCATTTTAAGGTTGTGGAGAATGGTAAAACAAAAAAAGTAATTGACCCATCTGCAAGACGAATAGAAAAAGTCGATGGTGAATACAAGGGATATTTATCACAAATTAAGCCACGAAATGGGCATATTAAATTTCGTACACCCCCTTTTAAAGATATCGTTATATACGAAACTCATCTACCAGCCCTGACACGAAATAAAAGCACTCTCCTCTCTAATAAGAAACACAGAGGAACCTACCCAGGTGCTAAATCAGATTATGTAGTTGACTATCTTCAGAAACTTAATGTTGCGGTTGAATTTCTACCCCTGCATCTCAATGATGAGCAGCTAGGGCAGGACTGGGGCTACTATTCAATCAGCTATCATGCATTCAGGTATGATTTTGCATCAGTCAAAGAGAGTGTCAATCATGAAGTCATGCAATTGGTGGATCGATTACATGAACGAAGAATACCGGTGATCCTGGATGTTGTCTTTAATCATGGTGCAGAACTCTGGGTAAAAGCCTGGGGAGAGGATGTTGTATATAGAAAGCTGGATAATAGTAGCTTCTGTCAAGGTTCTGGGTGTGGCGCCACAGTTAAAACAGAGAACCCACATATCAGGAAAATGATACTGGATTCACTGCTTTACTTGGTGAAACATTTTCGGTTTGATGGCTTCCGGTTCGATCTTGGCGCACTGCATGATATACAAACCATGATTGAAATTGACAGACGCCTTCCAAATAGAATTTATCTCATTGCTGAGCCCTGGGCGCTTTCTGGCTCGCAATGGGGTAAGCAGGAAATGAGCACTCTTTTTTCTAGAACCCGTTGGTCGATTTGGAATGATGATTTTCGTGAATCTGGTAGAACATTTATTAATGGCACAGGTGACTTCCATAATCGAGATCTCTTGATGAGAGGGATAGTAGGGAGTCACATTGATGATGGTGGTTGGTCCTTAAGACCACAGCAGAGTATCAACTATCTCTCCTGTCACGATGGAAAGACTCTGGCTGACATAGTCAAGGGTGATAAACATAGAGTTTTCCTTGGTATCTTTCTAGTATTGACTTCACAGGGGATACCGATGTTGGGCGAGGGCAGTGAAATGCTCTATTCGAAGCAAGGGTATGATAACAGCTACAATCGCCCCGATCTTAATCGACTCAATTGGGATAGTGCTCAACAAAACAGTGATCTTGTTAAAGCTGTCTCCGGGTTGGTTGCGTTGCGAAAGAAGTTCAATCACTTTGGATATACAGGCCATTTAAAGGCAAATGACCATAAAAAGAGTGGCTGGGATATTGATTGGATCTATCCAACAGGCTTCCCACATAACGATAATGTAAATGCAATAGGTTATCTTCTAAGGGAGCCTCGCAAATTCATAAATTTAAATAGAGACCAGCATAGGCTACTGATCTTAATGAATGGAAGTCACAGCGGGGTAAACTTTCTGCTCCCCAATGGTAAGTGGAAGGTTCTGGTAGATGGCTTCCATATAATAACTGATATCGAAGGTATCAAAACAACCCCTCCAGCCAAGCATCACTATCATCTGCATCCTGGTACCTGTGCGATGTTGACGCCTATTTAGTAGCTTTCCAGGCCTTAAAGCACTCTTTTGGTGCGGTTCGAAGAGAATTTGTCAGACAAACTGAGGCTCTACAGGCAACTTACTGTATGAGAGTCCCTACAAACAGTACAAATTGTCGGGTTTGTTACAAAAGAGCATTCAAAATAAGTATTAATAAACAATAAGATGCGTTGTGGCATATCGATTGCATAAGGCTATCTATCAAACCTTTTGGAGTCATGACCATAACATGAAACAGAAAGAGATAGCCGCTCTTCTTGATGAACCGGCATGCGCCCACAACAAGAAGTCCAAATCTGGTTGTGCCAAGCCGAAACCTGGTGCAACAGCAGGTGGATGTGCGTTTGACGGTGCACAAATTGCTCTGCTACCCATAGCTGACGTCGCTCATATTGTTCATGGGTCAATTGCCTGCGCTGGTAGTTCATGGGACAACCGAGGCACGAGATCGAGCGGTTCACGTCTTTTTCGAATTGGTATGACAACTGACCTGACGGAACAGGATGTGATTATGGGGCGTGGTGAAAAACGCCTCTTTCATGCCATCAAACAAGCTGTAGAGAGTTATTCACCATCAGCAGTTTTTGTCTACAATACTTGCGTTCCCGCGTTGGTGGGTGATGATATAGAGGCAGTTTGCAAAGCTGCTGAGACCCGTTGGGGAACACCAGTGGTGCCGGTCGATGCGGCAGGATTCTACGGTACCAAAAACCTTGGTAACCGCATCGCTGGCGAATCCATGGTCAAGTATGTTTGTGGTACCCGAGAACCTGATCCACTGCCGGAAGATGCAATTCGAGAAGGAATCAAGGTTCACGATGTTGCATTGATTGGTGAATACAATATCGCTGGAGAACTCTGGCATGTCCTGCCTCTGCTCGATGAACTCGGGCTGCGTGTGCTGTGCACCTTATCAGGAGACGCCCGCTATCGTGAGGTGCAGACCATGCACCGCTCTTCTGCCAACATGATGGTCTGCTCAAAGGCAATGATTAATGTAGCTCGTAAGTTGCAGGATGCCTTTGATACCCCTTGGTTTGAAGGCAGTTTCTATGGTGTGCGTGATGTCTCTCAAGCACTAAGGGATTTTGCTCGATTGATTGATGATGAAGATCTCAGCCAGAGAACAGAAGCATTGATCGCTCGAGAAGAGGCTAAAATCGATGCGCAACTTGAGCCATGGCGAAAAAAGCTGCGTGGTCGTAGAGTCTTGCTCTATACCGGCGGTGTCAAGTCCTGGTCTGTAATAGCGGCACTACAGGATCTCGGCATGGACGTCGTTGCCACAGGTACCAAGAAGTCCACAGAAGAGGATAAAGCCCGTATCAGAGAGTTGATGGGCGAGGATGCTGTTATGTTGGAAGAAGGCAATCCCCGTGCATTGATCAATATCGTGCATGATAAGAACGTCGACGTGCTGATCGCAGGTGGACGAAATATGTACACTGCATTAAAAGCACGCATTCCCTTTCTCGATATCAACCAGGAACGTGAATTTGGATATGCCGGCTACCAGGGGATGGTTGAGCTGGCGCGTCAACTGGTGCTGACTATTGAAAGTCCGATCTGGGCGCAGGTGCGTACGCCTGCTCCCTGGTTGTCATCATCTTCCTCCTCACAAAGTCAGGAGGCCAAGTCATGACCGAGATTATCAAACGTAATAAAGCACTCTCAGTGAGTCCTTTGAAAGCTAGCCAGACCCTGGGTGCAGCTCTCGCCTTTCTAGGTTTTCGCCGCTCTATACCCATGCTGCATGGTTCTCAGGGTTGCACTGCGTTTGGCAAGGTCTTTTTTGTGCGCCACTTTCGTGAACCTATCCCGCTTCAGACTACGGCAATGGATCAGGTCACAACCATTATGGGATCAGAAGATAGTGTTGTAGAAGGACTTAAAACAATAGCTGAGAAAAACAAACCTTCTTTGTTGGGTGTGCCAACCACAGGACTCTCCGAGACACAGGGCAGCGATGTGCGCATGGCGGTTAAGATGTTTCGTGATCAAAATCCACAATTCGATAACATTCCAGTGGTGCCTGTCACCACACCTGACTATAGCGGCTGTCTCGAAAGCGGTTTTGCAAAAGCGGTTGAAGCCATCATCAAAACAATCGTTCCCTCTGCCAGTGATGCCAGTACATCTCCTGGAAGACGTCAAAGGCAGGTGAATGTACTGGTAGGTCCATCCCTGACCCCGGGTGATCTGGAGGAGCTGAAAGAGATCATTGAGTCATTCAATTTACGACCAGTTGTGATACCGGATTTATCTGATTCTTTGGATGGTCATTTAGGTGAAGATGATTTTTCACCATTAACTATTGGTGGAACAGATATCTCAGAGCTCTTGACCTTGGGAGATGCCAAGGCAACCTTAGTCATCGGAGATGCACTGAATAAAGCAGCAGACATGTTGCATGACTTGACAGGAGTGCCCGATCACCGAATTGGACATCTTATGGGGCTGGAAGCAGTTGATACCTTTATCGATACACTGCACAAGATTTCTGAAGAACCTGTCCCAGCAAAATTAGAGCGACAACGTGCCCAGCTGCAGGATGCAATGCTGGACTGTCACTTTATGCTGGGCATGTCACGGTTTGCTTTGGCCGCCGATCCTGATCACCTGGTTGCCCTGAGTCAGATGTTAGCCGGTGTTGGTGCAGAAACCGTGGCCGCTGTAGCGCCAGTAAATGCACCATCATTGAAAACAGTAGCTTCAGAAAAGGTCAAGATTGGTGATCTTGAAGACTTGGAAAAAATGGCTAAAGAGGGTGGGGCAGAGATACTGATTACCAACTCACATGGTACAGAAAGTGCGCAGCGATTAGGTATACCTCTGCTACGTGCCGGCTTTCCACAATACGACTTCCTGGGTGGCTATCAAAAGACATGGATAGGATACCGGGGTAGTCGCCAAACACTCTTTGATTTAGCCAACATCATGCTCACTTTGGAAAAGGGGGAGATCTCTCCCTATCGTTCCATATACGCACAAAAGAGAGACTACCTGGAGGTGGTAAATGAGCATAACGAGACGATTGCAACTCGTGGGCTGCACCACTGAGGATGGTTGGATGGCAACAGCACTAAAAGTTGCATTTGCCACAAGTGATATGAAGCGAGTGGATCAGCACTTTGGTGCTGCCCAGTCTTTCGCTATCTATGCCCTGGATCAGGAAAAGGTCTGCTTTGTTGAAGCAGTCGAGTTCGGCATGTTGGATATGGATGGTAATGAAGACAAATTGGTAGCCAAGATCAATGCATTGGAAGGCTGTATTGCAGTGTACAGCCAAGCTGTTGGTGCATCAGCAATCAATCAGTTGAAATTAAAAGGCATACAACCGGTAAAGATTTCACCTGGGGCGTCAATCGCCTCACTGCTTGAAGCATTGCAGCAGGAACTTCGTGATGGACCAGGAAGTTGGCTGGCAAGGGCAATAAAGAGCACAGCACCAGTTGACCCTTCTCGTTTCGATGATATGGAACAGGAAGGTTGGGAGGAGTAGCCATGCAGACCGAGGAGATGCTTGAAGAGCAAGGTCGTGTAGTCGAGGTGGTTGGTGAAAAAATTTTGGTGGAAACGGAAGCCAGAAGCGGATGTTCACACTGCTCAAGTTCAAACTGTACAACTGCGGTTGTTGCGCGTCTTTTTGGTGTGCAGAGAAACAGATTGAAGCTAGCTAACACGATGCAGGCGAAAGCCGGTGATCAGGTGGTAATTGGTGTGCCTGGACGATTGATAGCAAGAGCCTCGGTGTTGGCCTATCTCGTCCCCTTGGTATTTATGCTGGCCGCAACATTGCTGGGCAGCGCTATTGGAATCGATGACGGCATGCAGACTCTTTTTGCACTGGCCGGTTTGCTGGTAGGGCTGGTGGGAGTTCGCTGGTATACAAAAACGGATCTTTCGCGGCAAGCATATGGACCTCAGCTACTGAAAGTAGTTGAAAATGGTTACAAGCATGTCGTATTCCCGAAACATTTGAGGAGTTAAACTGATGAATGAGGCAGTTATGCTGATTAGCGATGACGATCCTGTCCTGGAGACTGATTTTGCCCGGGAAATGGTGCGCCAGATGCGCGCAATCGACACTTATGGCACTTACGATGATTGGTCCATAGCCAAAATACTGGAGCCCTTTGTTCTGACAAAAGAGAAAAAGCGTGAGATTCCAGTTATTGGTGATCCGGATGAGATTACCATGGCAAGACTTAAAGCTTTTTATAATGCGATATCTGCCATGATCGAAAAAGAGTGCGGCTTGATGGCAGTACCACTGCTGAACCTTAGCCATGAAGGTTTTGGGCGGGCACTTATTACAGTGGGTAAATTAGTGGTCATGGACAAAACACTGCGTGATGTCCATAGGTTTGGTTTTGCATCTCTTTCAAAAATGAAAGATGAAGCAGACAAACTGTTATCAGTGGCATTAGAAATTATTGGTCAAAATCCTAAAGTTGCAGGGATGTAAGGAGTAGGCGATGACTGAAGAAGAGCTCAAAGCCATGCTCAAGGCGACCAAAAGAGCAAAGCGCATCGCGACTGAAAAAGCCGGTGAGCTTCACGACCTGGTGGAAGACCGCTTACCAGCGGCGTTTGAAGAGATCCCAGCGATAGCGCAAGCAACATACGATGCTTGTCAGGCCTGGGCAGATGCTGTAGCCGCCTACAAGGCAGCTGAAGAAGAGATGAATTGAGGATAGTTTTATGTCGATGATTACAGGTTTGACACGAGGTGGTGAAGAGTACACGCCTGCCTTTGTTATGGATATCAATCAGCAGGACTGCATTGGTTGCGGTCGTTGTTTCAAGGTTTGTCCGCGTGAAGTGTTCGACCTTATTGAACGGGAAGATGTTGAAGAACTCCTGGACGATGATGATTATGATGACGACGATTATGGTGACGATGATGATGATGGTTTTTCAGATGATACCGCGATGGTAATGAGTCTGAAAAACAGCTTGGACTGTATTGGTTGCGGATCTTGTGCGCGTATCTGTCCTAAAAACTGTTTTACACATGAACCCCAGACTGCTGTTGCATGATCTGAATCAACGGCAGGAGTAGCAATATGCCTAAACCTAAAAAACATGTCTTTGTCTGTGTACAAGATCGCCCACTAGGGCACCCAAGACCCTCATGCAGCCAAAAAAAGTGCGCTGAGGTTGCTGAGGAGTTCTTCTGGCACTTACAGGAGCGTCAACTTTTTGATCAAGTACAGGTCACCACAACAAGTTGCCTGGGACCTTGTAGCGAAGGCCCTTCTGTACTTGTCTATCCTGAAGGCGTGATGTATGGCGGTGTATCAAAAGTTGATGTGGCAGCCATATATGATGAACACCTTCAGAATGACCAGCCAATAGAGCGGTTAAAAGTGGCTAAGGAGTTCTGGGATTGAATCAGAATTCGAGTGGATCAGGGCATCCGTCTAATGTAGTCCGACTTGTCGGTAATGAGGTTCATTTCGGTTTTGATATAGAGCCTGAAGCGGACGCTCAACTACAAAAAGCGGCATCCCTGATCTCCTCGAGAGAGGCTTCTTCAGAAGCACTGAAACACGCGGAACAGATTGCACCAGAACAGATCGAAGTACTCATCGCACGATATAAGTTTCATTTCTATCAAGGCGAGACTGAGATAGCAGAAAAATTGGCAATTAAAGTTCTCAAGCTTGCGGCGGAGCAGGGTGGTTTTAACCAGGATTGGCATCAACTCCATCCACATACCACAGATTGGAATGATCCTCGTAAACCAGGCAGGTTTTACCTCTACAGTCTCAAGGCACTTGCCTTCATCCGCTTACGTCAAAACGACATAGAGGAAGCGCAATCGATCTTGAATGCACTTTCTCGTCTTGATCCTATGGACCAGGTTGGTGCAGATGTTATTCGTGACCTTTTAGATGCTATTAATGAGGACGAAAACGATGGATGAGTCAGTCGCAGTTCGTTTTTACAAAATTGAGAAACTTGCTTTAACTGTACACAAACGCCTCTATGAAGAGGTTACAAAACTGGGTTTCTCAGAATCTGAAATCAGCTTGAAATCTCCACAGGAGGCAAGCTATCGCCTCGAACGAGATCCCTCTAATAGTGAGTTCAGTCTGGTTGGTGACTGGCTTAATGAGCAGGGTCATAAGCTTGGTACACTATTGTTTCATGCTGATGGTACCTTTTTTGTCGAACATGATATTGTCAAACCCCATCCTACAAAATCTGATTGGTTTGTAGAGGCGGTTAATGCGTGGGGAAAAGGTAGTGAAATAAGAGCAGAACCCAGGCTTCTGGCCGTACCTGAATAATTTTAACCATATTACAGATTAAGAAAAAAACTAATGGATCATCGGGTTATTCTATACCATAAGCAGGCTACTAGTGCGCGTACGAGATTCCTCATGTTTGAGGAGCAGACTGTTTGCGCATTTGAACCTTTACCCAATCTCTCTGCGGTTGTATCAACCCGACCCGATACGGTCTTCCACCCTGCAGCGATATTGAATGAGACTGAAAAAAGGTTGGGACTGGAAAAGGATACATTGGCATTTGAGAGCGAATATCGTCAAACCGTTGAGGTACCAGGCGAGAACATCGACATCCTGTTGGCGAATATAAACACCATGGATCCGCCCTTTGATATAGTAGAAAAATCGAATGCGAAATTCATAGATCTCACCCAGGCAAGAGGATTGCCAGGGATTGAACTTGAGTTGTTGCGTTCTGCCTATGAACTGATTCTTGGTGGTTAATAGCACTTGCTTTTAATTTGAATTGGCGATGAAATGTGGCTTTTCTAAGGTCATAGCATGTTTTACTATAGTGTCACTTAGGTAGAACGCTAATCGTTAGCATGAAAACAACCTCCAAAGTATTTGTCTACGGTACTCTGAGAAAAGCCCAGGTCAATCATCACCTGCTCGCTAGTGCAACCTATGTTGGTCTATATAATACCCAACCCCATTACAAGATGTTTCATTTGAGAGGTTATCCTGGTGTTGTCAAAGGCGGCGGCACCTCAATTGAGGGTGAAATCTATCAAGTGGATGCACTGACGATGAAAAAGCTTGATCGTCTTGAAGGCTATCCTCATGCCTACACAAGAGAACTCATACCATCACCCTGGGGTATGGTATGGATCTATCTCTATAGAGGCCGTGTGGAGGGAAGAACAACTATCTCAACTGGCGTTTGGTGTGATGAAATATATTGGCGCCGCTGGTCGAGATAGTTGTTACCCATTCACAATTGCACAAAGCAATCTGCTCATCATTCAGTATCACTTTTTTCAAATTTTGAAGTTGTGAGTTCTTCAGGCCAACAACCTGTAGGGGGGCCAAGATTCAACTTTGAATCTTCAAACCGTACCAGGTAAAGCACTCTATCTGGTGCCTCCTCCAAATGGCCAGTTTCAATAATTACACCTTTGGTACCAGGTTCGGCCAAAAGCGCATCCATAGGGATGTCTGGAATACCACCATCATTATAGATATGGCTTGCAGCAAAAATCATGTCGCCGGGGCTAAGTTGTTCGAGTGTCATCTCTTCTTCCATTGTCGTGTTTATTACCTAAGAGGGTTTTCGTGATTGTCGCCTATGTGACATACATTTTATGAATTTAAGTGGTAAATCCTTAAAAAACAATAAGTAAGTCATAATGTAAAAGCATGGCACAGGCTTTGCACACTACTTAAAAACTAAAGATGCAAGAGACTTGCCACGGAGAAAACGACCATGCTCACACTTACCGAAAATGCTCAAAAGGCGATCAGCCGGTTCATTCAAGGTTCGGAAACCCCGGTAGGGGGCTTACGAATTTCAGTTACCGGAGGTGGTTGCTCTGGAATGCAATACGGCATGGCACTCGAAGAGAGTGCCAATGATGAAGACACCGTTATCGAGGTTGATCAACTGAAGATTTTTGTCGACCCTCTGAGCGCGCCAATGTTAAACGGAGTCACTGTAGACTTCCTCGACAGCATGGATGGAAGTGGCTTTAAATTCGAAAATCCAAACGCTACCAACAGTTGTGGTTGCGGCAACTCATTTTCCGCTTAATCATTCAGGAGTCAAAGATATGTGGGACTATTCAGAAAAGGTTCAAGAGCATTTCTTTAGCCCAAGAAATGCAGGTGCTGTTGAGAACGCAAACGCAGTTGGTGATGTTGGCTCTCTCTCGTGTGGAGACGCCTTGCGACTGACATTAGAGGTCGAGCCAGAAAGTGAGGTCATACTCAATGCCGGCTTCCAAACCTTTGGTTGCGGATCCGCCATTGCATCGAGTTCTGCCTTAACAGAGATCATTAAAGGCATGAATATTGATGACGCCCTGAATGTCAGCAATCAGGATATCGCTGACTATCTCGATGGCCTGCCACCGGAAAAAATGCACTGCTCTGTAATGGGGCGTGAGGCGCTACAGGCAGCGGTAGCCAACTATCGAGGTGAAGAGTGGAAAGATGACCATGAGGAAGGTGCTCTAATCTGTAAATGTTTCGCCATTGATGAAGTCATGATTGAAGATACCGTACGTGCCAATGGCCTGCGCACGGTAGAAGAGGTCACCAATTATACCAAAGCCGGTGGTGGCTGCTCTGCCTGCCATGAAGGTATAGAAGAGATATTGACTCGTATATTGGCCGAAAAAGGTGAAACCTTTGATCCGAATGCAGTAGCTGGTGAGATCAAAAAACCAAAATCCGGACTGACCAACCTGCAGCGCATGAAACGTATTGAAGAGCTGCTGGATGAGATTCGTCCCAACCTGCAACGCGATCATGGTGATGTAGAGCTGATCGAGGTTGATGGTAAATATATTTATGTAAAGATGACTGGTGCCTGTGCCGGTTGTCAGATGGCAGCCACCACACTGGGTGGTATACAACAGCATCTTGCAGAAGGTCTTGGTGAATTCATTCAAGTCCTACCTGCTGAAGAGTTGGCTCGCCGTGCAGCGATGGAGGGTTAATCATGGTTGAAGGAATCTATCTGGATAACAATGCCACAACTATGGTGGCTCCGGAAGTGGTGGAAGAGATGCTTCCATACTTCACCGAGCAGTTCGGCAACCCTTCATCTTTGCATCAGTTCGGTGACAAAGTGGGACGTGCATTGAAAAAGGCACGTAAGCAGGTACAGACTCTGCTGGGTGCTGAGCATGATTCAGAGATCATATTTACCTCTTGTGGTACTGAATCTGACTCAACGGCCATTCTTTCTGCACTCAGGGCACAACCTGATCGTAAAGAGATTATCACTACTGTTGTTGAACACCCCGCAGTTCTGACGCTCTGTGAGCATCTTGAGAAAGAGGGCTATACAGTTCACTATCTCAAGGTCGACAGCAAAGGACGCCTAAACATTAAAGAGTACTATAAGCTCCTCTCCGACAATGTAGCCATTGTTTCCGTGATGTGGGCCAATAATGAGAGTGGTACACTCTTCCCGGTTGAAGAGATGGCTGAGCTGGCGCGTCAAGCTGGCGTTCTGTTCCACACTGATGCGGTACAGGCGGTCGGTAAACTCCCTATCAACCTGAAAGATACTTGCATCGACATGCTTTCACTCTCAGGCCACAAACTACATGCACCTAAAGGAATTGGGGTGCTCTATCTGCGAAGGGGTGTGCGCTTTCGTCCTCTTCTCAGAGGTGGGCATCAGGAGAGAGGTCGTAGGGCAGGTACAGAAAATGCCGCCTCTATTGTTGCGTTGGGTAAGGCCTGCGAGATGGCAATGGAAGCGATGGAGTATGAAAAATCCTTCGTTAAAGCCATGCGCGATCGTCTCGAGCAGGGAATCCTGGAGAAGGTCAGCCACTGTTTTGTAACCGGTGACGCAAATAACCGCCTGCCCAATACCTGTAATATCGCTTTCGAGTATATCGAGGGTGAAGCAATCCTGTTACTTCTGAATAAACTGGGTATAGCCGCTTCAAGCGGATCGGCCTGTACCTCAGGTTCATTGGAGCCATCTCACGTAATGAGAGCAATGGATATTCCATTTACCGCCGCCCATGGATCAACTCGCTTTTCCCTCTCTCGATATAACTCTATGGAAGAGGTTGAGCGTGTTATTGAAGCGGTGCCGCCTATTATTGATCAACTGCGTAAGCTATCGCCTTATTGGAGTGGTAATGGCCCAGTGGAAGAACCTGAAAAGGCATTTGCACCGAACTACGCTTGATTCTCAAAACTGTTTTTTCCTCTCCGTTCTTTTAACCGCAGCTTTGCTGCGGTTTTTTTTGTGAGACTATTATCGAGTATTGCAGAAAAAAGATTTACAGAAGATTGCTTGCCAGTAATTAGGTATCTTCAAAGATAGTCTTAGAAGATGAATTTGAGTGGAGATTTGATATGTCACCAGTGTATGAAGCCCGCCGAAAATTTCTTTTGGATAGCACAGCTGCCGCCTCAGGACTCATACTTGGCAGTTTTTGTGGCATTGCAAGGGCAGATTAAACAGCGCAGTTGGGAAAGGTAGCTGGACCAGGGAGAGGTAAAAATCCAACAAATGGTGATGATCTCTATTTTATCGGCATCTATGACCTGGATGATGCGGATGGAAAAGTGAGGACGATAAATAATATCGATTTTTTTGGTCACGGCATCACCCTTCATCCACTAGATGCCCGGCGAGCTGTCGTTTTTGAGAAACATGGCAAAGGATGCTGCGAAATTGACCTAAATGAAGCACGGATGATACGTAGAATCGAGACTACTGCCGAACGCCAGTTCTATGGACATGGTGCTTTCAGCCCCGATGGGCAACTTTTATATGCAGCTGAGACAGTGGTTACTGATGGGAGTATGCGTGGTGTTGTTGCCGTACGCGATGGAAAAAGTTTCGAACTGCTTGGTGATTTCCCCAGCTATGGTTTGGCGCCACACGATTGCCATCTTATTGATGATGGGGAGACACTGGTATTCAGTAATGGGGGAGGTTCAATTGGAACGAAAGATTATGCCTCAGTCACTTATGTGGGCGCAAAAGACCGTAAACTTAAACGCCGGGTTAGCGTCAGTGATCCAGGGTTAAATGCCGGTCATATTGCGATTAGTAGTTCAGGTAAGCTTGCCCTCGTTTCGGCTCCTAGAGATGGCATTAAAAAACAGAGCATCGATTGGCGGGGTAATATCAGCTTTTACGACCCTCAAAAAGATCAGTTGCGAGTGGCGAATGCACCTATTCGATCAAAGATGGTTGGAGAAACATTAAGTGTCGCTATTCACGAGCCAAGTATGGTTGTTGGTGCAACCAATCCAACAGGTGATTTAGTGACTTTTTGGGACTTCGATACCGGTGAATTAGTGAAAGCGATTCATGGTCGATATCGCTCTCCCAGGGGAATCTCTTTAACTTTGGATCAACGCTATTTTGTGCTGACATATGATAAGTCAACCCATCTGATCCTGTTGGATGCAGAGACATTTGAGCCTGTTGAATCCAGCTATTTACCAATCTCTTATATGGCTGGCTCACATAACCTGGTTTACGCAGCTGTGTAGGTGCTATTTTGACGAGCCCTGTCATAAATTATATGACATCTATCGAACAACCAACTCAGCAATTAACTTATCCCGAAAAACAACTTCAGAACCATTCGATGGGTCGAGTATAAAAACTCCATATCCATTGGTAAAGATGATCTTGCCATCGCTCGAGAGATCATATGAAGCCACATTCGATGCAAGAATCTGTTCTTCGCCATTTTTAGTTCGCTTTATCAGTTGCCAAGACTTAGGCACCAAAGAACGGACACCATTCACTGCGTTCTCTCGTTTTAATGCGTTTTCAGCATTGATTCGTTTACCCTTGATGAGTAACTCTTTCAGGTCAGCCTCTACTTTAGGGCCTGATGCACTGGTCAATGGTTTTCGTGAGTACATCAACGAAAAGAAGTTCAGGTAGTGGAAGAGGGCACGCAGCAGACGAAATGGAAACAATAAAAAGTCCAGCAGTAAATTACCTCCACTATATCGGGGTGGTTCGTAAGGGCGTCTTATAAATAAGAGATCACCCGCTGTAGTTACCTTGGGCTGTAAATAATCTGTGTTCTCATCTTCACGAACAGTTGTCAATTCTCCCTTTTGCAGATCGAGCATCTGTATACTTGATGGGCCTAAAGCTACTATGTAGCCTTCGTCATTTCTGGCAACACCGCATGACTGGAATACTATTCGGTCAGGATCATCCGGAATCCAGGCCGATGCAGAATCCAAGGTGTCTCCCCCTGTGACCTCCTGATAATTGCTCCCGTCAGTCTCCATTAAGGCAATGTTGGAAGTGCCATTACTGCTCTGCTGGGTGCAGAGCAGGCGATTGCCAAATCGATCGATTCTCAAGTCAGCAAGCAGCAGTTTTTGTTGGTGAACAAGGCGTTTTTCCTCACCGCTCTCTAAATTGTACTCAAATAGTCCACCTACCTTGTCATCACTCAAAAAATAGAGAATATTTCCATTCTGAGTAAACTCAACCGAGGTGGATTTCAGCATTTGTGAATCTGCGGGCAGATTGGATCTGTCACTTATAAACGAGGACTCGAATGCAGTACCTTCTTTCCAACTGTGACGCTTACGTGAACGCTCCATGCGATCCATAACGTTCTGGATATACGGGCTTTGTAATTCAAGCAACTCTTGATTCCCATCCTTAAGAAACATCTTACCTCGAGAGATGAAAACCAGGCATTGATCTGTGAATGAACCCTTGCAGGTGGTGGGAGATAACTCCTGCTGACTTTTGCCGATCATCTCGCTATTTGCATTAGATGGCCTTAAAAGAAAATATATAGCAATAGCAACGATTCCTAGAATGACAATTATGTGCATTCGCTTTCTCCATTAATAAAATAACTAATAACAATAATTTACAGCATTATTATGATAAAAATTCTAGATTTCTATATCTCTAATCACGCTCTGTTCTTTATAGTCCTGCTCATTTCATTTAATGCATACTGATACGAATTAAAATTCATATAGCTCTTCTTCATGCCAAAACGGAATACCAATTTATAGGACTGTATTGCAGCTTATGTGGGTGACAGCAAGCTGCAATACTTGAACACTAGCTGCTTTTTACTGACACTCAGTTTTAGCCTTGTTTTTAAGGTATTTGATTAAATCCTCTCCTTCAAAAGCTGTGCAGTTTCCAAGTGCTCTCTCAGAGGTATAACGCTGCTTGCATGAGTCTAATACAACCTGCTTATTGTCATCACTGAGTTGGATATACTCAATTGCTTTCCACTCTTCGCACTGCTCTTTTGAGAGGGATACATTTGAAAAATCATTGGCAATACTGGAAGTAGTAACAAACAAAGTGCCTAGAATAAGAATAAATAATCTATTCATTTATTTTCCTTTAATTATCAATAATACAATAAGTTATATAACTAATTTTATGTAAATAATAGGTTATTGTCAGGTAGCACTACTCCTTGGAAATTGTGTAGTACTGAAATTGATGGCTGGATTTACTGAAATGGGGGATGCGTTAATGGCTGTTATCAAATGGTTTCTAGAATAGAGAACCTTACTGAACTCAAACAAACTGCCTGTTAGGTTGTTCACTTGTTCCTGATTACCTCATATCCATTTAATATAATCCTTACCTGCTTCTATCTTACCGTCCAACTAATACCTCTATAAAATTTGGTAATCTATTTCATCTGAGATTTAGTGAAGAGAGTGGGTCCATTCTATTCGAGCTATATCCTTATCATTGTTTTCTGACTGAGTGGGTTCGGTTTTAATATCCTATCTGCACCTATATCATTACAAAATAGTTGCACTCCTCACTATTGTCTCGGGCTGATCCTAAAAATCTTTAGTGCCAAAACTGAAAGTAGCCTGTGTAGAACCATTTGTCGGTTACTCTATGTCCAAGGCATCATTGTCACATTCCCTACAATTCACTCAACTGCTACATACACTAAAACAGCCGCACCATTATAACTAGTTAATAAATAACATAAAAATATCATGGCACAGTGATTGCTTTTACTCCTGTTAACAAGGAGACAGTCATGCAACACAAGCCAACTACTGCCACTATCAACGACACAACCTTGAGGGATGGGGAGCAATCTGCCGGGGTCTCTTTTACCCTGCACGAGAAGCTAGCCATTGCCAGATCATTGGATGAGTTGGGTGTGCCTGAGTTAGAGGTAGGGATTCCTGCCATGGGCGAAGCGGAGCGTGATGCGATACGTGCAGTTGCTGCTACTGTCGAGAACGCACGTTTGATGGTCTGGGGTCGCATGCACAGCGAGGATATCAAACATTGTCGTGACCTGGGTGTACAGATGGTTGATCTCTCCATGCCTGTCTCCGATCAGCAGATCAGTAAAAAGCTGGGTCGCTCCCGTGAATGGGTACTCGAGCAGATTGCACCTTGTGTAAGTGAAGCTCTTAATCTTGGCCTGGAAGTCTGTGTAGGTGGTGAAGACGCTTCACGAGCAGATCCAGAGTTTCTTTGGCAAGTTGTTGAGATCGCAGAACAGGCCGGGGCCCGCCGTTTTCGCTTTGCAGATACGGTAGGCATCATGGAACCCTTCCAGGTATATGAGGCAATCCGTGATTTAAGAGCCATTTCTGATATTGAGATCGAGATGCACGCTCATGATGATCTCGGTCTGGCAACTGCCAATACCCTTGCAGCTATTCGTGGTGGTGCAACACATGCCAACACAACCGTACATGGACTTGGTGAGCGGGCAGGCAATGCGCCACTTGAAGAGGTGGTAATGGGATTGCGTCGCTTCCATGATCAAGGTCATGAGATCGATATGACTCGATATTCTTCTCTTTCTGAACTGGTTGAATCTGCCTCTGGCCGGAATGTCGGTTGGCAGAAGAGTCTGGTTGGGGCAGGTGTCTTCACCCATGAGGCGGGTATTCATGTTGATGGTCTGATGAAAGACAGACTCAACTACCAGGGTGTTGATCCCGCTGACTTGGGTCGAGATCATCAATTTGTATTGGGTAAACACTCAGGCAGTCATGCAGTGATCCAGGCCTATGCCGATATGGGTATGGCTCTGAATCGTGAGCAGGCTGAATCGTTGCTGATGAGAGTTCGACTTCATGCCATGCAGAATAAACGACCACCAGCGTCACATGATTTGCGACGCTTTTATCTCGAAATTAACACGGAGTCTCAGGAATGGATTCGTCAATGATGAACAGTGAGGTCATCGCTGAAGTAGAGAGATCCACCAAGCCAAAATCAGTGTGGCAGATGGTGGGTGAAGATATAAGTTGTGTATTTGAGCGAGATCCTGCGGCACGCACTCGAATCGAGATCATGACCACCTATCCGGGGGTCCACGCTATCATGCTCTACCGCATGGCCAATCGACTGTGGGGTAGAGGTTGGCGTTATCTGCCGCGACTGATCTCTTATATTGGACGAATCTGGACCAGTATCGATATTCATCCTGGTGCAACCATCGGACACCGTTTCTTCATTGATCATGGCGCTGGTGTGGTAATCGGTGAAACCGCTGTGGTCGGCAACGATGTAACACTTTATCACGGTGTCACACTTGGTGGCGTTTCCTGGAACAAGGGTAAACGACATCCAACCTTAGGGGATCGTGTCGTGGTTGGGGCAGGCGCCAAAATACTTGGTCCTATCGAAATTGGTGAAGAGGTCAGGGTAGGTGCCAATTCAGTTGTTGTTTCAGAGGTGCCTGCAAATAAGACTGTGGTCGGTATACCCGCCAAAGTAGTTCAATCGAATCGTTCCAGCGATGACCATGGCATCGACCTGAATCATCACTTAATTCCTGATCCGGTGGCTGAGGCCATTAACTGTCTACTGGAACGCATACGTATTTTAGAGGGAGAAGTCGGAGTCTATGGGTGCTTGCCAGGTGGTGAGAAACCTGAGGATGAATGCCGACAATGCGATGCCAAACTGGTTTGCGAACCCGCTAAACCTGAAACTGCAGTAACGGAGTATCAGTAATGACTGTGGATCTTCTCGAATTTGATAGTGAGGACCTCTATTTCGATGAAGCCTTGAACGATGAGGCAAAAGCGTGCCTGGAAGGCGCGGCAGAGAATTATGGTGACGCAAAAGCTGAAACTGAGCTGCTCAGGGCCTATTTTCTGGAACCAGAGCATCCCATGATTCTTGTTGCCCTCTATCGCTATTTCTACTATCAGCATCGCTTGGAAGATGCGTTGATTGTAGCAAAAAGAGTCTTGGTAGTGATTGCCAAACGTTTAGAGTTACCAGCAGATTGGCGTGATCTTTCAGAAGGCCGGTTGGGTAGTGGTGTAATGATCTCAATGACACTGATACGCTTCTACATGTTGGCTCTCAAAGGAGCTGGATATCTGGAGCTAAGATTGGGCAACTATGATTCTGCCCTGGAGCGTCTGGAAAAGGTAGCAGAACTCGATTCCAAGGATCGCCTTGGTGCTCAAGCTTTGCTGGAAGTTGTGCGTAAGGCGCTAGACAATCAACCCGACACTGTGTCGGCGTAATATTAATTACAGGAGCGGAAATATGAGTGACAGTGAATTTGATCTGGATATGGATGAACTCAGCAGTGCTGAGGATTTCCTTGAATATTTCAATATTGATTTTGATGCTTCGGTTGTTCATGTCAATCGTTTGCACATATTGCAACGGTTTCATGATTATCTGGATGGGGTTGAACAACTACCTGAGAGCGATGTTGAAAAGTATGAGCTATATGCAGGCATGCTTAAAAGCGCTTACAGTGACTTTGTTGAATCAAATGCTTTGACCGAGAAAGTTTTTAAAGTATTCCATATGCATGAACCGGTTACTGTAAAAGTTCCGCTTATGGATCTTAGCCAGCAGGTAGATAGTTTTGCGTCCAAAGTATGAATATGGTGAAGCAGTCCGAGTCGTTCGGAATCTGCGCAATGATGGCACCTATCCTGGAGAAGCCACTGGACGGCTGTTAGTCCGCCGGGGAAGTGTTGGTTATGTGCGTGATGTAGGTACATTCCTGCAGGATCAATTGATCTATCACGTGGATTTTATTGATCAAAACCGACGCGTTGGTTGCCGGGAACAGGAGTTGCAGCTCGAAAGTGATCCCTGGATCCCAACAAAATTCGAATTCAGGGATAAGATCACACCTAAAATACCTCTTGGTTTAAAAGGTGAAATAATTGCCCAACCGGGCGATGAGGGTGAGATCGAAAAGAGTTTAAAGGATTATCCTGATGGGCCGGCTTATCATGCCCGCTTCAACGGCAGGACACTACTGGTGCCCGAAACCGCACTGGAATTCCTACATCCCGAAATTGAGGAGGATGCATGAATTTGGCTGAAAAAAATACAGATAGTTCGCCAGTATTCAACTATCACATGCTGCGTAATGCATTGAGCAAGTATCAAAAGAACTTGTCTCAACTAGATCCAACAGAAAGTAAAGCTGTTTACAATAGCGCAACTAAAAGTTTTGATCTTGAATCTTTAGTCATCTCTTCAAATGAAGCAGAGGGGCTGATTATTTCAGACCAACAACTTGAAAAATCAGTCCAGGAAGTCGCATCAAGATATGAATCTCAGGCAGATTTTGAAGCAGACCTGGAAAGCAACGGACTTGATGTGGATGGTTTACGAAGCGCCCTCTATAGAGAGCTGCTGTTTGACAGTGTTATGCATTTGGTTGCTTCTCGAGGTGCAGATATAAATGAGCTTGATATTAACCTCTTTTATGAGATGCATCATGATCGCTTTCAGACTCCAGAAACTCGTGTAGCGAGGCACATCCTCATAACAATCAATCCGGATTACCCCGAAAATACTCGTGAAGCAGCATATGGTCGCATGGAAGAGTTGATTCAAAAGCTTGCAGGGCGGGTCAATCGCTTTGATCAGTTTGCCAGGCGATACTCTGAGTGCCCAACTGCCATGGAAGGGGGGAAGCTGGGGGAAATCTCAAGGGGACAGCTGTATGAGTCCTTGGATGCAGAACTATTCAATATGCAAGAGGATGAAATCAGCCCCATTATCGAATCTGATATGGGCTTGCACATTCTCTACTGCGAAAAGATCAAACAGGCTAAACGGGTGCCATTATCCAAGGCAGCACCTCGAATACGGGAAATTTTAATTGAGCGTCAACGTCGAAATTGTCAAAAGGCTTGGCTGAATAGTCTACAACAGAATCATCAAGCCTGATTACCAAAGTGGAATTCAATGACTGATAGCAAGAAACACTGTTCGTTCTGTGGTGAAGAGCAGACACCGGAAATCCCTCTGATTGCAGGGATCGAAGGTCACATTTGCGAGGAGTGTGTACGCTTGGCTGCACAAGTAGTGGCCAGTTGGGGCAGAAGACGCTCTGCAAGTAAGCCTTTCGAAAACATGCTCAAACCGACTCAACTCAAAGAGCAGTTGGATCGTTATGTTGTTGGACAGGAGTTGGCAAAAGAGACTCTCGCTGTTGCTGTTTATAATCACTATAAGCGGTTGAGTATGGAAAATAGTGACATGCACATGCCGGTCAATGGTGATCAGGATGTGGAGATAGAGAAGTCGAATATTCTTTTACTGGGACCATCAGGTACTGGTAAAACCTTGTTGGCAAGCACCTTGGCACGAATTGTCGGTGTTCCCTTCGTTATTGCTGATGCAACGACCCTCACTCAGGCTGGATATGTGGGGGAAGATGTCGAAAGTATAATTGTTCGCCTGCTGGACAGTGCTGATGGCAATAAAGAACTGGCTGAAGGGGGCATAATATATATCGATGAAATTGATAAACTTGCGCGTTCCAGCGAATCATCCCATGGCACACGGGATGTATCTGGAGAGGGTGTACAACAAGCACTATTGAAACTCGTTGAAGGCACCCGGGTAAAGCTGGGACAAAAAGGGCGGAAAGATAGTGCCGATGATGTTTTTGTTGATACACGGAATATATTGTTTATCGCTGGTGGCGCATTCTCTGGTCTGGAACGCTTGCTCGAGAAGCGGATGAATAAGGATAAGGGTGGCATCGGATTTCATGTCGATCCCAGCGATTCGAATGAGGCTTATGATCAATTACGGCTGTTTGAGGAGGTACAATCAGAAGATTTGCGTCACTTCGGCCTGATCCCTGAATTTATTGGTCGTTTTCCTGTAATTACAGCTTTACATAACCTCGATGAGAATGCATTGGTACAGATATTGACCGAACCAAGAAATGCATTGAAGCGCCAATATCAGAGACTGTTTGAATTTGAAGGCGTGAAACTCGATTTTTCTGATGAAGCACTAATAGCCATTGCCAGGCAGGCTCTGGAGCGTGGAACAGGTGCAAGAGGGCTGCGTGGTGTAATGGAAGGGTTGTTACGAAAGGTTATGTATGAAATGCCATCAATTCAGGGAGCAAAACATTGTCAGGTGGAAGAAAAAAACGTCAATCAGGAGATACCCGTAGCTATTTCATGTGAAAAAGAGACAAAAAACCTCCAGACAGGTTAATCCTATCTCTTCAACTGAAGGTCTCCTTTCCTGGAAGCAGATCTCTCAAATCTAAGCTTCTGCCTCTAGTGGGCCGCGCAGCCCACTAGGCAAGCCTCAGACCGACATCTTGCCGCCAATCTGAATCCTAATCAGTGGTTTTACAGTATATAAACTGTGCACTATCATCAAATATGACTCATTAATAAAACAATTCGATGACTGGTGCCATAAACCTTTGAATAGGAATACCTAATGTATATTCAACCCGGTATCGGTATAACTCTCTCTCTGTTGCCATTTTTAGCATTTTCTCAGTCGATAACAAAAGTCGATGTGTTACCTGTCGAAGGGTGGGAAGAGGTTAGTTTCAAAGGCAATACAACTTATAGCGCCAGTAAAGATAGTAAGGGACAACCTAGTCTGGTTGCGATCAGCAGAGGCACTGCATCTGCGTTGGCAAAGCGGATCAGGATTAATCTGGACGAGACGCCTTATTTAAACTGGCGCTGGCGAATTCAGCACATTTTAGATAAACCGGATGAACAGAGTAAAGGAGGGGATGACTATCCAGCCAGGATATATGTGGTTAAAGAGGGCGGTTGGGCGCCGTGGAGAACACGTTCATTGAATTATGTCTGGTCAAGCAGTCAGGCTGTAGGGACTGTTTGGCCTAGCGCATATACTGATCAATCAATGATGGTTTCAGTAAACTCAGGTGACAGTGAGGCCGGTCAGTGGCAATCAGAGCGACGCAATATAAAGAAGGATTTCAAAGCATATTTTGGTGAGGATATTACAGAGATTGATGTGGTTGCAATCATGACCGATACAGATAATACCGATTCCACAGCAACTGCTTGGTATAGTGATATCTATTTCTCATCGAAATAATCAACGTCAGAACAGTGCCACGACAATGAGGAGTATTATATCCATTAGACTACTCAGCTTTATAGACGATCGTGTCTGGATGAAAGGTATACCAGGCAAACCAAAAATCTAAAAGCCCCTCTCCCTTTACGGGAGAGGGGTTGGGGAGAGGGTGTACGCGAAGCGTTTCATGTGGTTGAAAGAGAAAAACTGTATTGATCGTTCATATTTATCTTGCTGATTGTTGGGGAAAATAGGGTGTTCATTCTCCCCCCCCCCACCAATTTAAGATGCTGATGACTGGTAAGTTTTTTCTAGCTGTGACCCTCTGCTTTACATGGAGAGTTTTGGTAGTTGCGCGAATACCCGGTTTCATCTGACAAAACCAGTGTCTCTGGATATTGCCTTTGCCAGTCCATCCAACTATACCCAATATACGATCATCAGGGCTGAGAAAATCGGCATCTTCAGCTGAAACGAATTCTGGTTGATCGATTGCAGGTATACCATCACGGGGCGGACCGCCAGGAAAGACCTCTGATGCATTAATTAATGAATCAGACAGGTCAAAACCATCGTCAGGCAGAGACATGAATAGAGTGAGAGAGGATAATGCCCCCCGTTGAATCGATAAGTTCAATATGGAGGTCACTACCTGAGGCCTGCTTTTCGATTCAGACGTTGCAAACGATGTGTTCGGGCGCGACAGTCCGGTAGTTGAAGGCAGTAATAGTGTGCTGCTCCAATATCTTTGCTGATATGCTCATGATATTTTGCCAGTCGCTCTATTGCATGGGGGCAACCGGCTTTTGCCAACTCTTTCCAGAGGGTATTAGCGCTATTCCAGTCCCCATTTTTTTGTAAGAGATGAGCAAGAAGTCTTTTACTCTGTTCATCAAGCTCTGATTTTCTGCCCCTTAATAGTTCGCAAGCCATAACAGTATCGTGGTCTGCCATCCAACGCGCCAATCCATATAAATCTGTCCCGTAGTGTTCAGGGTTTTCAATTGCATTGGCAAGTTGAGTATGGGCTGCGACCAGAGAAACAATATCACTCTGGTTATGATCTACAACTCTAATCAGGTTTTCACAACGACCTTGTTGCAGATAGTCAAACCAGGCTGCTGGAGCCTCTGAGCCAGGCAGATCATCGAAACGTCTATAACCCAAAAGCCGATTTTCCAAGCTGGTCAGGCGACAATCAGGCCAACTGCTACGAAAAAGCCGTCTTGTAGGGTGTAGCAGATCAAGGTGGGGAAGCTGAGCGAAAAGGTGTTTTTGCGATTGCATGCGGTAACGACTGATTAGCAATGGCAAGTCATAGCTTTTACCGTTGTAGCTGACCAGGCGTTGATCGCTCTGAAAGGATTCTGCAAAGCGGACAAGCATGTCAGATTCACTCGAAAAACGAGTGATCAACAACTGTGTCAGTTGAATAGCCGATAGTTCAAGTCGAGCAAATCCAATCAGAAAAGCGAGCGTTCCACTACCGCCGGAAAGTCCAGTGGTTTCTGTATCGATATAGACGTTTGTTAATTTGTAATCATCGTCACCAGGTAACTGCGGATGGGACTTTAATGTACTCAGTTTGATGCGACCAAGCATTGATGACAAAGGAACTCTTTTGCGAATTATTATTAACCCGTCAGCAATCAACTCACCTCGCAAACGTTTTGCGAGTGTCACTTCTGAAGTTCTGAGGTTTTTTGAAGGCAAGTGTCGTCTGCCAACTCTGTGAGCTATTTTTAAAGGTTTATGCTGGTCAGACAGGAGAGGAGAGACATTGTGTCCCCCCGCCTGTGTCTGTAGTTTGTTCAGTTTGGATTTAAGGTTCATAGCTGGAGAGCAACCGTAGCAGTAATAGTGCCGACTGCTTGGGTGATTCAACTTGTGCTTCATCCCCAGGCAGGATCGGACCGATACATCCTGGGCATCCCTGAACACAATCACAGGACTCAATCAACGCTCTGGCATCAGTCACAATTGTCGACCGCAGACGATATAGCGGAGAAGTAATACCAATACCGCCCGGATAGTTGTCATAAAGGAATAGGGTTGGTGTAAATTGTGCTAATTTTGCGGGATCAAGGTTTTTTCCTGAGTCATCACTGAGTTGTCCTCGGCCACTATTCTCTAAAGTTGCGTGCCATCGCGCATCACCATCCCCAACTGCACGTCCGATATCGCGACTCTCTGAGAGCATACGCATTGTCGCGATGATATGCATCGCGTAACCCGCACCTAAAAAACCCTCCAGTGCCGTCTGTCGTGTCTCAAAGGCTTCATCTAAGGCCCTTGGATTGACCTGCCACCA
Source organism: Candidatus Thiodiazotropha sp. AKAK3 (assembly GCF_058244645.1). NCBI lineage: Bacteria > Pseudomonadati > Pseudomonadota > Gammaproteobacteria > Chromatiales > Sedimenticolaceae > Candidatus Thiodiazotropha > Candidatus Thiodiazotropha sp. AKAK3. The sequence goes on from NZ_JBSYOQ010000053.1 coordinate 78,390, forward strand.
GACTGCAGTGGTGTGCATCTCCTGGTCGGGTAGATCTATCTTTCCGTAACCTATGTTTTCATGGGTGTAATAGCGGATCTTTTTATAGCCGGCAACGCGGGTGACTAAATGAACCTCCCCCTGTGTAACACTGAAGCGATCCGTCTCCTCTGAGTCGAAACTTTCCAGAATCTTTAGCCGTGTGTAGTCTATTGCATCAGTGTAATAGTCGGCTCGAGTTTGGGTGACAAATGCTTTGCGACCCTCCCAATCCAATTTTTCCACTTGATAAGGCATCGACTGAATCATATAGATGGCACCTTCGTATAGTGTCATCGGAGCAGAGTTATAATCGACTTCAGCAATCACCCGTTTTTCACCGGCTGTTGTATCGATCACAACAAAATTACCCTCGGCGACCGAACGAAGACTGACATTGTTGGCTGGATAGCTGTCGGTCATCCAGTGCCATTGGTTCTCTTCTCGATAGAGAACGCCATGCTCCTCCAGATAAGCAAGCATTTCAGATAAATCCTGATTTCCGAATGACTCTCCCTGCTTGAATGGCAGTTCAAAGGCAGCACAGCGTATGTGATCAAGCAGAATGAGTAGTTGATCAGGATCTATTCGGGCCTGTTCGGGGGATGCCCCGAGAAAAAACTCCGGATTTCGGATGATATATTGATCCAGAGCTAAGCTACTGGCGACCAATACACCAATTGCGGTTCGCTGTCGTCGACCAGCTCGACCCAGGCGCTGCCAAGTGCCAGCTATGGACCCCGGGTAACCATTGAGGATGGAGAGATCCAATGATCCGATATCCACGCCCAATTCAAGGGCGGAGGTAGAAACCACGCAATCGATCTCTCCCCGGCGAAGGCGCTTTTCCATTGACCTGCGTTCGGTAGGTAGATAACCACCACGATAGGCTATAACCCGGGCAGGATATCTTGGGTCGTGATCAAAGGTATCCTTCAGATATTTGGTCAGCACCTCGACCATCAGTCTGGATTGTGCGAAAACGATACTTTGCAGACCATTTTTTACAGCCATTTTGGCGATGCGGGTAGTCTGTGATCTGGCCGAAGCACGAATACCTAAATCTGGATTGATCACAGGCGGATTCCAAAGCAGCAAGTGCCGGGCACCCTGTGGAGCGCCACTCTCAGTGATGGCTTTGACCTGCTGCTGGATCAATTCTCTGGCCAATTCTGCTGGATTTGCAATGGTCGCGGAACAGAGTATGAACTGGGGGGTTGAGCCATAGAAATTACATATTCTTTGAAGACGGCGCATAAGGTTTGCCACATGGGAACCAAATACTCCTCGGTAGGTATGCATCTCATCGATAACCACAAACCGCAGGTTCTCGAAAAACTTCGCCCATTTCGTGTGGTGGGGCAATATGCCCTGATGCAGCATGTCGGGGTTTGAAACCACAATATCCCCTCGAGATCTAACAGCTTTACGAGCATCACCAGGGGTGTCGCCATCGAATGTAAAAGCGCGAATACCAAGGGATGCCGCTCTGTTTATTTCGTTCAGTTCAGCGACCTGGTCCTGGGCCAATGCCTTGGTGGGAAAAAGGTAGAGCGACTTAGTCTGATTAACCAGGGCTGCTTGGATAACCGGTAGGTTATAGCAGAGGGTTTTACCCGAAGCGGTGGGGGTCACCACTACGGTATGCTGCCCGGCAAGGACACTGCTCCATGCCGCTGCCTGATGGGAATAGAGTTGTTCGATACCTCGTCCCAATAGAGCCGCAGCTAACCGAGGGTCTAGTTCAGCAGGTAGAGGAGCATAACACCCAGATTTTGCCGGGATGGTCAATTCGCCTGTGATCTGGCCAGCGTACCGTTTACGCAGCTGATCAGCGAATTGATCAGCGATATGTGGCACCTCAGTTGAGCGCGAAGGGTATAGTGACTCGGCTGGTCTGTTCATCGGGACTGTTCTCCAACTGTTCTCTAGTCTAGAATAGAGAACAACTGGAGAACAAATCAAGTCTGAAAATGAATTTAACTCGAAGACAGCAACAGATTTACGATATTCTGCGCTCTGATTCCGATCTTTTAGAGCAGCCTCCTACCTATGAAGAACTCTGCACTCGGTTAGGCCTTAGCTCACGGGGGTCTCTGCATAAGCACATCAAAGCGTTGATTGATGCGGGGCTGATAGAGCCCATGGCAGGCAGGCAAAGAGGGATTCGTTTGTCAGAGTCAGCGAGAGCGGAAGAGGGCATCCCACTTCTCGGGAGCATTGCCGCCGGTCGTCCCATCGAGGCAATCACTCAGTCTGAAATGATTAGAGTTCCAGAAGATATGCTAAACAGCAAACCTAGCTATGTTTTGCAGGTTTCCGGGGCCTCTATGATCGATGAAGGTATATTTGATGGTGACTATGTTGTTATTGAGAGCTCTGATACCGCAAGCAATGGCGATATCGTGGTCGCATTGATAAATGGCGAGGAGGTCACTTTAAAGCGCATCGAACAGCTGCCAGGCAAAGTAATTCTTTATCCGGCAAATTCCAATATGTCTGAGATGGTGTTTGAACCTGATGAAGTTCAGATACAGGGAATCTTAATAGGTTTATTAAGATATTACAGATAACTAACTGATTAATAAGATATTAATAAATTTTATTTGTTCGCGTGTAACTGAAAGCGGATTAAAAAGGGTGGAGTCCGAAGACTCCTCCCAATACTGATTTATCTGGCAGAAATAAGATTCAGTGGAAACCCACCACCGCCAAGCAGGCTTGCTCCACCACCACCTAGTAGACTGGATAGATGGGATAGTGGGTTAAAGATACCACCCATATCCCCACCGATCTTATCGTTGCCTGGTCCACCAGAAATGTCATCGCAACCTCTACCACCTTTGATGTTGTCATCTCCGCAACCACCATAAATAGTATCGTTACCCCTGCCGCCGTTGATGCGATCATCTCCACGACCACCCCAAATGGTGTCATCTCCACGGCCGCCACGAATATTATCGTTGCCACAGCCGCCCGAGATCATATCATCACCTCTGCCTCCACTGATCCGGTCATTTCCTGCACCGCCCCAAATGGAATCATTACCTCTGCCGCCACGAATGCAGTCATCACCAGCACCACCAACGAGTCTATCGTTGCCGCTACCTCCACTGATTCGGTCATTGCCTGCACCACCCCATACTGAATCATTGCCAGCACCACCACGAATACAGTCATCGCCAGCGCCGCCAACGAGTGTATCGTTGCCGCCACCTCCACTGATCCGGTCATTGCCTGCACCACCCCATACTGAGTCGTTGCCAGCACCACCACGAATGCAGTCATCACCGCTACCGCCAAGGATGGTATCGTCACCGTTACCGCCACTAATCTTATCGTTACCAGCACCACCATTGATGTAGTCGTTGCCGTTACCACCGATAAGGGTTTCATTACCTGAACCACCCTGAAGGGTGTCATTTCCATTACCACCTTCGATGGTGACATTATTTTTAGGCCCGCAAAGCTGCTGACCTGTCATCGTAATGCTGTCATTACCGTTTCCGCCACGGATGACAAGGTTTTGTGCTTCTTCTGCGCTGAAGTGATAATTGTCACCATTCACACACACATCGACCGATCCATCAAAGTTGGTATGGGCATTGATTTTGTCATTTCCATTCCCTGCATCAAGAACGGTTTGATTACAGTTGCTTGTAACCGTAGTGTCATTATTAGGGTTTGGGCATCCACACTGAGTGGCATTCATTGATGTCATTTTACTTTCTCCATGTAAAAAAACTTTTAAAACAATGATTAATTCTGATCTCAGAACAGAATTACTCACAAGTTATTCAACATGAATGAAGCGATGTTAGCTAGCTATGAATTACCCTAGCTAGGGTTTGTATATATACTAGACAACTGTTACCGTTTTCTAGCAATTAACAACTAGCTGACAGATGGGGTTTACTCTAGATCTGGCCCTGATTGGGATGAATCGGTAGCCTCTTGTTTTGGTAACTTATCCAATAAACTCATACCACCAGCAGTAATCCCCACCAAGTATTCACTGTCTCTATAGGAGAGCACAACTACTCTCTCACGAGAACCAACAGGAAGAGTGAGCATAAGATTGATTCTATTGCCATCACTTTGATTATTATGGAGGCTCTTTAAAGCCTTTATGAATAGCCATGCTAAAGCGATAACTACAATTAAGGCCATGAGTGTAAAAAAAAGATCTTGTGTATAACTTTCCATCTTTATGTAAATTTTTCATCCGGGTAGCGGGTTAAATCCTCACCAGGTGGATCTAATGACGTAGAGTTTTCATCAGCCTCTGAATCTTTTTTGATCTGCTCTCTTACCTGTTTCGCCCACAATATAACCTCAGCCATGACATCGAAGAGATCACTGGGAATAATATCTCCCTCATTGGTATCTGAATATAGTGCACGAGCTAATTCAACATTGCGTAATATCGGAACATGGGCTTCTTCTGCTGCTTCGCGCATAGCTTTTGCAACAAGATCCTCACCTTTGGCTGCTATGGTTGGGACTGGTGTTTTTTCTCTATCATAATCAAGTGCAATAGCTAAGTGTGTTGGATTGACCAGAATTACATTTGCAGACCTGGCTGCTTCTGATGCACTTTGCTGGGACCACTCTTGATGGGCTTGCCGCCGTTGTTGCTTGATCATGGGGTCACCTTCATTCTCTTTATGCTCCTGTTTGATATCCCTCATGCTCATGCGTAACTTCTTGATATATGAGTAGCGTTGGTAACCCGCATCAAGAATGGCAATAAAGGTAAAAATACCCACAGACCAAATTAAGAGACTCAAGAGCATGCCCCAGAATGTCGAACCAATGAACGATGCCATTCCTTGGGGTAGTTTTACAAGATCAGGTAACGATGCTTTGAGGATTAGCCAGCCTATTATAAATAGTAAGACAGTCTTAGCGATAGATTTAAACACCTCAACCAGATTATCCATGCTGAACATTTTCTTGAGTCCAGATGCTGGATTAAGATGATCCATATTTGGCTTTACTTTTTCAAAAGTTATGACAGGACCCGCCTGTAAAAACTCGACGAGTGTTCCGATTATTGCTGCTGGAATTATTAAGAGTGCAGTTAGCTCCAATAGTGTGCTATATGACTCCATACCGATATGGTTGAGCCAATAGAAAAAATCATTTGACTGCCCGGCATTTTGGAGTGTAATAGAGACTAAAGAGGAGATGCGTTCAATAATATAGAAGAGACTGGCTCCTAGAAGTACTATCCAAAGTATCATAACGCCAGTACTGGATATATCCTTACTTTTAGAGACATCCCCTTTCTTTCTTGCGTCCTTGAGCTTTTTCGGTGTGGGTTTTTCTGTCTTATCCCCACTATCATTCTTATCAGCCATACATGCTTCCGTTGCAATACTTATTTAATTTAAAGAATGAGAAGCTATCAGTGTATCCGATATATATATCAGGGTACAGATGAGATATGGTAAGAGTTACTTTCAGATGATAATTTTTATAAAGCACTATTTAAATAATGATATGACTCATATCACATAGTGATTTGGAATGGTTGGCAATAATTATTTAAATGCCATTTAAATTTAAACAAATACTTTCCTTACTTAATTGCGTCAATATTACGTCGTTCATAATAATTACTCAGTAATTGAGTGTTATGTGGGAATATTCTGATGTTTGTTGTGGTAAATTTCCGATGTAATTGACTTTCTATATGTGATTAAATTCTAGTTACAGATCTACTAATATCGTTATTATAGAAATGATAATTGAAGTATTAAGACTGTTATTTACAGTTATTATCTGTGAAAATAGATGTAAATCTGATAGACCACGGATTGGTGATAGCTGTGTGACATACTTCTCACTACAGAAATAATGAGTACGATATATGTCACGTTGTAGTAATGTTTAGTATTTAATATCACAAGCCATATCTTTATCAGGTTTTGTGAACAGGATGATAATGTTCAAAGGAAGGAATATGAGACATGATGTCTTAAAAGTTATTGCTATACTTCTTGCTGTAACTTCGATTAATAATGCTAATTGCTCCCCGCACCTATATAGATATGATATTGCTGACACAAGTCATAATGTAATATCTATTCCAGTCGGTTATCTGAAGTCTAGATACTTAGAATCATCACCTACAATTTCAAAACATTTAGATTTATATGATAAACAGGATGCTGAAAATTCCATAAAAGCGTCGAATATTACGAGCTTTGACATTAATAAATATAATGGGGATATTTCTAATATTACATATGATTATAGAATAAAAAGAACTGTTCCTAATCATCAGTTTATTGAAGATATTTTTATAGTTTCCGAAGAATATAATATAGACCCACTTTTATTACATGCGATTGCAGAGATCGAATCTGCATATAACGCAAAAGCTGTCTCCAAAGCAGGTGCTCAAGGGCTTATGCAGGTGATGCCTGATACGGCTCGTAGATTTGGAATGCAGAACCCTAATCAAGAATTATTTAATCCCATTAGTAACCTAAGAGTAAGTTCTAATTACATTAGGTCATTACATAAGCTATTTGGCAATAATATTCCTTTAATACTTGCTGCATATAATGCAGGAGAAAATGCAGTAATCAAATATGGATACAACATACCACCATATAAAGAGACTCAAAATTACGTTGAAAAAGTGATGAAGCGCTATCTCGAAATGAAAGAGAAGTCTTACCAGTTATGAATACTGAAATTTCGAGCAATATATGAGCATACAAGAATATCTACAATCAGATAAAGATATTGATGGGGGCATATTCTCAAGCATCAGTGATCTTGTTCTAGCGGTAGGGATTGTAGCCATCATAGCTTTGATGGTATTACCACTTCCACTAATAGTACTAGACTCATTAGTTGCAATAAATATTGTAGTTGGGTTGTTACTAGTATTGATGGGAGTGTATATAACATCACCGTTGCAGTTTTCTGTATTTCCTAGTGTTCTGCTCATTAGTACTTTATATCGACTTGCACTTTCTGTCGCTACAACAAGAATGATACTCCTGCATGGTGATGCTGGTCATATAATCGATACATTCGGCAATATGGTTGCTGGTGGCAATATAGTTGTTGGGTTAGTTGTATTCTTAATTATCACACTTGTACAATTTATAGTTATTGCAAAAGGTGCAGAAAGAGTAGCTGAGGTGGCTGCAAGATTTACACTGGATGCGATGCCAGGTAAACAACTGTCTATAGATTCAGATTTGCGATCTGGATTGCTAGATAAAGACGAAGCTAAGCGGAAGCGTAGAGAAATTGAGCTAGAAAGCAAATTGCATGGCAGCATGGATGGCGCTATGAAGTTTGTAAAGGGTGATGCAATAGCAGGTATAGTAATTATTATTATTAATCTAATTGGTGGTTTGGCGATAGGTGTATTGCAGTTAGATATGGAAATGGGTGCTGCAATGTCTAAATATTCTATACTAACTGTTGGCGACGGAATGGTTGCACAGATTCCTGCATTACTCGGAGCAATGTCAGCCGGTTTAATCGTCACGCGAGCTACTGATGAACAGTCAGATCGTCATCTCGGTGATTCAATTCAAAAGCAGTTAACTGCTATTCCTCGTGTATCACTGGTGGCTGGTGGGTTGTGCATATTACTAGCCTTTGTGCCAGGCTTTCCAAGTGGTGTTTTTGTAGTCATTGGCTTAGTTTTACTGTTTTCTGGCGCATTACTTGTACCTTTTTGGAAATCAAAAATAGAGAAAGTAACTAAACCAACGTTTGAAGTTATCTTAAGCGGAAAAGAATCAACAAAAATTGGTGAGAAAGAAGTTAACCCTTTATATGAAGTAAAGCCAGCTGTACCACTACTTTTACAACTGCCAAAAGAGATGTCAGGTAAAGATGAATGTAAATATCTAATAAATAATATAGAAAATGTTGTTAATGATTATCAGGTAGATATTGGAGTTCTTCTACCAAAAGTAAATATACATTGGTATGGAGATATAGAGTCAGGTTGGAAGTTGCTTGCTTATGAAGTTCCTATAACAAAAAATAATATAGATACACCTGAAGCAATCGAAATGATACCTGAAAAGATACATTACGCACTTCGTAGAAATATAACTCTTTTTCTTGGTCTACAGGAAACGAGTACCATGTTGACTCAATTGACAGCAGAAATACCGGACATAATAAAAGAAGTACTACGTATTGTACCTATGCAGTCTCTGGCAACAATTCTACGTAATTTACTCGAAGAAGAGATTCCCATACGAAACTTACGTGGTATTCTCGAGGCTTTGATCGAGACGGGGCAACACGAAAAAGATATTAACAATTTAACAGAATATTCAAGAATTGCATTGAGAAGACAGATCACATATCGATATGCACCAAATAGTGTATTACATTCAGTAATACTTAGCCCTGAGCTAGAAGAGAAACTATTACAGGCTATACGTGTTACATCAGGCGTTGTACAAATGTCATTACAACCGCAAGAAGCAGAGAAAATAGTTAATAGTATTGTTACATCAATTAATAAACATAATCCTGTAGCATTAGTTACGTCGGTACAAATACGTCGTCATGTCAGGAAAATGATTGAAAATATCTCATTTGATACACCAGTACTTTCTCACAATGAGTTATTACCCTCTATCAAAATAGAGATCATGGATACTGTTAGCGTGCCCGATATGCTACTGGAAGCGGTTTAACAAATAATAACGGAATATATAAGTGATTTACTTTAAAAAAAATTGGTTCAGGTATTATGCATTTGTCAATTTATTGCTTATTTCAGGTCTTTGCTTTTCAGCAAATACACCTAATATTGATAAAAATATAACAATCATTGCTAGAGAACAACCCATTGAATCATTTCTTAGGGAGTTGTTTGGACAGTTATCTGTACCTGTTGTTATAGATGAATCTGTTAGGGGTATGGTGAACGGTAGTTTTGAAAACATTTCTGCTGAACAGATATTTAGCGATTTATCCAAGTCATTTGGACTTGTGAAGTATTATGATGGTGCTGTTTTATACATATATACGTCTAACAATATTACCAGAAGAATAATTCCAGCTAATAATTCTATCTCGAAGAGAATAGTGAATGCCGCAAATAGTCTTGAGTTAACTGATCAAAAAAATAGTATTCGTAAAGCAGTAGAGGGTGGTTTAGTAGTTACAGGAACGAGACGTTTTATCGAACAGATAGATGAACTTGTATACGCAGCAGAAATAGGACTAAAAGATTATGAACCACCGGTAGGTTTTAAAGTATTTTATCTTAAATATGCTTGGGCTCAAGATGTATCAATGACTTTCGCAGGTAAGCAGGTTGTTATACCTGGCGTAGCAACAATATTAAAACAACTTCTTGAAGAATCTCCTCAGATGATCATAACAGGGGGTTCACATGAGAATCTCATCAAGCCAACTACCCCTGGGCTACGTGGACAAGGTCTAAATAGTATAGGCAAGTCAGAACGGGTAGGTATTCCGGATACATCAGAAATCATAGAAGTTAATTCACGACAACAGGCATATCAACAGAATGTTTCCACAGTGTCTGGCATGGTTGGTGTTAATCAATCAAATGTAAGGATACAGGCAGATCCAAGACTTAATGCGATTATTATAAGAGATTCTCCAGATCGTATGTCACGATATAAAAACCTAATAGAGTCTCTCGATATTGAACCTCAAATGCTAGAAATAGAGGCGACGATTATCGATATAAACACAGATAAACTGAGGGAATTAGGTATCAATTGGCGTTGGCAAAATAATGATGATGAAGTTCTATTCGGTAATGGTAATGAAGATAGTGATACCGCTTTGAACACAACAGGACAAATAACACCTTTTGGTAAGGGTGGGTTTATATCATTTGTGCTCGGTGATAATGCTAAATTTATGGGTAGAATAAATGCGTTAGAATCAAATGGAGCAGCTAATGTTGTGTCGAGACCACATGTTCTGACACTATCAAATGTCGAAGCTATATTTGATACAAGTTCAACTTTCTACGTTAGAATTGCTGGTAGAGAAGAAGTTGATCTATTCAATATCTCTGTTGGTACCTCGCTAAGAGTTACACCTCATGTTTTTAAGGATAATGGGCAGGCAAAAATAAAATTACTTGTTACGATTGAAGATGGACAGCAAACAGACCAACAAGTAGATAAAATACCTGTTGTAAGCAGATCTGCAATAAATACACAAGCACTGATAAATGCAGGAGAGAGTGTATTAATTGGTGGGCTTGTTCGTGAGGTGACAAGTGAAAAAGTAGATAAAATACCATTACTTGGTGATATACCAATAATGGGAAATTTATTCAAAACAACAAATAATCAAAAATCACGCGTCGAACGAATGTTTTTAATATCACCAAAACTAGCAGTACATAAATTATCTGATAAACAAAAAAAGAAATTGTCAGATAATGACATTGATGTTGGTTTAGATGAGCATACGGAAATAAATAAAATTGATGAAAATGAGATAATGGAGGTTAGTAATAAACAAGGTTCAAAAGAATCATGGGAAGTATTACTTGATCTGTGATTAGTCTGTTTTATTCGTTAAATATCTAAAATTGAGTGATTGTTATTAATGCAAACAACTTCGAAAATAGAGATGATCGTTCTCACTGGCGAACAAGCAGGTGCTAGACGACTACTTGATAACAATACAACATTTACTATATCAGGAAATATGGATACTGATATGGTAATCAGGGATAATGCGATAGCTGATGAAAGACTTAATCTTATAACAAAAGACAATGAAGTATTTATTCAGGTATTGAATGGAAATATAGATATCCAGGGTAGAAAAGTTACAAGCGGTAGCCTCGTTAAGGTACCTGAGTACGCGAAAGTTATAATAGGTGATACAACATTATCATATGGAAATAGAATAGATGCATCGTGGAAAGATATTGTTGAATATGTATCTAGTATGGAAAAGTCAACAATAAATAGTAGTAAGTTGGCAATAAATATAAAATCTAATTATATTCTATATTTATTTATAACATTAACAATTATAACAATGCTCATAACTTATCAGGTGCACTATTATAATATTGAGAGCAGTAAGTCCATAAAAATAACCAACGAAGAACACTTACTCAGCATTTTATCAGATAATGGATTTGAAGATTTAGCAGTAAGTGATAAAGAAGATAGACAACTTGTTTTGTCGGGGTTTCTTATGACAAATAAAGAAATGTCAAAAGTAGAAACGATAATAGATGAGATAAATTATCCTGTACTGATAGATATTTCTACTGGCGATCATCTTGCTGCAGAAGTAAGAGAACTATATCGTGTTAATGGCGTTGAAACTGATGTAAAGACTCTTAAGCCTGGGACTGCAATAGTTACGACAAAGCATGATGATAGAGAGTTACTAGAAAAACTGAAGCATATTGCTCTAAGTGAGATACCAAGTTTAGTAGAATTAGATACAGAGTATATAGGAATTACTAATAAAAAAGAGACTGTTAATAATAGTACATATAATAATGAAGATGAAAAAAGAATAACCATGGTTGTAGATGGTTCACCTGCATATGTAATGACATATGACAAATCTAGATATTATGTAGGTGCACTTTTACCGACTGGACATAAAATTATATCTATTGTAGACAAGGAAGTACTACTGGAAAAGGAGGGACATCTAACGACACTAGAATTCTAAAATATATATAAATGGAATGATCTATAGACTAGTAAAATTTAATTGAGGACATAAAAATGGCAATAAACAATTTGTACAGTTCTATGAGTTCAACTGCTGCTAATAATCACGATACATCGGATGGTAGTTGGTTTGAAGCAATGGCTGATGCTTGGGGTAAGGCACTAGATAACCAGGCCACAAAAATAGAAACATTATCGACAGAAATTGGTGATGAAGGTCAGGAAATGCCTTCGCAAATAACAAGATTAACTGCAGAATCATTAAAAATGACATTTTTATCTAATAGTTCTCATACTGCTCTGAGTAGCTTAGGTAGCTCACTTGAAACTATGGCTAGAAAACAGTAGAGATAAAAATAATGGATAATTCATATATATCAGCAATAAATGCTGTTGGACCATCATATCTAAAGTCATCATCAAATCATGTTGAAATAGGCTACGGTGCCTCTCTAAATGATATTTCTAATTTTGAAAATAGTATGAAGAGCGTAAAAACGGAACATTTAGAGGCTACAAGAAGTGAAGGTCCATCAGTAACTGAAAAAGCAGTTACTAAACCACTAGACTTTATCAATAAAGAAGCTGAAGCTATCGCTAACTACGCAAAGTCTGCTATCGAAAGTGGAAATGAATTGACTCCAAGTGAGATCGTAATGTTAACGGCTCGCAGTCATGAATTTATGTTTCATTGTCAATTGACCTCAAACATAGCAAATAGAACTTCTGATGGTCTACAACAACTCTTTAGACAACAGAGTTAAGTATGTTAAAGAATATTATTCTTGTGATTTTAATAGTTTTAGGAATAACTGCATGTTCTGAAGAGTCATTATATTCAGGATTAACCGAAAGAGAAGCTAACGAAATTATTGCTTTACTGTCTAATGCAGGAATATATTCTTCTAAAAACAAGAATAATGATGAACGTTATACTGTATCAACTTCTCGTGATAACTTTTCTAATGCAATCGAACTTCTCAAGACTAACGGTTATCCTAAAAACAGATTCGAAAGTTTGGGTGAGGTATTTAAAAAAGAGGGTTTTGTATCTTCACCACTTGAAGAACGAGCTCGTCTAAATTATGCCCAGTCGCAGGAATTATCGAGAACTATAGAGAGTATAGATGGAGTTATATTAGCTCGTGTTCATCTTGCTATACCTAAATCTAATCAACTGGAGTCAAAAGTAAAACCTTCATCTGCTTCAGTATTTATAAAACATAGAAGAGGAGTAGATTTAACAGATAGAGAGTCCCAAATCAAAGCATTGCTTGTAAATAGTATCGAGGGATTACCCTATGAAAATGTTACGGTTGCAATGTTTACATCAAACCCAATTCCTGTAGGAGTAAAAAGAAAGGATAACAACATCAGTAGTATATTCTCACTCAACAATGCAGAGTTAGACTATATGCTTGTAATATTGAGCATACTAGTATTTGTACTATTTACATTGACAGTTTTGTTGTGGATCAAGAATAAAAAACAATCATCTCATTTAAGAATAACTAACTCTGAATAGTAAAATGAATAGTGAAATAGATCATGTAAGACAATATAGGTCGACATTAAATAGTATCGCAGATTATATACTAACGAATGAAAAATCTGTTGTTGAGTTTGGTAATTCTCTAGAGTGGAACGACCTTGAAAATATACCAACCTGGCTTCTGTGGGATAAAAATAATATTGATCATCTGGTTATGACTGCTGGAACGATATTTTTACTTCCATCGATCAGAATTTGGATAGATTCAAAAAAAATACGAGAAGTCAGTGATTTAATTGGTAATGATGTATTTAAATTTATAATGAATAATACTCATGTAAATAACCAACGTATCTCTTCACTAAATATTACAAATGTTTCTGAAAACATTAAGTCTGCAGGTGCATCTGTTTTATTATCGTGTTACAGCATAAGATTAAGACCCTGGTTGTCTCATTCCTTACCTAAAACGAAGGGTAAACTTAATTCAATATTAGCGCAGGAAATATTAAAACATACATTGTTTGTTCTAGAAAATACGAAAAATAAAACCCAACTAGATAAAGAAATACAATGAATTATCTAGTTATTATAAATAGTGATGCCATAACATGCGCAACAAACAATTATTTGTTATCAGATAAAGAGGTTATTCGGCTAGATTCTATTAACGATGTAGTAGAGACAATAAATACATTAAAAGCACAAAAAGAAGAACAAATTAATATATCAATTAAAAATGGCTATAAAAATGGATTTAATCAAGGATTAGTTAATGCGCAGAATGAATTAAATACTCAGTTTATAGAGTATCTTAAGGATTTGACTGAGAATTATTTTGTCAACACAACTGAAACTGATAGTGAAATAATTAATATGGCTTGTGAAGTAACAAGAAAGATCGCTGATGAAATCGATTCTGCTGAAATATTACCCAGTCTTGCGATTACAGCACTAAAAAAACTAAAACAACATAAAAGAATAGAGTTAAAAGTACGACCAGAATATGTAGAGATATTAAGATCAAAAATTAGTAGTTTAGAAACAAATGAAGTCAATAACTATTCATCTTTGGAAATAGTCGCTGATGAATCATTGGATACTTTGGACTGTATAATTAAAACAGATGCAGGTGTAACAGTAGCAAGCTTTAATGACCAACTAAATCTATTAAAAGAAAATATAATAAACGAAATGAGAGAATAGATATTATAGAAGTAATATTATGGTTGAGATTGAAACAAAAAAACGACGATTTAAGTCAGTAATCAATAACATCGATACTCTACATCGAAAAGGTAGAGTAGTAGAGGCATATGGGACATCAATTAAAGTCTGTGGAATCAATGCACGCATTGGTCAGCAATGCATGATTAGTGATAAATCTAATAATAATAGAATATATGCTGATGTCGTCGGTATTACTGGGGATAATGCAATACTTCTACCACTAAGTAATTTACATGGGATTGCACAAGATTCTATAGTAACTGTTGTAAAAGAAAAATCATCTATAAAATATTCAGATAAATTAATTGGAAGAATATTAGACGGTATGGGAGAACCTATGGATGATTTACCTCTTCCGACAGAAATGCAGGAAGTGCCACTCTATAGAGAGGCACCTTCTCCTTTAAAACGCAATCCAATAAACAAGCCATTGAATACAGGTGTACGTTCTATAGATGCGATATTGACGTTAGGTGTGGGACAAAGAACGGGTATATTTGCACCGGCTGGAGGAGGAAAGTCAACACTTTTGTCTATGATAGCAAGACATGCAGTAGCAGATGTCATTGTCATTGCATTAATAGGTGAAAGGGGTAGAGAAGTTGGTGAGTTTATAGATCACACTTTAACTAAAGAGGGTTTAAAACGATCAGTTTTAATTGTCTCCACATCTGACAGGCCAGCAATGGAGAGACTAAGAGCAGCTTATACTGCAACTGCCATTGCAGAGGGCTTTCGCGAAAGTGGTAAAAATGTATTGTTACTTATGGATTCAGTCACTCGATTTGCTAGAGCACTGAGAGAAATCGGATTATCGATCGGTGAACCACCAGTCAGAAGGGGATTTCCATCATCCGTATTTGCAGAATTACCTAAATTATTTGAAAGGTCAGGTAACGATAATAGAGGAACAATGACCGCATTTTACACAGTCTTAGTAGAAGACGAAGAGAGTAATGATCCAATTGCAGAGGAAGTTCGATCATTACTTGATGGACATATAGTACTGACACGTAAATTAGCACAAGAAAATCACTATCCTGCTATAGATATTTTAAAAAGTACAAGTCGACTTATCAACCAAATAACAAATTCAAAACATAGAAGTTATATATCTAAATTGAGATCGCTTCTATCAAAATATTATGAAATAGAGTTTCTTGTACAAGTAGGAGAATATGAGGAAGGTAGTGATGATCTTGCTGATGAGGCAATTAAAAAAATTAATTATATACTCGATTTTTTGAAGCAGGATTGTGATACACATTATGAGCTAGATAAAGTAATTACAGAATTAAGTAATATAGCAACTGAAGAACAGGCCTCCTAATGGATGTTGAATTACTCAAAAAACTGACCAGGTTACAAAAGATAAGAGTTAGGGTACAGGAAAAATTGCTGATGATTGAAAAAAAAGCATATTCTGATGCCTGTCACAATTTATCAGAAAGAAATAAAAGTATAACAACTATTCATAATGAAAAAGACACTTTAAAAAAATACTGTAATGAAAAGTATGTATCAGAGTCACCAACTCACAGAGAACGGGTACATGTAAGAAACTTTTGGCTGAATTATGATTTAGAGATGCATGAATATTATCATGAACAGGAAGTCACAACTAAAACCGAATCTGAACATAAATATAGTGAACGAAAAAAAACATGGAACAAAGAAAAACAAAAAAATATTTTACTAAATAATAATCTGAAAAGTACTCTTTCTACGAGATCTTCAGTCATGGAAAATAAAGAAGATGAGTATTCACAGGAAGACATTATGCGGCAAGGAGACAACTAATGACAACTATAGAGAACAGTGGTGTAAAAATATCAAAATCTTACCAAAAAGATAATGCAAGTCAATATGATAAGCTATTCAATATTATATTGGATAATTGTAAAAATACAAATAGTAGTAATAGTGAAGATGAAACTGAATATGGTTTGTGTGAAACTAAACCTAATCATATCTTAAATATTGAGAAAATCATGAGTTTTCAATCAGAAAGCGAAGAAAGTGATGGGAATTATTTTGAAATAAACAATCTAAACCTATATGCAAATAACTCTAGCCAAATACCTGAATACATAAGTCATATTGATTCGGTTCATATTAACGTTAATAATATTGAAGATCTTACGAAAAACTTTGATAGAATACTATGTAATATTAACAATACAACTATGAAAACTTGGATATTTACTCTAACAGAGAGTATTCATAACCAAAATATAGATTTCACATTACAAAAAGTATCAGATGTTGATCTAATACTTTCTTGTAGCATAAATCAAAATCAGATAAAAACTTATTTAAATGAATTAAATGATAGACTCTCAAAAAAAGGATGGATTATAGGGAACAGTGAACAGTCTAATAATTATTCAATTAAAGCAATAAAAAAGGAAAATAATACTTAAATATAAAATACTAATAGCCAGTATAAGATTATGTCAGTTATCTCTAATTCTATAAACTTTTCTCATGTAGGAAACATGATATCTGATTCTCTTCAAAATCATATAGAGCATACAGTACCTAATAGTATAAAAAATATAGCAAGATCGAATTCAACTCAAAGTACAAGCAATTATAAGAATATAAATAATTTACAAAGTCTTGTAAATATAAGTACTAATAGTAAATACACAAATTGTGTTTCAAAACTTAATTTATCCTCATGCCACCTCGATAAACTCAATATTCAATATTCAACATTGAACAAAACACGAAGGTCAAATGTTAATATTAAATCTAAGTTGAAAAAAGATAATGATCGAGAAATTAAGGAATCAGTAGAAGAAAACAATAGTGATACAAGTATTGATAATTTGTATGATTATCAAGTCAATATTATCACTAACATACACAAATATATGCAATCTATTGAGTATTGCAGTTCCTATATTATAATATTATTTTTCGAGTATATATATGGTACTGATCTTATCTGTAAACAATGCTTAACAGTAATACCGTTTTATAATGATAAGCCAATAAGATCAATATCAGATATTTCTATTGTTTCTAAAAAAGGAAATTTGGAAAAATATAATAATCCAACATTTCTTCATATAGGTGGTTATAAATATACTCTTGATTGGCTTAACATATCTTATGTAATGACACTTAGTAATAAGATTCCATTGCGTAAGATCAGCATTGACTATGGAGACACAGTTCTATATGGATTGTGCCTTGATTGGAATCTAGATAATGATAATTTGATTACTAATAATACTAATATAAAATTACATATACCAGGATTATCTAAGATATGGAAATGATACACACGCCTTCTTTATGTCAATTTAGTGATATATGTAAATACCATCACGACTTATCTTCTAATCACGATAATACAGTAATGTTCGACACCTTATCAGATAAAATAGTATGGATGTCAGAAAAATTTATTGGTGACTTTAATCATTTAAGTGTTGGGAGTAGTCTCTCTTCTACTTGCGATGCCATCACTAAATCTAAAGATCAATCATTAGAAATGTTAAACTTAGTAAAAAAGTCTTTGTTAAAAAACATTAGACAAGAATATAGTTGTCATGAGTATGTCATTGAGATATTTATCATAGAAAAAAAGGTTGTGGTTTTGAGACTTAATAAAAACCAAAATAATTTACTAGCAAATACCAGGTATCTAGAAGATAGAGAAAAATTATTATTTACGTCACGTAGTATTACTGTAAGTGAAATGGCTTCTACACTTGCGCATGAAATAAATCAACCAATTGGTACGATAAACAATTTACTTTATGGGCTAAGAGCAAGACTCAACAATATAGAAAATATTGATCATGAAATAATAAATGCAATAGATAAATCAATCGAACAAACAAAATTTACGGCTGATATTATAACAAGAATAAGGGATTATACTCAAACCAGGCAACCTAAGTTATCTAATGTAAATATCAAGTCACTTATTGCAAAATGTATTTCACTCATGGATTGGGAAATGCGTAATACAAATGTGGAAATTAGTCACTATAATCATATTTGCGATGTCATAGTATATGGTGACGAACTGATGTTGCAACAAGTAATAGTTAATCTTATACGTAATGGTATGGATGCAAATATAGATAATAATAAAAAAAATAAAATTATAATTCACACAACTCTCGATAATAATAATATAAAAATATCTATCGAGGATAATGGAAAGGGTATGACTGATGAAGAAGCAAGTAATATTTTTATACCGTTTGCTTCAAATAAGTCTTCTGGTATGGGAATTGGCTTGAATATCTGCCGATCATTTATAGAACTACATAAGGGAAAGCTTTGGTTAACTAAAAACAATAATAGAGGGTGTACTTCTCATATCATGTTGCCTCTATTGGCATAGGATAGATAACATGAATCAACATTATGTATATATAGTAGATGATAACAAAGAATTTAGTGACTCAACTTCATGGGTCCTTGAAGGGGCTGGCTATACGGTTGTTAAATTTAATGATCCCTACGAAGCTCTTCATAATTTAGAAAATGAAGTTAACAGATCAAATAGTTGTTGTTTGCTTGATATAAGAATGCCAAATATGAGTGGCCTAGAATTCCATGAAAATCTTCTATCAAAAAATATCTTAATACCAATTATATATATGACAGGTCATGGAGATATACCTCTAGCAGTAGAAGCTATGTCAAAAGGCGCAGTCACATTTTTAGAAAAACCACTGGATTTTGATATGTTAAATACTGCCTTAGACTGTGCTTTTAGTACTAACTGTTATGAAAGTGATATTACAATCTCTCAAGATGTAGAGTACCAATCAAGATTAAGTAACTTAACGAAACGAGAAAGTGAAATATTAAATGAGATTGTTGCTGGAAAAATGAACAAGGTCATTGCTCTAGACTTAGGTATAAGTGTTAAGACAGTTGAACTACATCGTTCTCGAGTAATGACTAAAATGCATGCAACTACTGCTGCAGAATTAGTGAAAATGGTCATAACAAAAAGTATAAACTAAATATTAACCTATTGATAACAATGACACTATCTAACTCACTCGATAATTCACGTTCTGATTATGAAGATATGTCTGTTTGTTCTGTGTCAGATTATATTACTGATAATATATTCTGGTTTCATACAGACAGTAAATATGGGAAGTTAATAATTGGTATATTTCGTAATAGTACATATGACCAATCTAACAACTTCTATAAGCATACAATTATAGAAATGGTTAAAACTATCAATCGTGAGGAAGAAATCATAAGATTAATAGAGGATTGGCTTGAGGTTGGTTTAAACCTTAGACCATTTACTAAACAAAACAATGAAGATAATTATATTACTTTAAAAGTAGATAAACAATATAGTGATAAAAGTCATGGTAAAATAATTATTGCATTCTCTAACGAAATATTAAATTTACTTCCATATCCAGATGAGCTAGTTAAAAGAAATATTACAATTGAGACAAGTCTTACAAACGTTAGTCTCTCACTCTCTAGTAACACCTTAAGCACCCAGTGTGTAGAAGAACTTAAACCTGGTTATATTTTATTAGTACCAGAATCATTTTCCACAGAATGGTTAACAATAATAAATAAGAGTAATATACTACCAAATGATTTAAATTGTAAAATAGGTAATGATATAAGAACTCTATCTATTAATAATACTCAAACTAATACTATCAACAATAGAGATCAGGCTGATATCACTAAAAATGATAAATATTTAACTATTATTGTAGATAATGAGATTCAGTTACCATTAGATATGGTATTAGGATGGAAAAAGGAAGCAGATTATTTACTAAGCAAATCACTTACCAATTACAAAATAGATATAAAGAATAACAGTAAACTTGTAGCCACAGGACATTTACTCAAAATTACTAGTGGTTATGGCGTATTTATAGACTCTAAATTAGAATAGTTATATGGATTTAACTCAATTTTCCCCTTCATCTGCACTTATAACAGTTGTCATCCTTGCATTAGCACCCTTTGTTGCTGTAATGATTACTTCGTTCACAAAAATAGTTGTTGTACTAAGCCTACTAAGAAATGCACTAGGTCTTCAACAAGTACCACCCAATCTAATTATTAATGGACTTGCACTTGTTTTGTCAATATATGTGATGTACCCAGTCACGAAACAGATACATGAACAAATATCTCAAATAGATAATCCACTTAAAGATACAAGTACAATTCTGGAAATTGTTAATAGTTCAAAAGAACCAATGAGGAAATTTTTATCGAAGCATTCAAATCTTAAAGAAAGAGAGTTTTTTCTTTCATCCATCAAACGTATGGTTAAAGATGAAGATAGAAATACCAATGAATTACTGATAGATGATTTCATCGTATTGATACCTGCTTTCACTATAAGTGAACTAACTGCAGCATTTCAAATAGGCTTTCTTATATTCTTACCTTTTATTGTAATCGATTTGGTTATCGCAAATGTTCTCATGGCAATGGGTATGATGATGCTATCTCCTACAGTAATATCTTTACCATTTAAACTACTACTTTTTGTGCTGGTGGATGGGTGGGCAAAACTTGCTCATGGACTTGTAATTTCATACTTGTAATAGTCGTGTACGATCAAGAAATAATAAAAATTACACAGCAGGCATTATGGTTCGTTATTGTTTTAGCTGGACCGCCTGTTATAGTTGCTGCGCTTGTAGGAATATTTATAGCATTTATACAAGCTGCAACACAGCTTCAGGAACAGACTTTCCAATATGCAGCTAAATTCTTTGCTATCGTTATTACAATATTTGTCACAGCCTCTCTTGCTGGTAGCACTCTATATCATTTCACAGATCGTCTGTTTACAGACTTCCCTATACTGGTTAACTAAAAGTAAGAAGAATGGACGGCTTTGACATTCTTCAATATCTTTCAGAACATGCTTTAACAATAAGCTTAGCATCAACCCGTATAGCAATAATATTCTTTATATTACCTCTGTTTACTTCTGAACTGGTACCTGCATTAGTTAGAAATGCAATATTTTTATCATTAGCAATTATTACCATTATTATTCAACCATCGATTGAACTTGGTACACTCAATACATCAGCTTGGATCTTGCTATTTGTAAAGGAAGCAATTATAGGTATCTCTATTGGCGTTTTATTTGGTCTCTTTTTATGGGCATTTGAAACTGCAGGCCAGATAATAGATAACCAGATTGGCGCCTCAATTGCCCAAGTACAAGATCCACTGACAGGAGCGCAAACAACACTTATAGGTTCTTTTCTTGCACGATTGGCTAACTATATATTTGTAACATCTGGCGGTTTACTGCTTTTGAATAATATTATTTTTGAAAGCTATCATATTTGGCCGATTGAACATCAGTTACCAGATTTAGCTGAGGCGGGTATCTCAATACTTGGTTCAGAGTTTTACTACTACTTCAAATTAGCACTATTAATAGCCTCACCAATGCTTGTGGTTGTATTAATAATAGATAGTATGATGGGGCTTGTTAACAGATATGCGCAACAATTTAATGTTTTCTTTTTATCAATGTCTCTTAAAATGTTAGCTGCTATTGTTATGTTGTTCTTTACAATTACGTCTCTAATTCATCTATTAATATCAGAACTATATGACCATTCAGAAAAGATTCCAACAATCCTAAAAGGTTTATTCGGAGGAGGGTAGGCGATGGAAATTGAAAATATTAATTGTATTCTATAAGATTAGATTGTTAACGGTTCGTGTTGTATGTCAGATTAGATTGGATATTACTTAATCTACTTAAACTGTTACCTTGTAAAGTGTCGAGAAAGCAACTCAACACTTCTTCGGATGATTTCTCAGCCATCCAGGCCTCAACAAAGCTACCAATAGCAATACGAGATTTTCTCGATAAAGAACCATCCAACGGATCCTCAATATCCGCAGACAATTTCGTACAATAAAGTTGTTTTGCTTTCGGATTGGATGAGATTAACTCAACCAGTTCTGTTGCTGCTTTATGAAAGCCTTGAACTGGAAGAGGAGTTCTACCAGATGGTTGAGCATACCATGTAAATATATACTCAATTGGCCCTAAACTTCTGGTTTGTCCAAATAAACTATTACCACTGTTTGATTCTGCACCCCATGCACTCATTCTTCCAGATGGAAGCCGACCAGTAAGTAAAGATTGTACAAGGGTTTCAGTAATTAGTTGTTTAGACTCTTGGTCACCATTTTTTCCAACTAAGCATAAAATTTTCAAAAATGCAGGATAGAGTTCATCACCAAGGCCCAAGCAAAGTTTTTCCATTAACCCAATACGTTGATCCAGGTCGTCCAACATATTACATCCACTGACCAAGCGCTGCGCTGCGCTCTGCCAATCTGGCTGATCGCTAAGTTGGAAATATGGCATTCGGATGAGGGTGTTGAGATTCTATGGTTTTGATATATTACCAATGCATGACAGGATGCTCTGACTCATCTGGTCAATAGTCGTACCACTATCAAAATGTGCTGATGCCGTTATTGTTTGTGAAGCGTCGGTGGCGTCATCAGTAAACCAATCTGCATTTTGAGAAGTTCCACTCGCACTCGCACTTGAACTACTGCTTAATTGAGATGCAGTAGCATTTGATAAGTTATTGATTTGGTTGATAGTGGACATAAATATCTCTCCATGAGTGTCACGGGTAATACTATTCTCTAATGTCACACTTTTAAATAGGTGATAACCCTAGCCAGCGGTTACAAAATGGCGTTTGATTAATTTCAATAAATATCTAAGGCATTGATAATACAGTAATAAATATCAGTTATAAATAACTAAGGTGGAGCATAGCCCCTCCCTGTACAGGTTATGGGGCAGGATGTTAATCCCATGGATCTCCTATTCAGATTGCTGTGAGAATAGAAATGAGCTGATCCAGGGTCGACTCACTCGCTACAAATGATTGTGGATTTTACCAGATTAAATCATCAGGCACCTGGAACTCCGCATAGGGGTCATCCTCAGATGCTGGTTGCTCGTCGGCCAGATCTATGACCAGACTGGGATTGCGTTGACGAATCTTTTCAGCGATATCTTGTGGAACCAATTCGAAAACACCATTGCAATTGACGATGACGAGTCTATTCGAAGTTATCATTTTGTGAGTCTCGGCAGAGACATACATCTGCTTGACTTTACCCTTATTATTGAAATAGAAGGGCTTGTCATCTTCACTGTTGCTGCGAGGGTGTCGATGATTGGCTACTAACTGCTTGATCTGTATAGCGATTTCCCTCTGTTTTCGTGCTTCTTCACGCCGAAGATTTAGTTCGCGGTCTTTCGCCGCTTTCTCAAGTTGTCTCTGCTGTTCTGCGGTTGGCGGGGCAGTCTCTTTTTTGCTTCGTTGCTGGCGTGTCTGTTTGCGAAGCGCTTTACTGGCTTTATTGGCCTTGTTTTTATCAATCAATCCGGCTTTTAGCAATTGATCTTGAAGTGTATTTCCCACGTTATCTAGCCTCGGTTCGGGATCTGTTTTTTCATTGCAGAGGAGGGCGCTCTTTAGTTTACGGAGCCTTAGAGCAAGCCATGGGTCGATACTTTTCAGCTTAAGGACACCTCTATTAATAGCTTATACCCTAACGAAAATTATACTTCTTTAAGAAACGGTTACCAATAGCTGCTGGGTGGGATAGGAGGTGGTTTTGTTATTATTTTAAGCAGGTTGGGTTTAGCTGCAGACATGCATGTCTACATCAAGCTATCAAAACGCCGCTTTTAGGGTGGGCTACGGGTCTTGTGCTGGCAATTAAGATTTCTTGAGACCGGGCTTTTTCGTTCATACCAAGCATGGTATCTTTGCACACCTTCGATTGATCATCCCATTTGTTTGAACTCAGAAAAACTATAAATCCACATAAATATTATTTCTATCTTATTACCAATAGGAGATTTTCCAATGAGCGAAAGAATTATTATGCGTACCGGTGAAGCCCTTGTCGCAGGCGGGCCACCCTTCACAGCTGCCGAGCCTGAAGTCGTAATCGGTGAATTAGATGGGCCATTTGGTACTGCTTTTGCCAACCTGATGGGAGATCAGGTCCAAGGTCACTCGCGCGTATTAGCACTGATGAATACTGATATGCAAGTTCGTCCAGCCACTTTGATGGTAAGTAAAGTGACTGTTAAAAAAACAGCCTATACCAATATTCTGATGGGGACGGTGCAAGGTGCTATCGCCAATGGGGTACTGGATGCTGTTCGGAACGGTACCATTCCCAAAGAAAAGGCAAACGACTTGGGCATTATTGTCTCAGTCTGGTTAAATCCAAGCATTATCACAGTTGAAGAGTTGGATCACGAAGCACTATTTGGAATTCATCGGGAAGCGACCCGACGTGCGATTGAGAAGGCCATGAATAATGAGCCAAGCATCGATTATCTTCTTGAAAATCAGGATAAACTGGTGCATAAGTACTATCAAAAAGAGCTTGATGCTAAAAAATAGATTTCTTTAGCCATAGCTCTATATAGATGAGTGGTCTATTCACTATAATCAGTGGATAGACCTAGTGGGCTGCTCGCTAAATTCGGCAAGCCTCAGCCGCATCACAAGCGTGGCTCTGAGGGTTGCAGAATTTACCGAGCGGCCCACTAGCATCTAGTCTCAATCTCCATGTAATAGGGATATACTAACTGGGTTAAATAAATTGGGATCCCGATTTGTTCAATCAACACTGTTACCACCTATGACTACCCCTGATGAAAGTGACCGGCTTAAGAGGCTGGCAGAAGAAAACGAGCATCAGTCATGGGCCGATTTTGGCTCAATCAATCCTCAGAATCCCCTGTTAAGTCGCTATATTGCCGGTTACACCTATTCCATAGGCTGCTTGAGAGAGCAGGAATCAAAATTGATCACCCGCGCCTATCCCACGATTATGACTCAAATCTATTTAGAGTTTTATGGTGGTCTGAGCGAAATTCGTGGAGAGGCACATGGCTTTGGTTCGGAGGCTAAACCTGAGAGAGAGGCTGTTTCCTCTGGGAATGAGGCAAAGCAAGGCGCTGTAATTGAGAAGCGCACCTATATCAAACAGGGCTTAGGTAGCTGGTTTGATATCTATCAGCTTGCTACCAAAGAACAAAACCGTCCGATAAAAAATCTTAAAGTCGATCTATATCCTATGGCGTTGTATGAACTTTTCCAATGTGCACCAAAGGAGCTTGTTGATGAAGATCTACAGCTGTCCGATCTGCTAGGGCATACCCGAACAAGTTTGATGCTGGAAGAGATGGAAGCGGCCAACAGTGGAGAGGAGCTGGTACGGATCGTTGAGCACTACTTTCTTCAACAGCTTTGGCAACAGATCAAACAGCATCGACTGGAGCTCTGTAACCAAAATAGTTTGGGCGTAGAGGCTATTAAACCGAAGGGCTTTACTCCGCCGCTTCCTAAAGTAGAGGAGACGCTACCTGAGCAGGCGCAGCACCATCAAAAAAGCAATCGCTGGCTACAGAAACGTTATGCAGAAGTCTATGGCATGTCCTTTAAACAGATTCAAAGTAATTTGAGGTTTCAGCGTACTCATCAGCAGTTATGGCAGACCTTGCTCAAGCGCCAGCCGATCAGCTTGACCGAGCTTGCTTATCGTAGTGGCTATTTCGATCAGGCACATTTTATAAAGGAGTTTAAGCGCTACACTGGCATGACCCCAGGGCAGTATTTGAAAAGCAATCTTGATCAACATAGCCAATATCTCTGGTATTGGTAGGGGAGGGGGTATCTGGGAACTGGCAACGCTACCCCCCCACAAGTTTTGATTATTGCCCTCATTGGCTAGCCATGACGACGAAACAGTGACCACTGATTGATAATAATCACAACTGCAAATCCTATCAGAACAAAGGTCTGAATGCTTTTTGTTTGCTGAGTCATACTCAACATCTCCTGGGAGAGGTTGACGATAAAGTGAAATAGAATAGCTACCAGAATACTGCGCTGATTGATATGGCACACCCAACTGATAATAACGCCCATAACTGCCGTTCCCAGGAAAAAGTTCACTGCATACCAAGGGCTCAGCTGATAGATCTCATACTGATAGGAGTGATTCACCCAGAGCAGAGGAAGATGCCACAAAGACCAGATCACTCCAAAGATCATTGAAGCAGACAGAAAACTCCGTCCCTTCTCCAGACTTTCAAATCCATACCCCCGCCATCCCAGCTCTTCAAAAACCGCAGCAATAAACAGAAGTAGTAGCACCGGCACAAATCCGCTATTGAAAGAGAAAGCCTCTGAGAGTTGAAACTGATCGATTGAGCCGTCAAACAGGAGTGAAATAGAGATAGAAAGCACAACAGATAGTGGCATTAAAACCAGGGATAGCAGAAACACCCCAGGTCGAATATTACGAAAACTCAACAGGCGTTGCGTGAAATCCCGCTTCATCTCCGATACAGGTTGTAACCAGATAAATAACACTGCGACAATAGCTGGCATCATCAAACCGAGCAGCATGGGCAACATATAATAATCTAACCAATCGGGGCTGAAGCTCATGGTGCCCCCCACACCCCAACATAAAAAAGTACTGAAAAAAACCACCAGAAAGTAGTTTTTCCCTTTGTAGTTAAAGTTGTTAATCATTGTCTTTACCTTATGTAACTGGTTAGCCGCTGTGAACGGATTTACTCTCTATCTTCTTTCACTGCTGTTCCATTAACTTTCAATCTTCTCAGAACAACTTATAAAGCCCCTCTCCCTTTACGGGAGAGGGGTTGGGGAGAGGGTGTACGCGAAGCGTTTCATGTGGTTGAAAAATAAAATCGCATTGATCGTTCATATCTATCTTGCTGATTGTTGGGGAAAATAGGGTGTTCATTCTCCCCCTCTCCCCCGGCCCCTATCCCGCGAGGGGAGAGGGGAGTTTCTCTCCCCACCTATTTAAGATACTGATGATTTGTAAGTTTTTTCTAGCCGCGACCCTCTGCTTTACGATGCTTTTCATATCTCAATTATCAATCAGCAATAGAAACCAACAGCAATGAATCAGTTACAGCCGAAATAGTTAAAGTAAGTGGGGCAGCAGTGATATTCTTTAATGATTCAGAACTGATAGAAAATGCCGATATAGGAAGACCACTGATCCTCTCTGTTGGTCAAAGGACTGTCATTGACCGCATCTGTAGCCCGAATGTACTCAACGCTGGCAAGCACCGTGACACTATTGTTAATCCGCTTAATAAGGTTACTTCCAAGAAAAAAGCTGTAGTTACCATCTGCCGTGTACACAGACCGGGTGGACGTTGCCTCCTCAGGCTTTACTCCAAAGTAATAATCGGATTTCTTGCTGTTCCAGTATTCTGAGCCTGCATACCAGGAGAACATATGGGCATCACCAGTCCAGAGAGGACGCTCATATTCAAACCGTGCCGAGAAGCCGTTGTGAGTGTCAGAAATATCCTGCATCAATTTAGCTTTTGCTTGACCTCCGACCATACCGACTTCATAAGCTAGGCCGGCTTCCCAGGCCTGGTCACGTTCAGCCATACCAGCTAAGGTATCACTGTCATCGATATCATCACTGCTGTATCCATCAAAGGTACGACGAATTTCCAGGGCCAGACTCTGGCCTTCATCATCCTGAAAAAAACGATATCCACCATGGATTCCTTGCAGATAAAATCGGTCATATTCAGCGATCACCAGCGGTAAAAGGTAGTATTCTTCATCCAAATCGGTGTAATAGGTGCTATTGACTGCCGTTACCAATCCTACCTGTATATCCAGCTCTGCCAGTGAGGGTGTGCTAATTACCGCACCAATCAAAGCAATAAGTGCTGTATAGAGTTTCAATCTTTGTGCCATCATTTTTCATCCTTCATTGTTTACATGATGGCTAAAGGATAAAGCGGCATATGGGATAAAAATTGTAAAAAAGCGAACAGGTAGGAATTTTATTTGAGGGAACGAGTGGTTTTGATCAGGATATAGGGCCTCGCGTGTAGTTCCGAACTGGCTATCTCCTGCTTGATTGGAAATAACGATTCACTTGACCCTCACGGTGATCTTCTCCGACATCAAAACCGGATCCTGAGGCTCGTGATCCTCGTCCCCCAGTAGCAGTTGTAAGGTGTGTCTACCGGGTGGTAGATCCAGCAACACCTCCGTCTCACCTTTGTCGAAATGGAGATGATGCTCATCCCGTGGAATCGGCCCATCGAGATCAGGTAGTCTATCCACATCAATCAACAGATGGTGATGCCCGGCCTTGTGGCGGATTTTGCCTTTGGTACCTGCAGGAGTAATGCCAAAGCCAACGATACCGAATTTGACTTTGAATGGACTTTCGACAACTGCACCGTCCTCGATACCGATAAAAAAGACCCGGGCGTTAGGCGGTGGGGTATGGGCCATGGCAGACAGTGGTCCCAACAGCAGAATCAAAGCAAACAGTTGGCTTAGTTTTTTGTTTATGACAAGACCTTTTGATAGTGGCGAATAAAGAGAGTAACTACGCATTTCAGGTTGGGTCATTGGCCCTAGTGTGGTGCTTCATACTAGTGTAGCGTCCTATATAAAGAATAACTGACATATTAGACCCCTTATATCTCAGCCATCTTCAGGTGGCGCTCCAAGCCGGAGAATCACCAATTTTCTCCAATAGAAAATCGATGAAGATCCTGACTTTCGCTGTCAGTACATTCGATTTCGGATAGACAAGCCACAAGGCTGTCTGATTATCGATCTTGTAGTCAGGTAACACTCTTACCAGCAGGCCATCGGCGAGTTCCTGGTGGACACTCCATAGTGCGTTCATTGAGATGCCTGCCCCAGCAATAGTAGTGATCTTCTGACTCAAGCCATCATCGACTATGAGTTGGCTGTTGGCCAAACGTGGATTGAATTGTCCGGTGGTTCCATCACGACTAACCAGCTGGATCGGTGACTTGTCTTTGAATGCAATTAATTGATGAGCTGCAAGTTCATCGGGATCTGTTGGCGTACCATATCGCTTCAGATAACCAGGTGAGGCACAAAGAATAGCGATATCTTCTGCCAGCTTGCGCCCCTTCAGGCTACTGTCTGGAAGTGCTGAGTAGCGCAGCGCCAGATCGAAACTGCCTTGGATGAGGTCAAACTCCATATCGGTGAGTCTCAGATCGAGACTTATCCCCGGATGCAAGGACAAGAATTCAGGTAGGATTGGTGCGATATAGAGCTGGGCAAAGGTGCTTGGGGCAGTAAACCTGAGCGTACCTGTCGCTGTGACATTACCTCGCCCCAATGCAGCGTGTGCAGCATTCTCCTGAGCAAGAATCTCTCTGGCATAGGGCAGAAACTCTGCACCCTCCAGTGAAAGAGCCACCTTCCGTGTCGAACGACGCAGAAGGTCTGCTCCCAAGGTCGTTTCCAATTTCGCGAGTTTGGCACTGGCCACCGAAGGCGCCATGCCCAGTTCACGACCCGCCGCGCTGATATTCAGTCTCTCTGATGCAAGGACAAATAACCGAACACTTTCGGTATCCATTGATTATATCCATTTTACGAATTATGAAATCAATTATAAACCATTTTTTAATGATTTCAGAACAATTACTATTATTCAATACAGATGTTAATTGGAGAGAAATAGTGCCAATTGAAGTAATTCAACTATATGGACCAACCAAACAATCCTTCGGAGAAGCTCAATGAAAGCTATGGTACTCAATGAATATGGTTCCAATTCTGAATTCCAATTAACTGAGTTACCACAGCCCGCAGTAAAAGCTGGGCATGTGGGAATACGCATCGCTGCTACCAGTGTGAACACAGTAGATACCATGATCCGTCAAATGGGCAATGATCTACCGCTTTCGCCTGATCTACCCGCCATAATCGGTATGGACTTTGCCGGCACCATAGAAGCTATTGGTGAGGGCGTTACCGATTTCACTCTAGGTGATGAGGTTTATGGCTGTGCCGGCGGACTCGCAGATCTGCAAGGCACGCTGGCAGAGTATATGCAGGCCGACGTAAAACTGATTACCCATAAACCGAAGACCATAACTATGCGTGAAGCGGCAGCGCTGCCACTGGTAGGGATTACCGCATATGAAGGTTTGCAACGGGCTGATACTCATGCTGGACAGAAGGTTCTGGTCCATGGTGGTACTGGTGGTGTAGGGCATGTTGCTGTGCAATTAGCCAAACACTATGGCACTGACGTCTATGCAACAGGCTCTGGCGAGAAGGCGATGGATATCATCAGAAAGTATGGTGCCACTGCCATTGACTACAAAACAGAGAAAGTCAGCGATTATGTCGCTAAATATACCGAAGGTGCCGGCTTCGATGTCATCTTTGACTCTGTTGGTGGAGCCAATATGACGAACTCTTTTGCAGCAGCTGCACTGAATGGACAGGTAGCCACTACGGTATCTTTACTGGAGTTGGATTTGTCCCCAGCGCACTTTAAAGGCCTGTCGCTACATGTTGTCTTCATGCTGATTCCAATGTTGTATAACCACAAAAGGGAAGAACACGGAGCGATCCTCACCAAGCTCGCTGAGATTGTTGACCTGGGTGCAGTTAAGCCATTGCTCGATGAGATGCAATTTGGTTTTGAAGAAGTTGGTAAAGCATACGACCGCCTGACCAGCGGACAAGCCATTGGTAAGGTTGTGGTAGAAATCTAAGGCAATGGCGGCATTGGGATATTGAAGTCACCCGCACCAGCTCAATTCTATGCCAAGCATAACAAGGTATAGAGTTTAATATTTTCTTGATAAGTTCAGATTGTTAAAGGAGCCTAAGATGAGAAGTTTAAGATATGTAAGCGTCATAATCTCCATCTGCTTAAGTATGCAGGTTGCAGCCGAACAAATTAAAGAAGTTATCTTGGCGTCAGATGTTAAATGGGAACAGCTCAACCCAGCCCGTGGTGACAAGAGTCCATTGGCTGCTACGCTTTGGGGTGATCGCAAGGGCTCTGTGCCAACAGGCTTTCTCGTAAAATTTGCCGAAGGATTCTCGTCGCCTCCGCATATTCACAATGTCTCTTATCGAGGCGTGGTTATTAGTGGCCTCATTCACAATGATGATCCCAATGCTGCTGAGATGTGGATGCCAACAGGTTCATTCTGGACACAGCCAAAAGGAGAGGTGCATATTACCGCTGCCAGGGCGAGAACCAATGTAGCGTACATAGAGATTGAGAAGGGGCCCTATCTCGTTCTTCCTTTAAAGAAAGCATTTGATAGTGGGGAAAGGCCAATTAATGTGGATTCATCCAACATTGTTTGGTTTGATGCGTATAACACATCATGGGGTGACCAGCCTGGAACATCAACCTCTGCCAATGAACCCAAGATAGCCCTTCTCTGGGGTAACCCGAATGGAGATGAATTGAGTGGATTCTTGATTAAGCTACCAGCCGGGTTTACTGGAAAGATACACTCTCAGGGTACAACCTTCCGTGCTGTAGTTGCCCAAGGTCATCCGCAGTATTTAGTAAGTGAAGCAGACAGCAAGACCTTGGAACCGGGTAGTTATTTCAGCTCTGAAGAAGAATCAGTACATTCTATCTCGTCTCATGTTGATGAGGAGAGCATTCTCTACGTACGCACGGATGGCAAGTTCAAGATCATTCCGACTCGACTCAAGAAGTAGCAATACTTGGTTTATGTCATCAAATTTGGAATAGGAAAATATGATGCCAAAGCATGTCGATAAAGAGGAGTTCCAATCCATCAATCGTGGATACAACTCAGCTTTCCGTATCAACAGCTTGAGCCTTGGACTCGTTGTACCGCTGGAGGCCTATCCACATGGGCCTGTACCATCGATGACGCGACATATTGAACGGGTACGTCTGGCTGAGGCGCTTGGTTTCTCTGCTGTATGGTTGCGCGACGTGCCACTCAACGTGCCCTCATTCGGGGATGCAGGTCAGATGTTTGACCCCTTCGTCTATCTTGGACTGTTGGCAGGTCAGACAAATAAGATTGCTTTGGGTGTCGCCAGTATTGTTTTGCCACTTCGTCATCCAGCACATGTAGCCAAAGCAGCTGCGACTATTGATGCGCTTTCAGGGGGACGCCTTATTCTTGGTGTCGCTTCTGGTGATCGTCCAGAGGAGTATCCAGCCCTCAATCAAACATTTGATGATCGTGGCGACCGTTTTCGAGAGAGCTTTGAATATATCCAGCGCATGTGGGAGCAGTGTCCGGATTTCAAAAACAGCTATGGCAGACTCGGTGGTGGTATGGATATGTTACCTAAACCCCCATCAGGAAAACTACCGCTGTTGATCACCGGGGGCAGCCAACAAGACCCTGATTGGATCGCACGCAACGGTGAAGGCTGGATAACCTATCCACGCCCAATCGCAACACAGAGGCAAATCATTAATGGTTGGCGGGCGCGTATTGAAGCAGTGGGTGGCCATGCCAAACCTGCTCTCCAATCACTTTATGTGGATCTGCTGGACGAGCCGGATGCACCACCTCAGCCTATCCACCTGGGTTTCCGTTCCGGAATGAACCATTTACGTGCCTATCTGAAATCCTTGGAGGATATTGGTATGAATCATGTGGCACTGAACCTACGCTTTAATCAGGCCGATATCGAGACAACTCTACAACGTGTTGCCGATGAGTTATTGCCGGACTTTTCGGGGTGAGGAGATAAGAAAATGCAGCAGACCATATTAATTACCGGTTCCACTGACGGTATAGGACTTGAAACGGCCAAAGAGCTCTACTCCCTGGGACATCGGGTTTTGCTACATGGGCGTAACCCAGCAAAATTGGAAGCAGCGGAAAAAGCAATCTCAGAGTTAACGGATGGTGGGCAGCTTGAAAGCTATCTGGCCGACCTATCACGAATGGCCGAAGTAGAGAAGTTTGCTCAGGCGATTTGCGAACGCCACAGTCGACTTGATGTCCTGATTAACAACGCGGGGATCTTGCGCACCAACGATACCATCACTAACGACGGCTTTGACATCAGGTTTGCAGTCAACACCTTCGCCCCATATTTATTGACCAAGCGACTGCTGCCGCTACTTGGGCCGACGGCCCGTGTGGTCAATCTCTCTTCCGCTGCACAGTCACCAGTTGACCTGGAGGCCCTGGCGGGACGAAGAACAATTTCAGATGATTTAAACGCTTACGCACAAAGTAAACTGGCCCTGACTATGTGGTCACGCACTATGGCACTGTCACTCAAAGATAAGGGCCCGCTTTTCATCGCAGTCAATCCAGGATCGTTGCTCGCGACCAAAATGGTAAAAGAGGGCTTTGGCATGGCTGGCAAGGATATCCGCATCGGCATGGATATTCTTATCCGTGCCGCACTATCCAGTGAATTCGAGGATGCTTCAGGAGACTATTTTGACAACGATGCAGGCCAATTCGCATCACCACATCGTGATGCACTTAATGTAAAAAAATCGGAACAGGTGATAGACGCAATCGAAGCCGCTTTGGCGAATATAGATATTGCTTAGGGCCTGTTAACTTTCAATCTTCTCAGAACAACTCTGAAAGCCCCTCTCCCTTTACGGGAGAGGGGTTGGGGAGAGGGTGTACGCGAAGCGTTTCATGTAGTTGAAAAAGAAAAACTGCTTTGATTGTTTATGTTTATCTTGCTGATTGTTGGGGGAAATAGGGTGTTCATTCTCCCCCTCTCCCCCGGCCCCTCTCCCGCGTGGGGAGAGGGGAGTTTCTCTCCCCACCTATTTGAGATACTGATGACTTGTAGGTTTTTTCTAGCCGTAACCCTCTGCTTTACGATGCTTTTCATGTCTCAATTCTAAATCAGCAATAGAAACCAACAGCATAGCAACGGCTAGTCCTACGTTCGCATTGCCAATGCGAATGACGCTTGTGATGCGGCTGAGGGAGACCGAATTTACCGAGTGGCCCACTACTGCCTGTTACAGTTCTTAAACATACCAACTTTTTTATTCTTCCGTTAGCCAATCCACAGCTGTGTTGGCCAGTCTATAAATCGACATATCTTCTCTTTGTCAGTTGTTGGTCATTGATTGGTAGATGGCACATTGAACCCTATCGACCACATTTAAATAGTTGTTAAATCTTATTTTTACAGTGTTGAGTTTCATTGGAAATGTACTAAGCTCACCAGTGAACGTGATGTGGCTGTTAAATAACACCAGATAAAGAGGAGAGAGACCCATGGGAATACGGGTCGGGCAGGTCGCTTTCTTCGCTGGGCCACAAGCCCAGGGGGCGCCAGACGATCTCGAGAAGGTGGTTGTCGACTTCATCAATCAGGCTCAGAAACGTCTGGAAATCGCAGTGCAGGAGTTGGAAAGCGAGCCTATCGCCAAGGCGATCATTGCGGCACGTCAGCGTAAAGTGCTAGTCAAGCTCGTCATCGAACAGAGTTATCTGAAACGCACCCCTCCAAAAGCTGATCCCTGGAATCCCGGCGGCAAGAATGAGCTTAATCGAGAGATTCACGATGCAATTTTACGCAGTAATATCGACGTTAAGGTCGACTACAACAGCAATATATTCCATCAGAAATTTATCGTGCGGGATCGGAAAGCGGTTCTGACTGGTTCTACCAATTTCACCCCCACGGGAACTCATAAAAACCTCAATCATATTGTAATCGTTGAAAACCCCAAAGTCGCAAAAGTCTATGCGCGGGAGTTCAAAGAGATCCAGGAAGGGCGGTTTGGTCGACGTAATGAAGGACATGATCCCCATCCAAAAGAACTCGTTGTCTCAGATATCCCGATCAA
The DNA here is from genome assembly GCF_058244645.1 of Candidatus Thiodiazotropha sp. AKAK3. NCBI lineage: Bacteria > Pseudomonadati > Pseudomonadota > Gammaproteobacteria > Chromatiales > Sedimenticolaceae > Candidatus Thiodiazotropha > Candidatus Thiodiazotropha sp. AKAK3. Next base: position 113,550 of record NZ_JBSYOQ010000053.1, read on the forward strand.
AATCCTGTTTGCGCCTGACCATAATCCAGAAATGGAGATCATGAAGCAGATGATGAAGGCCCGACAGCGGATCGATTTTGCGATCTTCACATTTGCGAAGAGTTCGGGAATCGACGATACCATGTTACGCCTTCTGGATATTGGCATGCCGATCAAAGGTGTCTTCGACAGTAAACAGGGCGCTCAGGATTGGTCTCCGGTTAAGACTTTAGCCAAGCAGGGAGCAAAGCTCTTTGCAGCAGGGAATAAAGACAAGCTTGGCAAGGTGCACCATAAGTTAATGGTGCTCGATAACCAGGTAGTGATTGCGGGATCTTTTAACTATACCGGATCTGCTAATCTGTTGAATGATGAGAACATCATTATCCTGGGAAGTTTTGATGCATCAACAATAAAACAACAGAAAGCTCAGCGGAAAATAGCACGCTATGCCTGTGATGAGATTGAGCGGATGATTAAAGATTGTGGGCGCGCAATCTAGAAATTGAAGCGCTCAATGGCTCATGCGCATGCCAAGAGCCGACTTAGCAGAGACTCTTCTTGAACCTGATTGGCTTCCAGCTTGGTACTATGACATTCGGTCATTCTCTAATATTGGAAACAATTGCTCTCTGGCTAAGACTCAGTTTTTCATGACATGGAAAAATAAAAGTTCAAAGAAAATGTGAAATACCACCAATTAATATCAATGGTCTTTTTATTAAACCAGGGCTAATCCTCATGTACAATTTGTGTCCGTTTTTATCGAAAGAATAACTGGACCGATCTCACTGAAACAGATGAGACCATGTCATCAGCTACCAGTTTTCAAAAACGTATCCTGTGCGGTGATTTCTGCAGGTTTTCTCTCATCCAGAGCCAGAGTCTCCAAAGTATAACGTCGTACAGCATGAACCAAGTCGAGATCATCATCCAAAGAGTGGCCATAGGATGGAATCAACTCCTCCAGGCGCTGTCTTGAGTCACCTTGAACCAATTCAGGTAGACAGTTCTCGATAACATCCAACATGGCAGAGACACTGACAGAGGCTCCGGGAGATGCGCCTAACAAAGCTGCCAAGGAGCGATCAGCTGTCTTGATGACCTCGGTGCCAAACTGTAACTTGCCGCGTCCGTTTTTATCCAGTTTGATAATCTGCACTCGCTGACCTGCGGGGCGAAGATGCCACTCTCCTGGCTGCACCGAAGGTATAAAGGTACGCAGCTGTTCGAGACGTTGGTCACCAGAACTCATGGCCTCTTTGAAGAGATAACGGGTTAACGCCCAATGTTCTCTTGCTACCTCCATCATGGGTTTGAGATTGTGGGATCGAATAGAATTGATCAGGTCAAAGAGACTGCTCTTCTTTAAAAAACGTGTCGTGAAACCGGCAAAGGGCCCGAAGAGCAGGGCAGGGCGTCCATCGATGAGTCGGGTATCGAGATGGGGTACAGACATGGGGGGAGCACCCACAGGTGGCATGCCATATACCTTGGCGTTATGGGTTGCCGCTGCTTTTAAATTTTCACTAGCAAGCCAGATACCTGAAACGGGAAAACCGCCATAACCTCGAACTTCATCCACGCCCGCCTTTTGCATCAGAGACAATGCACACCCACCCGCACCAACAAATACGAAACGTGCTTCGATGGTCCTTGTTCCTGCAAGTGCGTGTTTGGTCTTTACATGCCAGCGATCTCCAACCTTCTTCAATCCCAGGACCTCTGTTGAGAGCCAATAGTCAACGGAGTCCTCATGTGCCAGATATTCACCCATCGAGTGGGTCAACTCGCCGAAGTTGATATCGGTTCCATGTGCCACGCGGGTAGCGGCCATGGGTTGTCCCATATCACGTTCAGCCATCATCAGTGGTAACCAATGATTTAAGCTGGCTGGATCATCCGCATATTCCATCTCCTCGAATAAAGGGTGGCTTACCAGTGCTTTCTGGCGGTTCTTCAGGTAACTGACATTCTCTTTCCCCTCCACCCAACTCATATGAGGCACAGGATTGATAAAAGCTGTAGGTTTCGAAAGAGCACCCTTGCGAACCAATCCGCTCCAAAACTGCAGAGACTCCTCGAACCGGGCGTTTATCCCCAGCGCTCTTTCAATAGCGATATCACCATTACTTTGCTGCGGAGTGTAGTTGAGTTCGCAGTAACCGGCGTGCCCTGTGCCAGCATTATTCCAGGCATGTGTACTTTCTGTGGCTAATGTTGCCGCTTGCTCAACCAAGGTGACATGGCGAGAGGAATCGAGCTGTGTCACCAGCATTGCCAGCGTCTTGCTCATAATGCCACCGCCAATCAAAAGAACATCTGTCTTATGTATTGTCATACGGCTGGCTCCAGTTTCATCAAACGCTAAAGTGGGTAGGGTATAGATGCTGCAGCGCAATATAAGGGAAAGTTGTCGACATTACACCCTAAATTTAACGATATTTACTGTTGATAAATGCAATACAAAAGGAAACTGTCGACATTTAACGTTAAATTCAACGATCGAGGTAGTTTCTGCACCGAATTTTTTCCTCCCTTTTTTCAGGGTTAATGGCTGTTTATCCGAGCTAGTTGCTTGGTAAATGGCTGTCAGGTCAGGTGATTAGATATAAATATTCCTGATTACCCCCCATACTCAGCAAAAGAGTATCAACCTGTATAGCCGTAGTATGCGGCTAGTGCAGTTGGTGGGGCATGGCCCCACCCTACACTTTATATCGACAGGTAGGGTGGGGCCCTGCCCCACCAAATCGCGCTGGAAATTCACAAAAACCGCCAGCAACCTTCCGTAGATCCTTATCGGCACCTCTCTTAACTATCACTGCAGCTGACTTTGGAGGGTAATCAGGTAAATATTTGTTTATTACCGGCTAATTTAGGGCTAGATTCCGGCTCAATATTGGTTGTTTGTGGCTAATTTAAGGCTACGAACTGGACAGCTAATTAGACTATTAGTAAATAGCTTCTCACGACAATCTTTGAAATAAGAGAGTCGCGGGGCGAACTCAAACCACTCCACCTAAATGATCAGTATTTTGAGAAATTGCTGATTAAAGCAGGCTAATAATCATTTAATGCCTGCACCAATAATGGGGACAGCTCACTGCCTCTAACCTGAGGTCTGTTAACACTAATCGTATCGGCCCTATTACCACTCAAAAAGCGCCAATCAAGGCGCGACCAAAGGGTCCCTTACGGGCGCGAGGAGAGAGGTTTGGTCACTCCAAATGAACGACGTGCAACGCCTATCGCTTATTCTGCCTTGCTGGAAGAAAAAATTCTCAGCAGGGCCGATTCGATTAGTTTTAACAGGCCCTAATAGTATTGTGAGCTGGCTGTGACACTTACGTGATATTTGCTTTCAATAATTGGGTCGCCACCTTGGTAAAAACCATCGGGCAAATGATTTTAAAACAGCTTTATCAAAGCTAAAGGAGATTTCCATGATTACACGAAGAAAGCTAGCCTCACTTGCATTGGCCTCAACCGCTGCAACCCTGTTTGCCGTGGCCCCGATGAAATCGGTTCAAGCGGGTAGTGATGCGAATGTGCACTGTTTTGGTGTCAACAAATGTAAAGGACACAATGATTGCAAAACCGCGAATAATGCTTGTAAAGGCCACGCAGCTTGTAAAGGACAGGGCTTTGTGAATATGTCTAAGCATGCCTGTGAAGAGATAGGCGGCTCTGTCGATAAGCCGAAAGGATAAGTCAAGCAGTGATGGATTGGTACGCCATCACAAAGATGGTGATACCAGTTCATTAATAACAAATATAACTTTTATCTGGAGATGGGCTGTGATCGAAGCTGATGGTAATCAAAGGCCTTTTCTTGGCTATGGACTGGGTCTGCGTAGAGAGCATTACGATGATGTGCTCGATTCAAAACCGGATGTGGACTGGTTTGAGGTTATTTCCGAGAATTATATGGTGGAGGGGGGTAAACCGCTCCATTATTTAAACCGAATTCGCGAACTCTACCCAATAGTAATGCACGGGGTGTCGTTATCGATAGGCAGCATAGAACCACTTGATTACAACTACCTTAAAAAATTAAAGGCGTTGATGGGGTGGGTGGAACCGATGTGGTTCTCCGATCATCTATGCTGGACAGGCATCAACAAATTAAATATGCATGACCTTTTGCCATTACCTTATACAGAAGAGGCAATCGATCATGTTGTAGAACGTATCACCAGAGTACAGGAGTATCTGGGCCGACAAATGCTGTTGGAAAATGTATCGAGTTATATCAGCTACAGCGAATCCCAACTGAGTGAGTGGGATTTTTTAGCAGAAGTTGCAGAGCGTGCTGATTGTCTGCTGCTGCTGGATATCAATAATATCTATGTTAGCGCATTCAATCATAACTTTGATCCCCGCACCTATTTAAAAGCAATGCCTGCTGATCGCATCTGTCAGATTCACCTGGCAGGCCATACCCAGGAGGAGAATCTGATTATAGACACCCACGATCATCCTATCGCAGATCCGGTATTTGAATTGTATGCTGATGCAATACAACGCTTTGGTCGCGTCAGCACCATGATTGAAAGAGATGACAATATACCGCCATTAGCCGAACTATTACGTGAACTGGAACGTGTCCGGGAGATCGGTGAGACCGCTATTACCGAACAGGTCGCTTGAGTGATAAATATGTCAAACCTTGAGGAATTACAAGCTCGCTTCCAGGGATTTATTCTGGATCCGAAAAACGATGAACAGAATGCATGGGTAAGCAGGGCAGGGCGTGCAACACCGACCTATCAATTGTCAGTTTATGCGAATGCCTATACCTCACGTTTAAAAGAGGTATTGATGAATGATTATCCTGCGGTCAATATGGCCATCAGCAGTGATCAATTCGACCTTCTTGCGGATGGTTATATCCAACAAAACCCCTCACATTCATTCACACTTCGCGATTTTGGTCGTCGATTCAGTCACTATCTGTGTGAGAAGGTAGATACTGATCCCGCCTACCATAATATGTCGTGGTTGTCAGAACTGGCAGACTTTGAGTGGATGCTGGGAGAAGCATTCGATGCCGCCGATTGTGACTGCTTTGAAGAGCAGGAGATGGCCTCAGTCCCAGCTGAAGATTGGCCAATGTTGCAGTTTCAATTCGCCCCATGCGTCGGTCGGCTAGATCTGAAATGGAATGTTCCTGAAATGTGGAAAGCACTCACTGCGGATCCCCCGGTTAAGATTGATGCAATGCAAGAGACAAATCCCTGTGGTTGGTTGATCTGGCGTCAGGATCTGGTGACACGATTTCGTTCACTTGAAGCAGATGAACAGTTGCTACTCGATACCCTTCGTAGTGGCGGAACGTTCAACGATGCATGTGAGTTACTGGCAACCCGGATAGATATAGAAGTTGTACCAATGAGGGCTGCAGGCCTGTTGAAGGGCTGGATCAATCAGGGCCTGATTGCAGCCTTGAAATAAACAGCCACCTGTACCTCCGGGGTCGGAGTCAAATCTAGAACGGAGTGGCTTGCGAGAAATATGCATTTAGATTTTTTCGAGGTAATTCACGATATGGTAGCTTTCGACTCCGACCCCTAATGTTGGTGCGTGTAGTACCACTGCAGTTACTTGATACTGAGCTACGATCTCTCCGATCATATGTTTCCTATTGGATTAAATTACTTGTCCAGATATCGCGATGCATCTTCCAGGCATTGCCGTCATACTTCCAGGTCATGATGCCCTTACCATGGTCTACCACAGCTTCATCGGCATCGAACATAGTGTAGCGGCTGACCTCAGTAGCAGAGTCACCGTGCTGTTCCAGTTCCATGAGGTCGATCTTGATACGCCTTATCCCCATGTTGATGGCCTCCTGCCAGTAGGCCTCAATCGCCTGATGCCCCTCGATTAAATCACAACCAGCCGGCATCAACATGGCATTGTCGGAATAGAATCCTGCCACCTCTGCCATGTTCCCCTGTCTGAACAGGCGTTCGAAGTTTTCAAGAATCGCATCGAAGTTCTGATGCAGGTCTGTAATTTGATTGTTCATGATCTGCTGCTGAATGAGATCGATTGCTTGCGCTCTGGATTCGGTTTTCATATGACTTCCTTATGTTCTGAGAAAGATCAGAGATGTTCTGCTCTATAGGCGTAACTATGGCTGTAATTTAATCGATGTTTAATGCTCAAACATCCATGATTATTGATCATTCATCCAAAAGTTAAACATCCAACCACTAGGGCACAAGTCTATGGATGACATTATTCAGAGGGTGTGGACTTTCTCTAATGATGTAGTAAGGAGGATGTGAGCCGTTCGATCGATTTCACCGATCCGATCCTCGGTATTAAGGGAGATCATCGGCCGGGTCGGATATCGATTCAGCGACACTTGGAACGCTGTCATTGGCTATCGCCACCTGATCCTGGACTTCGACAATGACAAACTGGTAATTAAGGCGACGATGACCGGCCCGTTTCTGGCAGTGGACTACACTTGGTAGCCTTGGCTAATTAAACATATGAGTAAATTAATAACAGCTATACTAGGGAAATTCGCTCGATTACTGACTAAATCTCATTCCTGGTTTTATCGCTAAGATACTGATATATGATTTGAAATCAGATGGGATGGAATAACAATAAACTGATTATTTGCTTGGTTGTTTAAAATAGAGTTGCCAGCAATACTCTTGTGACAAGCTCAGTTGAGAAGCTGTGTTAACAAATAATTATATCTCGGGGTGGGTATGAAATTCATTACTATTTCTGCTAGATCACTGTTAATTATTTTCGTTTTAATTATCAGTGGTTTTGCTCAGGCTGGGGCAAGTAAACCAAACATATTGGTCATCTGGGGTGATGATATCGGCTATTGGAATATCAGCCACAACAATCGTGGCATGATGGGTTATCAGACGCCGAATATCGATCGTCTCGCCAAAGAGGGTCTTGGCTTTACTGATTATTACGGCCAACAGAGCTGTACAGCAGGTCGTGCGGCTTTCATCAGCGGTTCGGTGCCTATTCGATCTGGCATGACAAAAGTTGGTCTGCCCGGCGCAAAAGAAGGTTGGCAAGAAGTAGATGTGACTATGGCCACTGTTCTAAAAGGGCAGGGTTACGCCACTGGCCAATTTGGCAAGAACCACCAGGGCGACCTTAATGAACACCTTCCGACTAATCACGGCTTCGACGAATTCTTCGGCAATCTATACCACCTGAATGCAGAAGAGGAGCCAGAGAACGAAGATTACCCACGCGATATGGTTTTGAAAAATGGCAAGACATTTCTTGAAACCTTCGGTCCTCGCGGTGTAATCCGCAGCTGGGCAACCGACAATGACGATCCCACAGTAGACCCACGCTTCGGCAAGGTGGGTAAACAAAAAATTGAAGACACAGGACTACTCACCAAGAAACGGATGGAAACTGTTGATGACGAAACGCTTGCTGCTGCCAAAGATTTCATTAAACGGCAGGTCAAAGCTGGCAAGCCATTCTTTACCTGGTGGAATGGCACGCGTATGCACTTTCGTACTTACGTGAAAAATGAGCTCCGTGGTATTTCTGGCCAGGACGAATATAGCGATGGCATGGTTGAGCACGATATACATGTGGGGGAGCTTTTGAATCTGCTTGACGAGCTTGGTATTGCAGATAACACCATCGTAATGTATTCCACCGATAATGGGCCGCACTACAACACCTGGCCAGATGCGGGCACCATGCCGTTCCGTGGCGAGAAAAACTCCAACTGGGAAGGCGCATTTCGCGTTCCCGCATTCGTACGTTGGCCTGGCCATTTTCCAGCAGACACCACACTTAATGGTATTCTCTCCCATGAAGATTGGCTGCCAACTTTTGCTGCAGCTGCAGGCGCGCCGGACATCAAGGAAAAACTCCTTAAGGGCACCGAGATCAACGGTAGGAAATACAGGAACCACATCGACGGTTTCAACATGCTCGACTATCTCAGTGGCAAAGCAAAAGAGTCTCCGCGCAAGTACTTCTGGTACCCGGATGACGAAGGCCATTTCGTGGCCGCACGCTACGGGGACTGGAAGCTGGTCTTCAAGGAAAACCGGGCAAATACTATGGCCCTCTGGCGTGAACCATTCGTCGAACTGCGCACGCCGCTACTGTTCAATCTACGTCGCGATCCGTTCGAAAGAGCTCAGCACAACTCCAACACCTACAATGATTGGTGGATGGACCGTACCGGCTTCATCTTTCCTCCGGTTGCCGGGGAGTTGGCGAAGTTCATCATGACCATGAATGAATATCCTCCAAGTCAGAAGGCGGGCACCTGGAACGTTGGCAAGATTATGGAGCAACTGCAAAAAGGGCATGGTAGTTAGCAAGTGCTTGTAAGAGTAGGTCCTTGTCAAACAAAGTGACCTAAACTCTATTGTTGATTAGCCTCACCTGCAACGGTGAGGCTTTATTTTCTCCGGTTTTACCCGAGTAGCTGAAGGTTGTAGTTTTGTTTTTATTTGATCGATATAATTCACTCAATAAGCAAGCAATGATACCTCTAAACTCAGGTCTTGCATGAAAACGTTCGTTTTATTTCTATCTCTTGTTTTACTCATAGATTCAACATACTCATCCGAGATAAAGTCTCCCCAGTATTCAGGCTCTGAAACCTGTAAAAGTTGTCATCAGCAGCAATATGATGCCTGGTCGGACTCTCATCACAGTTGGGCCTGGCGGGAGCCTAAATCAGAAAATGTCCTGGGTAACTTCAATAATGTTGAATTTCAACATGCTGCTTTCAACTATCGTTTCATCACTGAAAATGGCAATTACTATGTGATTGCCGACAATAAATCAGGAAAGGCAAAAAAATACAAAGTGCATTCAGTAGCCGGTGTTACGCCGCTTCAGCAATATTTGGTAGAAATTGGCCTAGGTCATCTACAGGCCCTGGATGTGGCCTGGGATACCGAGTTAAAACGTTGGTATCACCTTTATCCGGACCAGGATACTTCAGCAGGTAATGGTATGCACTGGGCTCGCTCATACAAGAATTGGAATTCCCGCTGTGCCGAATGCCATGCCACTGACTACAAAAAAAACTATAATCCTCTTAAGGCTAGCTATAAAAGCCAGCAAGCAGAAATCGGCGTTGGTTGTGAAGCTTGTCATGGACCTGGAAGCACCCATATTACATGGGCTAATAGACCTGAAAAGTTTATTGGAAAACAATGGAAGGGTGTTGGTTCCAAGGGCTTAACGCACGCTTATGTTAATAACAATGCAGCGTCAGAAATTAACCTGTGTGCTGGTTGTCACTCCAGGCGCGAACCGATCGGTGCCAATAGTCCAGAGCCAGGTAGTGATTTCTCGGATCATTATCGCTTGACACTATTAAGAGATGGTCTCTATTTTGCCGATGGCCAAATTCATGATGAAGTCTATGTTTACGGCTCTTTTTTGCAGTCAAAAATGTATGAGAAAGGTGTGAAATGCACTGATTGCCATGATGCACACAACTACCAGCTCAAAGCTGAAGGCAATGTATTGTGCACTCAGTGTCACAATCTTAAAGGTAACGTTCAGTTTCCTTCATTAAGGAAGAAAGATTACGACTCTCCAGTTCATCATTTTCATAAGGTTGGTACAGAAGGAGCTGAATGTAAGCAGTGTCATATGCCAGAACGTCACTACATGGTGGTTGATGGACGACGGGATCACAGTTTCAGAGTTCCTCGGCCTGATTTATCGGAAAAAATTGGTGTGCCTAATGTATGTAGCTCGTGTCATAAGGATAAGAGTGCAACATGGGCATTGGCTGAATTAACGAAGCACATTGGCGAGAAGAGAGAACGGGAAATACATTTTTCGCAAATCTTCAACTCTGCTGATAATCACCTGGATGAAAAAACAAGGAAGCAAATGCTCAGTTTGGCAAATAATAGTGAAATACCGTCCATTGTGCGCGCCAGCTCGTTAGAGCGCTTGCTGCCTGTAGCTTCCACTCTGGATTTTTCATTAATCGCATCTCTGCTGTCAGATAATAATCCCTGGATACGGCGAGCTGCGACCAATCTATTTGTGTACTCTCCTGATGCGATAAGGCAAAAACACATCTTACCTTTGTTGAATGATGGCACCCGTAGTGTACGCCTCGAAGCTGTAAAAGGATTTTTAAATGGCTATAGAGAGGGATTTTCTTTTTCAGAGACTCTGACCTTGAATAGAGTTATGAAAGAGTATCAGCAATCGTTGGCTGCCAAGACAGATTATCCAGAAATCCAGATGAAATTGGGTGGTGTGGCTTTAACTCAGAGAAATATACCAGCTGCTATTAGCGCTTTTAAAACCGCAGTTAAAATGGATCCACAGCTGGTTCAGGCATGGATTATGTTGGCCAGAATCAATGCAGCCATTGGAAAACCAGATATTGCTAATCAGACACTTGCTGATGCCATTAAGGCGAACCCTGAAGAGAAACTATTGAAGCAAAATGTCCTCTCCCTGCGGCCAGGCCAGACTTATTCGCTTCTGCCATGATAGCAGCACTAATCAGACCTAGGTGGCGCAGCGGTAGAGGTTAACCTGTATACAACCATTGATCTCCACATCTGTGTCGATATCGAGGTTTTGGTTTGAACTACCAATATTGAGTTTAATCGTACAGTGCTTCCACTAAACCAGATGGCAAGCAAAGGGTAAATTCAGCAATGTACGGATACAAGAGCTACTCTTCTTATCTCGATTCCGCTGGCCACTCATCCCCCACCTTTGAAGCCTCTCATTACAATTTGGAAATAGAAAATGTAGGCTAGCTCTGGTTTCCATGAACTATTGAAACATTTCCGAGCTTGAAAAATACCTTACATTGCGTGATGCTTTGTATCCCGTTGTGATTTCTTCGCACAGGGAGTAGCGAAATGATCAGATTGGATGATGGATATAGACAATTCGGATCGGTAGGCTTACCAACCCGCGCTGAGGACAGCTTCCTTCGAAGTCGCTGGAAGCAAAATCTGCTGATGCAGGATTTTGTCATCTCATTCAAGCAGGCCAATCGACCCTTCCGCTTCAACTCACCCTTGGGTAAGGATAAGCTACTGCTCTATCAATTCAGGGCACAGGAGAGACTGGGGCGGCTATTTGAATACCAGGCCGAGCTGGTGAGCGAGGACGATGCAATCCCCTTGGACGCACTCCTGGGTCAACCGGTAGACGTGGAACTCGATTTAGCCGATGGCGGCCGGCGTTATTTCAACGCCTTTGTTAGTCAGTTTACCCAAAACGGGACTATCGGCGACCTGTTCCACTACCAGGCCATGCTGCGTCCCTGGCCCTGGTTTCTCAGCCTCACCAAAGATTGTCGTATCTATCAAAACCTGACTGTTCCGGAGATACTCCAGAAGATCTTCAGTGAAAACGACTTCAATGATTACCAACTAAACTTGACTCACGACTATCGAACTCGTGAATATACCGTTCAATTCAATGAAACGGACTTTGACTTCATCAGCCGTCTCATGGAAGAGGAAACCATCTACTACTACTTCAACCACAGTGCTAGCAAGCACACCATGGTGCTGTGCGACAACTACGCATCGCACTCCCCGCTGGATGGTAGTGCCGTACTACCGTTTCATCCCATTCCCGGTGCCAACGGTCTACGGGGCAAGGAGGTGGTTCACAGCTGGAAGAGAAGTAAAACGGTTAAAACAGGATGCTATGCCCATACCGATTATGACTTCTCCAAGCCCCGGGCCGAACTTCTCGCCTCCACCCCTATGGCGCGCAGCCACAATCATGCAAACTATGAAACGTTCAATTATCCTGGAGGTTACGAACAGATTGCCGAAGGTGAGAATTTCGCCCGTAGCCGTATCGAGGAGTCGCAGACGAAATATGAACAGATAGCAGGAGAGTGTGACTTACGACATCTCACAACGGGGAATCTCTTTACCCTCAAAGATCATCCCCGTGCCGATCAGAATAGAGAGTACCTGATCACCGAGGCGAGTTACGCTCTGCAAGGCGACCAATACCATGCTGGTTCACAGATGCACGAGAGCGAGGGCTACCATTGCGAATTCAGCTGTATCCCCAGCAATGAGGTTTTCCGTAACAGACGACTTACTCCCAAACCGAGAGTGGAGGGTCCACAATCAGCTGTCGTGGTAGGCCCCGCCGGGGAAGAGATCTACACCGATAAATATGGCCGGGTAAAGGTACAGTTTCATTGGGACCGATACGGTAAATCCGACGAAAACAGCTCATGCTGGGTGCGGGTTACACAGACCTGGGCCGGCAAAAACTGGGGTGGCATACAGATCCCCCGCATCGGCCAGGAGGTGCTCGTCGAATTTCTCGATGGTGACCTGGACCGACCGATCATCACCGGCCGGGTCTACAATTCAGAACAGATGCCGCCCTGGGAACTGCCGGCGAATCAAACTCAGTCGGGCATCCTCAGCCGCTCGAGCAAGGAGGGTACCGCCGCTAATGCCAACGCCATCCGCTTCGAGGATAAAAAGGGTGAGGAGCAACTCTGGTTACATGCGGAGAAGGATCAATTAACCGAAGTAGAACACGATGAGCATAAGTGGGTTGGTAATGATCGGCGTAAGACCATCGACCGTAACGAAACCAGTCAAATCAAACACGATCGCACGGAAACCGTGGGCAAGAACGAAAGCATCTCCATCGGGTTGAATCGTAGTGAAAAAGTCGGAGTCAGTGAGGATGTCAGCATCGGCAGCAACCGCTCCGTGAATATTGGAGGCAATAAAAACGAGACCATTGCCATGGCGAAAGCCGAAACCATTGCTATGGCAAAAGCGCTCTCGATAGGTCTGGGATATCAGGTCACCGTGGGTGCAGCCATGAACACCACAGTCGCCTTGGTTCAGGCTTCGGAGATCGGTATCGATAAAATCACCATGGTAGGTAAGAAATATACCCTGACCGCCGGTGAAGAGATCGAGCTAAAGACGGGTAAGTCGGTGCTCACCATGAAAAGCGATGGCACCATTACCCTGAAGGGTGTCGACATCTCTGTCATAGCCGATGATGAAATCAACGTTAAGGCACAGAAGAATATCGTCATCAAGGGCAAGAACGTACTGGAAAATTGAGTAAACGTCATGAGCAGATCCAAAATGCCGGAAACCGGTGATAACCACTTACCCCAGTCGACGCAGAACGTGTTACGAAAACTGTTGAAACAAGAACTGAAACGGCCAATTCGTGAGAAACAGGGTACGGACTCCAGCACTGTAATAGGTCTCTTAGAGGGATTTGATCGCGAAGGCTGGCCTATCGTTACCTTCATCTACGAAGGGAAAGCGTACCGGCAAGTTGCCCGCAGCACCGTTGAACTGACACTGGATAACACAGGCCAAAATTGCCTAATCCAACTTTGTCATGGTTCCGACATCCCTGTCGTCTCTGGGTTCATCCAACCGCCACTGTCAGAAGTCCGTAAAGAGGAGTCAAAAACTATTTGCTCTGACGAAAGAATAATACTGCAATGCGGCGACGCCTTTCTAGAACTGGATGCCGAAGGGACAATACGCATCCATGGAAACTATGTGGAAAGTGTTGCATATGGCACTAACCGTTTGAAAGGCAGCTCTGTCAAGATAAATTGATCTACACCTTATGAATCTTTACAACGCCACCCCATTTACCGCCGATTACACTTTAGGGTTGCAGAAAAGCGGCCGTCACTGTCTTGTAATAGTAGCGAAGGCCACTTACGACCTGCCGCAAAACAATGATGATCAGCCTCTTCTTTCAAAAAACCAACTCGAACTCAATGACAGTGATGCATACAGCGGCGAACCGGGTGAGAGCGCACCACTATTTGACAATGACTTCCCCCCATACAAACCGAAATGTGATGTCATCCTCAACGCCTCCGCCTACAGCAATCAAGCGGTAACTGAAAGAATAGTCGGTTTTCGTGTTGGGGATCTGGAAAAGTCGTTAAAAGTAATTGGTCCACGCTACTATCAAAAAGGGATTATCGGAATCAGACCAGGAAACCCCGTCCCATTTACAAAACAACCGATTAGTTACAACACTGCATACGGCGGGTGCGAAATGGACAGAAGCACCGATCCGGAAGCAGAGCCCACTTACACCAGCTTTATGTGCAATCCCATAGGTATAGGTTTCTATCCCAACAGCACCTCTGATGAACTGGTGGATAAACCACTACCCCTGAGTGAAGCGATAGACGACCCCATAACCGGCTATATAAGTACAAAGCCGATCCCCCAGTCGTTCGGTCCCGTGGCCCGCAACTGGTTTCCACGCTACACGCTGGGCGGTACCTACAACCAACACTGGAGTGATAACATCTCCCCCTTTTTGCCTGATGACTTTGATGAGCATTATTATCAAAGCGCGCCGGAGGATCAGCAGTGTAAACATCTCCGAGGCGGCGAAATAGTGATCCTTATGGGCCTGGCACCCCAAGGTAATCTCAGGTTTTGTTTGCCGGAAGTGGCACTGCCGATGCAGGTCATAATGAAAAACGGTGACCGGCACAATCTCGACCCGAAGATTGACACCCTTACAATCGAACCGGATGAGAATCGTCTTTGTATGGTCTGGCGGGCACATCTTGGTATCAGACGAAGCAAACATGAAGTAGAGACATTGATTGTGGGTACACCCACCCCCGGATGGGAGCATGCCCGCATGGTGGACAAGCCCTATGTAGCAATGAAGCACCTTGCGGTCTTTGCCCGTTCCATTTCAAGGTCACGTAGGGAGGAGGATTTCATGGAAGAAGTCGATGAACAGAACAACATCTGAGGTTAATACCTGTTTATGAACCGGAAGATGAGTGTAGCAGGATTAGGCATGGTCTCATGCCTCGCCAACGGATCACCGCTCAACGCGGCCGCCATGCGTTGCGGATACGATGGATACCAATGCTTGCAGTTCAAACAACCCTATAGCGATCACCCGCAGGTCGGTGCAGCGATCGACAGTAATCTGACCGGCCTACCCCGACTATCCCACATGCTTGAGGAAGCGATCAAGGAAGCTACTGCGCTCTTGCCCATGAATTATGAAAACCTGCCAGTGCTGTTATGTCTTCCAGAAAAAACACTGCCCACTCATTTCAACAACGATCTGGTGATGCAAAGACTCATAAATGAGGTTTTCTCGACGCTTGATCTCGACAAACCGCACCCGGAAAGCTCTGTTTTCTGGCGGCAGCGTTGTGGGTTTATCAGTGCCCTGTTGCAGGCTCAGCTTCTGATCCACCAGCAACATCAGGAGTATGTCCTTATTGTTGGGCTTGACAGCTTACTAAGTCCAACCCTACTGGCCTATTACGGCGGAGATCTCAATTGTGATGGTTGCCGCCTTCTTTGCGACAACAACACCAACGGTTTCATTCCTGGTGAGGCAGCAACTGCCGTACTGCTGAGCCATTCAGATAAAAATAACTCCGAGGTTTTAATCGCTGGTGTGGGGGAGGGAGAGGAGATAGCTGTCATCAACGATGAAGAGCAGGTACTTAAGGGTGAAGGATTGACCTTTGCAATCAATAATGCTTCAAAAGATTCGGGTATATCCATCTACGAAACCGCCTTTCGCGTCGCTAGCCTATCCGGGGAGGACTACTTTTTCAATGAGGCGGCGTTAGCCCAAAAAAAAGCATTGAAACAAAGAGTACCTGAACATCGATTGTGGCATCCGGCTGACAGCATTGGAGAGGTAGGGGCCGCAGTGGGTGGTGCAATGGTTGTCATGGTGTACTATGCGTTCGTTAAGGGATATGCGCCAGGCTACAAAGCCCTTTGCCATATCAGCAACGACAACCAGCAACGGGGAGCCTTTATCATGCAATACCATGAAAGAGGAGACCAACCTTGAAAAACAATGTCTTTGCAAACGGTTTAGAGATTGCATGTAAGGCAGCAGATGGTCTATCTAGAGCTGCTTTCCCTGACCCCTGCTTCACACCACCACCACCTAGTGGAGGGTGGATCTTGGCTCCCTATGCGAATACAGCATATGCCAAGGATCTTGCAAACGGTTCCACAACAGTTTTCATCAGCGGTTTGCAAGTTGCAAAAAAAGACATATCTTTTATAAAAACCAGCACCGGAAACGAACCCGCAGCAGGCCCAATGGGCATCAACACAGGCGTCAAAAAAGGAAAAGCCTATTTCACAAGTTGGTCGATGGACGTCAAGGTGGAAGGTAATAATGTCTGCCGCCACACGGATACGATAACCCATAATCACGCCTCATGGTCTGGCAATACAAGCAATTGGGTATATTTAGACAACGCTGTTAGAAGGGAATGCAAGAAAGCATGCGAACTAATTGAAAAAGCATGTGGAAAGAATAGCACTTCCAAATGCTTTTCAACAACAAAAAAAAGTAGGAGAAAAGAAAGTAAAGACACTATAAAACGACGAGGAATGAAGAATGCATTAGTCCGTGCCTTTAAAAAGTGGGCAAAAAAAAACGGATTTAGCGTGATAGTGGATGAAAACTGGAAATATGGCCATTGCTTTCCCTATCTTATTGCCAACCCTGGTGGTCTAGATAAGCAAATAGAAGCATTTGACAAGCAAATAGAACAACTGGAAAACACAATCACAAACCTTCCAAAACAACTAAAGAACATATCTGAAATAGTTGACTGGAAAATATTATCGAAAGAAGCTATTTCTGCCATCATACCGGATAGTATATTGGACCTGTTACCAATTTCTCGATTGAGGAGATTGAAGCGCATCGCAAACACTAGTCTATATGCCAAAATTGCAGAAGAGGTTGTTGCCGAGATTAAATTAATATTAACCATTACAGAGGATTTTTTGGCGAAACTAAGAGTGCAGCGGCTTTTACTGAAAGGCGCTAAAAAATTTACACCGGAAAATCTGGCGTCAATGGCGGAGAAAGCAGCCAGAAAAAGCAAGTGCATAAAAGCCAGAAAATGCCTTTTAGAACCATATAACAAATCGCTTATGCCGGTTACACTATTTAGTAGTAGCGGGTGTTGTCCCGGACAAACGGCCCACCATCTCATACCTGACTCTTTTTTTAAGTCAGAACATGGAAATATTGCAGATTGTGACAAGGGGAATCCTCTGAATCAGTATACTCATGGTGGGGCACCAACAGTATGTTCGGAGGGGGGTAACGCAACCGGCTCGCATGGAAAAATGCACGACTTAATGAATGAGTTAGCAACAAAAGAAATAGATAACGGTGAACTAACTTATGAAAAAGCAAAAAAAGCTGCATTGGAGGCTCATTCCAGGGTGTTTGGCAGTGAATGTGGTGACAATAATTTATGCCTAGCTGTTCAATTAGATAATTATTACAAAAAAAAATGTAAGAAAAATAATTTTCGAGTTTCACCTAAAAAATCTAGACCAGGTGGCGGATGGCTAAAGGGTGCTATCCCATATCCGGATAATAGTAGCAAAGAGAAGTAAGATGCCTCAAATTGGAACTGTTGATCTGCGCGATTATGAAATCACAGGTTGCTATATACGGAATACGGATATTTTATCCTTTATCGGACAAAAAACAGATGGGACGGAACCATATGAAACGCGGATATTTTACTACTATCAGAACGATCCTATTGATGAACGTTGGGGGTACAGACATCTAGGGCCTGCACATAGAGTTTTGGCGTGTGGTTGTCGTATACCTAAAGACAGGTGGGTTTTTATCAATTCCGAAGGGGGCGTGTTCATTTCAGGTGGAGGAGACAGTTCATTTGAGGCACCGCTTCCTATCAGCGAGCAAACAACTGTGACCAAAGTGTGTTGTTTGAGTGATGGAAAGGCCTATGCAGTAAGTTCCATGCGTAATGTTTTTCGCCGAGACGGAAAAAGTCATTGGATGGATTTATCAGTTCCACTTCAAGAGAGCGAGAAATCAATCATCAACAGTATAGGTTTTCATGCCATAGACTCTTTTTCGGATAGGGACATTTATGCCTGTGGAAGCAAATGTGATATGTGGCGATATGATGGGCAGCAGTGGTACAGAATTTCACTTCCAATCAACTCATTGGTATCAGATATGATATGTGGTGATGACGGCTTCATTTATGTCGCCTGCTGGGACGGAAAAATAATAAAAGGACGTGAGGAGCAATGGGAAATTATCCAAGACGACGATGTAGATCAACTGGATGCAATCGCATGGTTTGATGGTAAGGTCTATATAACCTCATGGAGCAGGCTCTATACAATCAATGGTACCAAGTTGGAACCAGTTCCCTATGAAAATGGTTACAAGCAGTTATTTTGTGGGCTTCTTGCGGCCAAACACGGTTATTTACTATCCGCCGGTCCTAAAGAGGCACACATTTTCGATGGAAAATCATGGGAGCAGATCTTTAATTTTAATTGAATATTTTATGTGATGTATTTTTATCAAACAGTCAAAACACCACTTCGTCACGATGCACCCTTTGCCTGGTTCCTGCGCGATGCGGCGGAATACAATCCAAACTACCGAAAAAAACAGCTTGATGAACTGGATGAGCGCTTAAATGCATTCCTCGAATGTCTCCTCGCCAATGAAAATTTCGGCGACTCCGTACTTTCGAAAATCCGCATGCATGACTGGGGTGCTGTATTCACTGTCTCCTACATCGCAATAGTCACCAACAATGATAACGCCTTTCAACAGGCGCTTGAAGCAGTAGAAAATGAGAAACGGAGTCGCGAACTGAGGGATGCACTGTGCAGGATTGATTTCAATACAGTCAAGCCCTATCTTCTTAAAATTTCTCATCACGAGAATCCATGGGTTCAGGTAGCCGTGATAATAGCCGTTGGCCATCACCTTAACAAAGTAGACAGGGACTGGCTGTTAACCCACCTGAACAGCGAATCAAATGTGGTGCGCATTACCGCACTGAAACTGATCGGTGACAGGGGACTGGTCGACTATACAGATAGTGTTAGAGAACACATTGATCATGAAGAAGCGTCGCTGCGATTCCAGGCCACCTACAGCGGAATCCTTCTAAATATTGATGTAGCCTATAAACCACTACTCCACTTCTGCTTTTCTGACAATCCTTATTTGCGTAAAGCGCTTGGTCTGATACATTATCTACACGATATCTCCGCTATAAAGCGCGCAATTCCACGTATTCACAACGGTAACTTTTCTCTTCGTATTAAGGCCTACAACATCGCCATGGCCGGATTACCTGATTGGGTCAATATATTGCTTGAATGGATGAACTATCCGGAATACGCCCAACTTGCAGGGGAAGCCTTCTGTTTCATCACCGGGGTCGACCTGGATGCTGATGATCTAATACTGAGAGACCAGGAGATCAGTGAAAACCATGAGATTCCACTAGCGCAAAAACGCAAACAAGATCCCTGGACCCAGGCCTACGAAGAAGACCTGCCCTGGCCAGACCCCGATGCAGTAGCGACTTGGTGGGAAGCCAACCGGCAACGGTTCGAGTGGGGTACCCGCTACCTGGCAGGCAGGACTTTGACGGAAGAGAATCTCCTATTGATCAAGGAAGAGGGCACCCAGCCCCAACGCCATCAGGCCGATCTAATCCTGCGGCTGCTTCACACTGGATCAAAATAGCGAAGATGACCATAAGTAAACGGTGAGTGTCCCGATTTGATTTCTTCGACCTCCTATCAGGACCTGATGCTGGAAGTTATTCGCCACTTTACCAATAGCAGAATTGCCCATTTGACTGCGCGATACCTGTTGCTGGACAGCAGCCGACCCTCGCAGATGGCATTCCGTGTCAGCAGTGCACGTAAATATGAGGACCCGGTAGTGGGTAAGGCGTACGAACTGATGCAGAAGAACCTGGATAATCCGCTACAGGTCCCTGAACTGGCAGCTCGCCTGAATGTCAGTGACCGGACACTGATCCGCCACTTTAAAAGCGTGACAGGGCAGGGACCCAATGCTTGCCTACAGAGCCTAAGGATCGACAAGGCAAAGTTAAGCCTGCTTCTTTCTTTGCTTCCTGCCGAATAGTGCTCATATCCAGCTCACCAGCATCACCACTTTCTTCACCCTCTATCAGGGCTTGGCGCAAGTTTTCCAGTTTAGAATTAGCTTGCTGCTCTTCAAGAAGTCTTAACGAGTCCCGCACCAGCTCGCTAGCTGTGAGGAAGAGGCAGCATTTAGTGCTATATATTTATGGTAGTGAATTAGTGGTCATAGGATTTATAACAATACTTGGAGAATAGGGTGGGGTGCGATTGACCTGATTGAAAAAAATGGACTCGGCTGTTGACTATTGCCACTAATCCAAACCGATGTGAAAGTCTTTAAGGTCAAAAATGCGGAGTTTTTTTCGTCAGTATTGATTTCCTGCCGTTTTTTATCGTCCTCCTCCGAGGCAGAAAGTATTGTGCTATAATCTGCGCAGCTATCAAGCCTAGTGGGTAATTTCCACAGCAACCCAACCTTAGTCGGGACTACTCGTTGACATACGGCCAATTCCGGTCGCACTATCCTGTCGCCTCCTCTGAGCCTCACCTGAGGTGTTACAATGTTCACCGTCCCGTTGTACGCGCGATCAAGCGCGCCTATATCCTATTCTGTCCCTACCGCCCGTAACGACACGGTAAAGTCCAGTCTACCTCGAATCAGTGACGTCATGCAGCTGGGCTCAACTGCCATCGTCTACTGCGAAGCCAATTTTGGTGCTATCGACGGCAAAACGGCCAACGGGCTCGTTCGGCGATCGGAACGGTATAAGATACTTTCGGTCATCGATAGTGAAAAAACCGGCCTCGACGCCGGCATGGTGCTTGACGACAAGCCCAACGCCATTCCCATCTGCCGTGACCTGGCCAGCGCACTGACACAGGCAGGTACAGTGCCAGATTACTTCATCTTCGGAATGGCTCCCTCCAGCGGCATGCTATCGATTCACGAGCGCAGCCTGATTCTCGAGGCGATGAGTCATGGTATGAACATCGTCAATGGCTTGCATGAATTTCTCAACGATGACCCGGTATTCAAAGCGGCTTGTGAAGCGAATCAGGTAGAGATCCTGGATATACGAAAACCCCGGGACAAAAAGGAATTGCGCATGTTCAGCGGTGCTATCGCCAAGGTCACCTGTCCGCGTATCGCTGTGCTTGGTACCGACTGTGCTATTGGCAAGCGAACAACTGCTGTTATTCTGACCCAGGCTCTCAATGACTGTGGAGTGAAGGCCGTGATGATTGGGACAGGCCAGACCGGTTTGATCCAGGGGGCTCGTTTCGGCATTGCACTTGATGCAATTCCCTCACAATTCTGTGCCGGAGAGTTGGAAGCGACCATCGTTGAAGCGTTCGAATTTGACGAACCAGATGTCATTATCATCGAAGGGCAGGGGGCGCTAAGCCATCCGGCTTTCTCATCTACATCCTTCATACTTCGTGGCAGCTGCCCTAGCGGGATTATTTTACAGCACGCACCAGGTCGAAAAAAACGCTGTGATTTTGAAGACATGGAAATGCCGACACCGGCCACTGAAATCAATCTCCTTCAGGTCTTCGCCAATACCAAGGTCATCGGGTTGACGATCAATCACGAGAACATGAGTGACAGCGAGGTCAACGAGGCGATCTCACAGTATGAGGTTGAACTTGGTATCCCTGCCACAGATGCACTGACCCGGTCACCTGATCGACTGGTGGAGATGGTTGTTTCGGCATTCCCTGAACTCAAGGAGAAGCTCCCTTCCGCCGCATGAAACCCGCACCACGGTTGGAGATCGACCTTGCCAAGATCTACCACAACGCTCACATACTGGTTCAACGACTGGCAGGTCTTGGTATCTCTGTCACCGGTGTCACCAAGGCGACACTAGGCTCACCTGAGATTGCGGCAGTGCTGTTAAAAGCGGGTATCAGTTCCCTTGGCGACTCCCGCATCGAAAATATAGAAGCGATGCGTCAGACACTACCATCCGTATCAATGACGCTGATTCGCTCTCCTATGCTTAGCCAGGTGAGTCGGGTCGTCAAACACGCCGACATAAGTCTCAACACTGAAATGGAGGTCATCAGGAGACTCTCGTTCGAAGCACGAAAGGCAGCCCGTACCCACGGAGTTTTACTCATGGTCGAATTGGGTGATCTCCGGGAAGGCATCCTGCCCGCTGACCTGATCGATTGCGTAGCCGAGACACTAAGCCTGCCAAACATCGCTTTCAAAGGTATCGGCACTAATCTCGCGTGTCGTAGTGGCGTCTCGCCCGACGCCAGCAACATGTCGTTGTTATCAGACCTTGCAGAGACGATCGAGTTGAAATTCGGCCAAACGGTAGAGATCGTATCGGGCGGGAACTCTGCCAATATTGAGTGGGTGTTCAGTCACTCAGATACCGGGCGAATCAACAATCTCCGTCTGGGTGAATCGATCCTGCTCGGTTGCGAACCTCTCAATCGCACACCCATTAACGGGCTTCACACAGACGCTATCACGCTGATCGCCGAAGTCATCGAGTCGAAGATCAAGCCCTCACAGCCATCGGGTGAAATTGCACAAACCGCATTTGGTGAGAAGCCTATCGCCGCAGACCGTGGCCATATCATGCAAAGTATCCTGGCCGTCGGCATACAGGATATCGATCCGGATGGTCTGCAATCGTCAGACGGGACCCGCATCCTTGGGGCCAGCAGTGACCATCTCATCTTAGAGTCCGTACGAGGCGATCTGTCCGTCGGCACAGAAGTAACTTTTCAGCTCAATTACAGTGCCTTGGTGCGCGCCATGACTTCCCCCTTCGTCAGCAAGAAGCTGAAACCCTGACGCGTTTGCCAGAACTAAAAATACTTTCAACAATTCAAGTTATTACCCAAAGCCGCCATATAGGGGAGGGTTCTGGCGAGGATGATGGATACTTTCTGTACAGGGCGTTTGGCATCGGCGCATAGCCATTTCCGCTCAGTACGTCAGATTTGTGCAGTTGCGCCACCTTTGTGAGGTGACTTCGCAGTGCCGGTATCAGGGCCGCTGGGAGCAACGTAGCGCGATCTTTGTTGCCCTTAGCGGCTCGAACCGTGATCGATCGAAGGTCGAAATCGATGTCTTTGACCCGGAGGGACATACACTCATGGATTCTCATTCCTGTTCCATAGATGAGTTCTACCACCAGGCGCGTAGAACCGCTCATCAGCGCGAAGGCGGCCGACACCTCTTGCGTCGACATCACCAGAGGAATGGATTTGTAGCGTTTGATCCGTCTGAGATTGTCTAACTCAGGTAATTCCTGTTTCAAAACAGTGCGATACAGGAAAACTATCGCATTGAGGGCGCCTGATTGGATACTGGCAGAGACATTTCGTCGGGAAGCCAGGTGATTGAGGTAATCCTCGATTTCTTGCTTGCCCATCTCATTGGGATGGCGCTTCCCATTGAACAGGATGAACTGGCGTATCCAGTAGACATAAGTCTTTTCAGTTCTGTGACTGAAATGTTTCTGCCGACAGGCGACTCGTACCTGATCAAGTAGGCGTGGCTTACGGGATTGAGTTGGCTGACCTCATGATTTTCCTCCGAAATCCATAGTTTGCCACTGTCACGACTTGCTGAAAATGTATAACGAGACGCCATGATTCTAAGTCATTGAAATTCAGTCAATTAAAGTGTTATATAGAGGTCTTGCTATAAATGAATAACGAGACACGGGGTCTCGTTAATAAAGCTGTTATAAGTCATGATTTGCACCGCACAGCTTTAACTTTTTGTACAAGGAGAATCATGAGCTGCGATCGATGCATAAGACTTATATCTGGAACTCCTATAAAACTACCGTCTGATCTTAAGCGAGTTATAAAGAAGGTAGATGAGGCGGTAAATAATGGAGTTTTAAAGTATGCGGGTGCTGGCCAATCAGGTGAACCATTTGAGCAATTAGCAAAAGGAGGGCACTGGGGAGATATCGTAAACAACTATTTTTCATGTGCATCATGTGGCCAGTTGTTCAACCTTCATGCAGAAACTTATCATGGTGCTGGTGGGGCATTTGAGAAAATCGCTAGTATCAAGGAAACACTACAAAGATACTAGGGCGTCCATCGGTAACTAATTAATGAATACTTGTCAATATATCATTTAACATAATATACATTATGCACATAAACTACTGTCTTATGATTTGTGCAAATAGCGTCTTGATGTAGTATGCTTCCAGTGCAGTTAGCGTTTAGCCTTCCTCTGTGGTGAGCATCTAGCCTTCCTCTGCAGAAAGTGTTTAAACCCTTCCTGTGCATTAGAAAGTGGTTAGCTTCCTTTAATCCTGTTAAACCGCTTTCTCCAAAGTCGGAGACATGTTTGGCTCGATCTAGACCACCGAGCCAACACCCAAAGCCGCTATCCAATGTAACTTCCTGTTATGTGGGGTAGCGGCTTTCTTAATCGGTCATGCAAAAATTATTGGTATTTCCCCGCCTAATTGTCAAGAAATATTTTCTGCGCAATGACCAGATGCGTATTTGGGTCTGGCAGTGAAGCCAGACCCAAATCCTTCTCAGGGTTCATAATTATCATCCCCTTAACTTTCGAGCGCTTACGATCGCCCTTAATGTCGTAGGTCCAGATATTCTGTCCTTCCTTCGTTTTCTTGTTGATCTTCAACCGCTGGAATTTACTTTGGACCTTCTTGTAGTCGGCGCCGACTGATTGTGCGAATACTCGGAATATCCTGGGACTGACGATCAGGAGGCCTTCCGGTACTGAATGGACCATGGCCTTTGCGTTGTTGATCTCCAGCTTTCCGGCTTTTATGCCATTTGTCAGCCAGGTAGAGAATGTCTCTGCAATATTCTCATCCGGCACCGCTTCTGGCTCAGGTTCCTTTTCAAGCGCTGCGGGCGCTGGATGAGAATCCACCCTGGGATCAGGAGGCACATCATCATCGACCTCCTGATAGGATGCTGTCTCAACCGTTGCAGAGACTGCAGCAGTAACCGCTTGCTGGTTGTCGACTGATGCTGGTGACGCCTGCTCCATATTTTGAGAGATGGGCTGGGTATTATCGACATGCTGAATGGCTGATGACGGCCCTTCACTATTGCCATCTTCCAGTGTTATGCGAACATCAATGTCTGTTGTTGGTCCTGACCCAGCTCCCCATAGCTTCGAGGCGCGTATCCCAATGCATGTTAGAGATTGTTCCCAATCACCGATGTTGATGGTGATTTTTCTTGAGGCCTTGCCATCACTGGAGGCATTCAGGTAATCGTATTGAATCAGTTCGTCCATGATACGAGGATTCGGCGGGATGCCAGTCTGTCCTTGTCCAATCAAACTGGATCTGAGTTCGTCCAAACTGCGCTTGCTGACCAGCCAGATGGTATCGGATGACTGCGTGTGGAATGCAACGCCTCCGGGTTCATTGCGCTTCCATTCCTCTTCAATCAATCGTCGTAGTTCTACGGCAATACGCTGATGCAGCGGTACCGCCGGCTGCTGGGCTATTGATACAGCATGCCCGCCCGTTAGGTTATTTGCGACAGAATATTGATCGGCTTTCTTGATGATCTCGCTGATCGCATTGGCGTCATCGATGCTGGATCCCGACAAGGCATCGGTCCACTGCTCCAATACTTGAAGGTCAGTGTTGAGCCAGACCTGTCCTTCAATCGGGATAATCCATTGGACCAGTAGTAATGGTAACTTTTCATGGATCCGGTACTTGCGGTCACGTCGGAAAGTAATGCTATACAGTGTTCCCGCGGGTATAGGGCCTCCCAAGGGTTGCCAATCTTCCAAGCGGCCATCAGAGTGGTGAATGCGTATAAGCTGGTCGGCAAGCGGCTTTCCGATATCGTGGAGCAAGGCCGCTGTAAACACAGCGTAGGTATAGATATCGGCCTTCATCGATTGTTGTTCGGGGATGCCGCCCTGAGGCAAAAGATAACTTTGGCGGATCCGCAGAGCCGCTTCTGCGGTCTCCAGGGAGTGCTGGAGCAAGCCACCAGCATGTGCGTGGTGATGGGCTTCTGAGGCAGGTAATAATTGTAGGAGATCCGCCAGACGTTGAACCAGGTCCAGGTACAGCTTGTTGTAGTGACGATCGGGAACACTTGTGAGCTGCCTTATCCTTCTCATCTGTGGTTGATAGCGTTTTAGAAGAGCGTCCGCAGTTTGTGCCTGAAGCAGCCCCCTATTCTGCTTTTCCGGTCTCAAAACACCTTTTATTTTGCGCCAAACATTCATGATTGCCGTTCTCTTGGGTTGTTGCCTCAGCGACGACAAGGCCATTTGCTGGAGGCCTGCGACAGTGCTGGAGCTCCCTTTGCCTTTTCATCGCCGCGATCGCTCACTTTTGTGATCGCGGCGGCCCTTTCGGGTAAGTCCTGTTCCATTAACAACCCCTACCCTTCAAATCCTTTGATCGATCCTTTCCCTTTCGTAGTATGCGCTCTGGGGCAAATCTTTGCAGACGATAAATGTTTTTGTCATTGTGACATATCGTCATTACAGTTGACAAAATGATGACGCTTATGCTTTATTTTAACAATATTTAGGTCCTCCGCTCCGTACTGACCTGAACGTCCCAAGGGACGGGAGTTTGCATCCTGCACCGTCTGCCTGCCTGGCAGATTCTTATTTCATTCTCGTTTTTATTAGTGATTTGGTTCCGCTATGGGACCGAATTAATTTTGTTTGAAATATTGATGGATGCAATTGAGGTCTGAATATGGAACAGAATGCAAAGCAAGAGATTTTAGAGGAAGCTGGAGATTTAGATTCAGAATCTCTTGATATTGTGCAAGAGATCGCGGATGCCACAACAGCTGATGCAAACGATAATGCAAATCATGGTTCTTCTTCTGTTAATGATGGCGCTGAAAAACAGAGCAAAAGAGTTTCGCCTGGCAGGCTTAAGACAAAAGGATCTGTCGTTATCCACACCAGGTCTGCCCATGATCTATTTTATGGCCGGAGAGGCGATAAGGAATCTGGAATCAATCAGATCGTCGGCTTAACCCTATTTGCAACCAATGCCAATAATCTCACCATGCTTTGTCAGCGTGACGATCCCTATGCTGAAGCCGTACTGATAAAGATTGAAAATTTATTTGATGACTTTGAAAAAGACTTAAAAAATAAAGTTAAGCATCTACAAGAATTACTGGATGGTATGGAAGGCATGGTGATCGACTTTCATGAATCAGAAGACCCCATCACAATACCGCTAGAGTTTGGCACACCCTATGGCTACATCGCCGTACGCTGTCTGAGTCAATACGACAAGCTTGTTACCTTGGCCTACTCCGCAAAGCAGATAGGTTTGTTGGTTCAGTCTGACTGGCATCGTTACGTGGTCAAAACACGGACGAAATTAAGACACATTTTTCACGTCTCAACCCGTTATAGGTTCGGCGGCGCGACCCGGGATGACATCGCCGCAAATAACGCAGCGGCTAGGTCTGTAATAGAGAAATACGGTGACCTTGCAGAAGAAATACTGATGAAAGATCAACGCGCTCGATTTGTCTCTCACGAGAGTGCATAACGGCAATGAGGCATCAATGAAACATCTAATGATTGTTGAATCACCGAATAAATGTAAAAAAATTCAGTCTATCTTAGGGCCTGACTGGATTGTGAAAGCATCAATGGGGCACGTTAGAGATCTTCCTCAAAAAGAAATGGGCGTGGATTTTGAAACATTTAAACCAGACTATGTTCCTAGCAAAAAGGGTAAAGAGGTTCTTGGTAGTTTGAAAAAACTCACAAAGACCGTCGGTCAAGTCTGGTTGGCGACTGACCCTGATCGTGAAGGTGAAGCAATTGCTTGGCACCTGCAGCAAGCGCTCAATTTAAAAAAGCCTTACCGAGTAACTTTTAATGCCATCACGAAATCATCTGTGACTGAATCTGTCAATAATCCATCAGAAATCGACATATCATTGGTTCGAGCTCAAGAAGGCCGCAGAGTGCTTGACAGACTGGTGGGGTATAGCGTGTCACCTGAGTTGAGTCGGGCTTGCGGAAACGGCGCTTGGTTAACAGCAGGACGTGTTCAATCTGTCGCTCTCAGAATCGTCGCAGATCGTGAACTGGAGATATTGAATTTCAGACCAAAAGACTACGTCGAGGTGTATCTGCATTTCGATACAGATAACATCAGATGGAAGGCCAAGTGGATGCCAGGTGATCTACTTCCTGAAGTGGAAAAGTATTGGACAAACCGGGCATTTGCCCAGCATGTAGCAGATATCAGAAATGTTATCGTAACATCCATTGACCGCTCTAAAAGATCGAATCGCCCTCCTCCACCATTTATCACCTCTACTCTGCAACAGGCAGCATCGGTGTCTCTAGGAATGTCCCCGAAACAATGTATGCAAAACGCTCAAAAGCTATTTGAGGCGGGTCTGATAACCTACCACCGCACCGATAACCCGAATCTCTCTGATGATGGTGCAACAGAGGTACGTGAGTGGTTACAAAATAACGGGTACATAGATCACATATCTAGCCAGATAAATACTTGGAAGTCTAAAGCCAATGCCCAAGAAGGCCATGAGGCAATACGACCTACTTCTATTCCTAAGCATCCTGATAAGAGTCAGGATATACCACAAGATCTACAACAACTTTATAAATTGATTTGGCAACGTGCCGTTGCGTGCCAGATGAAGAATGCAGAGATTGATGTGACAAAGCTTTCTCTTTCTTCTAATGATCAGATCGACGGTCATATCATGCACTTTCTAGCAAAAGGTGAACAGCTTATCTATTCAGGGTGGCGGTTACTTAGTGTACGTGATGCAGCAGATGAATCTGTGAAGGATAACGACCAGCAATTACCAAGGCTGACACAAAATCAACAACTCTATGCAATTGATGGTGCTGTTGAAGATAAACAGACAAAGCCGCCAGCAAGATATACCGAAGCTTCTTTGATTAAAAAACTAGAAGCCGAGGGTGTTGGAAGGCCATCTACCTATGCTTCCATCATTGACAATATCGTACATCGTGGATATGTCATCGTTAACAAGAGAAAATTGAACGCTACAGATCTTGGAATCCTTATTGTCAGGACTTTGGTTAACCGATTTAGTTTTTTGGAACTTAAATATACGAGTCAGATAGAAACACTATTAGATCAAGTAGCTGCTGGTCACATGGACTATTTCGATGTGGTGTCTAATGCATATCGTGTGTTAACTGGTGAACTAGGGGCATTGGCAGAACTTGGCAATCAAAATGAAGTTCAACATACCTGCCCCAGGTGCGGTAAGACATTACGTCTGATCAAGAACAAATTCTGGGGGTGTAGCGGATATCCTGATTGTGGCTATACCGCACCAAACGTTAAAGGAAAGCCAGGTGAACTTGATAAATCGCATCCATGTAAGTGCGGAAAAGGATACATGCAGCGAAGAAAAGGCAAGCGTTCATATTTTTGGGGATGTAGTAATTACCCAGAATGTGATGTGACAATGGCTGATCGCAAGGGAAAGCCTGTAGAACATTCAGTATCCAGCCTTAACAAGCGACTGTGGCGTCAACCCGACTAATAAAAAGATCAATAAGCCCAAGTAACTTGATCTCTTACCATGGCATTCAACATAGTAATAAACTTTCGCATGCAGGCCGTTAATGCAACTTTTTTATGTTTACCCTGCGCCACCAGCTGTCTGTAGAAAGCGCGGATTATTGGATTGCATTGGGTAGCGCTCAAGGTGGCCATATAAAGTGTTGTGCGAACACCCGCTCGACCGCCTTTGATTCGCCGCTTACCTCGTGATTTCCCACTATCTCGATTGATCGGCGCTACTCCGACTAGGGCGGCTACCTGCTTGTTGCTCATCGACCCCATCTCTGGTAAATCGGCTAGCAGAGTATAGGCCAGCGTTTCACCGACACCTGGGGCTGACATTAAGATCGATTTCCGTTCGGACCATTCAGCCTGTTTTTCGATGACCCCTGTAAGCTTCTTCTCGATTCGCTGAATTTCAGCATCCAGTGTCCGTAGTATTCGGCGGCAGGAGGCTTCAAAGGTCTTGCCCATAATCTGCAGCCGGTTGAGCTCTTGGGTACGTATTTCCATAACTTGTCTACGGCGGGTTATTAAGTCTTTTATTATCTGAAGGTTACGGCTGACCTTT
Organism: Candidatus Thiodiazotropha sp. AKAK3; assembly: GCF_058244645.1. Taxonomy (NCBI): domain Bacteria; kingdom Pseudomonadati; phylum Pseudomonadota; class Gammaproteobacteria; order Chromatiales; family Sedimenticolaceae; genus Candidatus Thiodiazotropha; species Candidatus Thiodiazotropha sp. AKAK3. The sequence continues at coordinate 143,609 of NZ_JBSYOQ010000053.1, forward strand.
GGGGTTGGATCAGGCTGGATGACAGCAGCGAATTCGGCAATCACCCGGGCATCAATCTTGTCGGTTTTGGCCAGTTGCTCAATGGCACCGGCATAGCGACGAACCGACATGGGCTTGACGATACAGACGGGTAGAGACTTTTGGTAGGCGGCAGTTGCCAGGGCCAGTTGGTAGCGGCCTGTGGCCTCCATAACCAGGCGATGTACCCGGTAGTGGGCCAGGCGCTTTAGGATTCGTTTGATACCTTCAGGCGAATTCTCTTCCTGCCAGTGGAGATCTTTTTCGTATATATGAATATCTAGCATCCATTTGCCTACATCGACACCGACATTCACACGGGATTTTCTCTTTCTAAGGTTTGTCATTTGTACTCACCCTTGCTAAATTCGGGCTTGAAGCCCATTCGACTGTTCGAGATAAATCGGGTCGGTTCAGTGCCCCCGCTTGTTAACGGTCTTATAGACCTGTGCATCATCGGGCTACTGAACCGGTAACTTGCTGCTACAAGTTACGGGCTTCATTTTATCAACTCTCCATTTAGAGGCAGGGATCGGCTATCAGTACTCAAATTCAACCATACAATGCACACAAATCAACAGATGAGCATTGCCCTACATGCGGCCAAGGGCAAATGGTAATACGTACGGTTAAAAATGGAGAGAATGCCGGCAAGGAGTTTTTTGGTTGTTCGAAATTCCCAAAATGTAGGCATTTTGATTGGAAGTCTGCCTAAATGACATCGATGTTACGAGCTATCTTATGTCTGAAAAACTGAAAAACTTTCATGTTCAACTCATCGGCCCCTCAGGTTTGGTGTATGTTGGTGAAAATCCTCAAGCATTTACAGAGACCGGTCGCAATATCCTTGAAGTGGAACGACAAATAGAGAGTCGAAATATGGCTGTCGATCCTCTAAAAGGTACCTCTGTTGGTCACTTTAAAGGATGTTGGATGTCAATAAGTGAGATGCCAGACGATGGAAACACTACTTAATAATGGAAATAAAATGCAGGAAACTACCTTGAGTGCTGCACCGAGCTGGATCAGGAATGCAAATATCTCCTCACCATCTCCATTGCTGACAAAGGTATTTGAAGTTCTTTACTCGCCAACCATGAGGCTAGAAGATCTTGCAGATATTATTAAAACTGACGCAGGATTGGCTGTTAGGACACTGAGAGCATCAAATGCAGCATTCTCCAGCCCGGCTAACAAGATAACAGATGTACGCGACGCAATCGTAAGAATGGGTTTAACGACGACGATACACATTATTACAGCTACTGAGGTTTCATCTGTCTTTTTCACTGTGCCAGGTAAATTAGGACTGATGATGAATCATTGGAAACATAATCTAATGGTCGCTTCAATCGCAGAATCTATCGCTAATTATCACCACTTGCCGGATCCAGGCCGATGGTTTTTAGGCGGTCTTATTCATGATATTGGACGTCTGATGATGCTAAAAGTTGATGCACATAAGTATTCAATGGCTGTGAATAAACACCTAAAAGAAAACATAGACCTGCTAGATGCCGAGAGAGAACTATTTGACTATAGTCATGATATCGCAGGTGGGCTATTGCTTGACTATTGGCGATTTCCAACCGATATAGCAGATGCAGCCTACGAACATCATAATGAATTTAAGGCATACGAAGATTTTGGGTCAGGGATAGGCGTAGCAAACAGCATAGCAAATGCAATTCAGAATGAAGAGCCGTTGCCAGAATTTTCAAATCTGCCAGTTTCTGAGTTAGTGATCCAGGCGAACGATCGTTATGAAGTTATGAAAAAAGTTGCTGGGATTAACTAAACTGACTACTATATTTGTATTGATTGTGCACCGCTACGGCCAAAAGTAGCACCAAACCAGTTCTTGAATCATGTGATAACTGGGTCTCATTCGTGAGATTTGATTCAATAATCACCCCATCTGGGAAATCTTCCCAGATAACGGGGTTGGTTTCTTAGATATGGGTTTTCTGACCTCACGGAGGCTCACCTATCGGCCTCCACTAGGGTCGTTAGGTGAGCCTCCGGAGGCCATTTAACAGGAGAACACCATGCGCGAAGCAACCAACCCCACTGACCTTACAAAACACATACCTTCTGCATCAGAAGTTGTAGAACGGATGAAACGAAACGTTTCAACTGTCGGTAGCTTGAGTTTTATTGAAGAATTTCTTTCCGTACTTCCAGAGCCTGCGAAGGTCCCGGAAAACGAAGAAAAGATCGTCACACTTTTCAGGCATGTCTCTAATTCAATGCGCTCAAAAAACGAGCGTACGGAAGAGGATGTGCCAGTAGAGTGCTATCTAGAGCATTAACGTGCCCCTAACCCTCTCTCTATTCTAGAGAGAGGGTATTCGATAAGTAATTATCGTATACCCTCTTTCCATCCACTGAAGTGGATAACATGCGTGAACCTCGGATTGTTAGATGTTCACCAGGTCTATTTAATAGGCCTCAATCCATCCCTACTCTCAACCCATGCGGAAGCACATCCGTATGGGTGTTCTCCTATTGGGTTAATCCAATTACTCAAGCAGGAGATTCATAATGATAACTGTGCAAGGCCGCATGGCCGTCAATGTTATTCATGGTCGTAATGGCCAGTTCAGTGTCGCAACGCTATATAGCGAAATAGGAGACTTTGTGGTGCGATACGACGGTCTTGATCAGTACGATGCCGGTACCTATGAAGGCAAGTTCGTCATCCGGGATACGGATGTGCGGGTTCGGCCTTTCGGGGTTGGCAAGATCATCGAGCCAGTCGCCTATCTCGAAGACCTCACGCTCGACAATGCCGACGAATGCCTTCAGGAGACCATTCCTGACGCTATTCCGGATCCTGTCGATGATGAACCCAAGCCACGATCGAAGGCTCCGTTAAATCTTGATGGGAAGGCGCCGGACGACTTCTCTCATGAGGAGTTGAAGCAACTCTTCGGAAAGATCTGGCCTGTTGGTGAAGAGGTCAAGCTCGATCCCACGGTGGGACGCTCGATGCTTCGCGCTCAGACCGGTTACCTGAAATCAGTCGGGTACAAGTACGAGCCGAAGACGCAAATCTGGAACAAGATTCATTAATGACAAGGAGGTTCTATGAAACGTCTCTTCGCACGCCTGGTCTGCGCCGTTCGTGGCCATGACTATGGCAATGTGGTTTATATCTCGCCTTCGATGCTCACCTGTTGTCACCGATGCGGCCTGGACATCCGGGGTCGCTCTATCGATGACCTGGAACCTATGACCGACGAGGACCGCGAGTACCTTGATCAACTCATCGGTATGGATCTCGATAACGATTGATCCTACCGCCATTTCAACCCACAAGGGGCCAAAGCCCCTTGCGGGTTTTCGCCCCTGTACTTAACAGGAGCAATTTATGTCTGCAACCTCCAAGATCGTTCAACTGACCTTGTTGGACCATAACCGTTTCGAAGGCCTGTCCGTGTCTGACATCAGTCCAGCGGAGCAGGATTCCCTGCTAGGGCTGGCGTTGTCTGTGCTGGCCAACCGTCATCCGAAGGGTGATCCAATTACTTCACCGGTTCAGATGCGGGAATATCTCCAATTACGTTATGGAGACCTGGAGTATGAAATGTTCTCTGTGGTCCTGTTGGATAACCGGCACAGGCTGATCGATGTCGAGGAAATATTTCGCGGCACCATCGATGGTGCGAGTGTCTACCCCAGAGAAGTCGTTAATACTGTGTTGAAGCGGAACGCCGCGGCTGTTGTATTTGTCCACAACCATCCATCAGGGATTACCGAGCCATCAGTTGCGGACAAGCGTATTACCGAGCGATTGAAGGATGCCTTGGCACTGATCGATGTACAAGTGCTTGATCACTTGATCGTTTCACATGAGTCCACGGTTTCGTTCGCGGAACAAGGACTCCTATAACCTTTTTTACATTAACCCGTCAGGGGAAATCCCTGCCGGGGTTTCTCCTGCTTTAACAAATAGGAGAAAACAATGGGATTGATGTTCCAGCGTGTCGCACATAATTACGCAAAGAATGGGTACTATCCAACAGATAGTGAAACCACATTACGTATCTTAAACTCTATCGCTCCATGTGAACATGGAATAATGAGGATACTAGATCCATGCTCAGGAGAAGGTACGGCATTGGCAGAGACTAAGCATGTATTGGGACCTGAACGATGTGTTGCTTACGGCATTGAATATGACGAAGAACGTGCTTGGGAGGCAAAAGAACTTCTTGATTACTGTATCCACGCAGATATTCATGATTGCATAATGGGTGCAAGATCATATGGATTTCTCTGGCTGAACCCTCCTTACGGAGATACGATAGCTAATCGAAGAGGTTTCGGAGAGAAAACAGATCGTCTCGAAAAGGTGTTCTATCGCATGACGAATGGTCTGTTACAGTATGGTGGTGTTATGGCCTTAATCGTTCCGCACTACAGTCTTGATAAAGAACTGTCTTCACTCATTGCCAGACATTTTCACACTGTGAGAGTCTTTGCTACACCAGAACAACAGTTCAAGCAAATTGTTGTTTTAGGGATAAAGCAACGCTCTGGTCAAATAGATACCGAGATCAGAGATAGATTGCTAGCGGTAGGAAAAATGGACACTCTTCCAGATGAATTCCCGCAAATATGGCCACATGAGGCATATGAGGTTCCAGCCAGTTCAAGTGAACCTAAATTTTATGCTGCGCGTATTGATCTTCGTCAATTAACAAATGTAATTGACAATACGAGGTCTTTGTGGGACCAGATGGGGTTGGTGTTTAGGTATGAGTCTACCAACCATAGAAGGCCTGTACGCAAGCTCTCTGATTGGCATCTCGCATTAGCACTTGCTGCCGGCCAGGTATCTGGTTGTGTAGAATCAAAGGATGGTCGTAAATATGTGATTAAAGGAGATACCTTTAAGAGCAAAAAGACTACTGAAGAGCAAGAATTTAACAGTAAAGGAGACTTAACCCGTACTCGCAGAATTCAGACAGATCGGTTTGTACCTACAATACGAGCACTTGATTTCACTGAAGGAAGCGAAACGTTTGGTAAATGCTTGACTATTAAGTAAAGATGCTTATCAGATGAGATCCCGTTTCACGGGATCTTACCCAAGAGCTCACTTGAACTCTTGGGTAAGATGTTTTCAACCCCCGCTTGAGGTTATCAGGCACCCTATCTGGCCATGGACTGTGAAATGCCAGTAGGACGATATCGTCCCAGTCCAATATCAAACCCCATGGGGATAACCCCCTTGGGGTTACCCATGAGGAATTTCCACTCTTAGTCTCTAAGGAGTAGCCCTCATGACTACATTGTTTAAAATATCAGCGATCGCCGATGTCTATGCAGATGCTTATCTGGCAGATGATTCAGGCAATCTCCTATTTTTGTCTGTATGGGGCAGAGATACAGCCCTACAAGAACTTATTGCCCGTCTTCAGCTTCCCCGAAGTGAAAATGGGATTCGAGAGTTTAATATAATTGGAAACTACACTAAATACTTAGTTAGTGTTCCAAATGTTGATGATCTTGATAAAATATCATTAGGAGTGAGCCAAACCATCTTTGGTAAACTGACTCAGTTATGGATCTACACGAAACTAGCGATATTGCCGGACTTGGTCAATCATCGTGGATTGATGTTACATGCTGATGATCAAACAGACATAGATGAATGGCCGCTGTTTAAAATGGTCTGTCCAATGCCCATGCTTGATGAATGGCGAGAGGTATTTCTCAATCGATGCCATAAAAAACAGTGGATCAAACCGTTAACTAATGGTGTCGGTGTAGCCGGTACATTAATTGAGCTAGATGATGAGCTGGAGCCATTGATCACTAATATGATCAACGAAGGTGAGCTCACATTACCCAATTCTATTTAATCCTCCGGATTAAAATCGCCCCTGCAGAAAGAGTATCCCTGTTGGGATTTCTCTCTGCTCTAATTAACGTAAAGGAGAGAATAATTGAATGTGCATTTCAATGGAACTGATTGCAATGTCGATATCAGGTGCTACAGCAACAGCCGAAAGGGAGTTGTCCTTGTCAATGAATTAGGAGAAGTAATCACTGAAGCATCAGTGAACATCTCATTATTCCAACCCGCTACGGATGAAGTACTCATAAGTGATCATGGTGATAATGAGGGTCTCTTAGAGTGTCTAACAGAAGCGGGCATAGTACAACCAACTGGGAAAGAGGTAAGAACAGGACAAACAGAGTTTCATATTTGTAAATTGATCTCTGATAGTCCACAACCTTGATTCTAGTCTTGATTATTTTCAACTTACCCTATCGGGAGACCTCCCGATAGGGAAGTCTCCCGGAAGGATATATCCATCTGATCATAGATTGGAAAGGTCTCTCAATGAGAGGCATTTGTTAAGGGTGCTTTAAAGTGTTCTTAACAAAGACAGATACTGTGCTCGCTACTAGCCAGAAAGTAGCCCAAGACCAAGTCATGAATCATGCAATGCTTGGCATCTCATCGAGATTGATTCCTATCTTTAACCCAATTGGGGACACTACCCCAATTGGGCTGGTGTTCCCCTGATATTTACAGGAGACCACAACATGTCAGCAACCGCTGAAATAAATGAAGAAGTATCTGAAGAAATGTCGGCGGATATTATACCGCTTACAGAGTTTATTCAGGATTTTGGAGATGGGCTGCTTGAGGCTGTCCAACAGCAAAACCCCCCTATCTATGATGGCCAACCGGATCTCAAGAGAGAACAGGTAATGGACAACTTGATAAGGGACCCCTTCCCTGCCCAGAGAGATGCAGTACAGGCTATCAGTAGTCTTCTCATCGATCAAAATGAACCCGCTGCCATCTTAAACGCAGAGATGGGTACCGGAAAGACTATTATGGCCATCGCCACTGCGGCGATCCTCGAGTCCGAAGGATACTCTCGATCAATCGTTCTGTCTCCTCCGCATCTCGTATTCAAATGGAGGAGAGAAATTCAAGAAACAATTGATAATGCCCGTGTTTGGATCCTCAATGGTCCGGACACATTGGCTAAACTACTACTCATCAGAGAATCCTTAGGAATCAATGAGCATGACGGACCAGAGTTTTTTATTTTGGGACGTGTTCGGATGCGAATGGGCTTTCATTGGAGACCAGCCTATTCTGTAAAAATGCAATATACACGGATGATGCCTGAGGATGGTGATCGATCACGTAGTTTCGTCAATAAAAAGGCAGTTTGTGCCTGTCCTAAATGTGGCACGGTAGTGACCATCGAAGACCAAGATGGTAATCCGCGACCTGTAAGCCCCACTGACTTCCCAGATAACAGGCGTTATCAATGTTGTGGTGAAGTCGATGGGAAGGTATGTGGTGAACCGTTGTGGACTTTGATGAGACCGATGAAGCGACAAAAAACGAGACGTGACCTCGTTTTGGAAGCCATGTGTCAGATTCCTACGATTGGACCGAAAACAGCAGGTAAGCTGGTTTCGACCTTTGGAGAAGAATTGTTACATGGCATGTTGGCTGATAATGTCTATTCCTTTATAAATTTAATGGACGATGAGGGAGAGCTCGTATTCTCAGATAAACAGGCAAGGCGTATGGAACGCGCAATGGCTAATCTAGAGTTTGGATTTGGTCAAGGCGGTTATCAACCAACGGAGTTTATCAAACGGTATCTACCGAATGGATATTTCTCCAACATCATCGTAGATGAAGGGCACGAGTACAAAGCTGATTCTAGTGCACAGGGACAGGCAATGGGCGTACTGGCTAACAAAGTCAAAAAGGTGCTTTTGTTAACTGGGACATTGATGGGCGGATATGCCGATGACCTCTTTTATTTATTGTGGCGTATTATGCCACAAAGAATGATCGAGGATGGTTTTGTCTATAACAATCGTGGAAGTCTTGGTACGGCCTCGATGTCGTTCATGCGTGAATATGGCATTCTTAAGGACATCTATACAGAGTCTGAGGGAGATAGTCACAAAACCGCTAAAGGCAAGCGTGTATCTGTTAGAACTGCAAAAGGCCCGGGGTTTGGGCCGAAGGGGATCGCACGATATGTACTTCCCTTCACGGTGTTTCTTAAACTCAAGGATATCGGCGGTAATGTTCTACCCGCCTACGATGAGTTTTATGTCAATGTTGCAATGACAGATGACCAAGCTGAAAAGTATAGCGCTATGGAGCAGAAGTTGACATCAGAGTTGAAAGAGGCTCTGCGCAAGGGTGACAACACTCTGATGGGTGTCGTTCTCAATACTTTATTGGCCTGGCCTAGTACATGTTTCAGACAGGAAGCGGTCAAACATCCACGAACTCGAGACCTACTTTACTATGCACCTTCGATGTTTGAGGAAAATGAGCTGATGCCCGCAGAGGAAGATTTGCTGAAGATCTGCAGGGACAATAAGGCTAGAGGTCGACGTGTGCTTGTCTACACGACGTATACCGGACGTAGGGATACCACTGCTCGGCTGAAGGCCTTACTCCAAAGTGCAGGACTCAAAACAGCAGTACTTCGTGCGTCGGTTGATACGTCTAAGCGAGAGGACTGGATCCTTGACCAGGTGGACCGAGGGATTGATGTTGTCGTCTGTAACCCTGAACTCGTAAAAACCGGCCTGGATTTGCTGGACTTTCCGAGCATCGTCTTCATGCAGACTGGATACAACGTCTACACCTTGCAACAAGCCGCCAGGCGCTCCTGGCGTATTGGACAGGAAGAAGATGTTGAAGTCTCCTATCTGGGTTATGAGGAAACGGCTCAAATTGCTTGTCTATCGCTGATGGCAAGTAAAATAGCTGTCAGTCAATCGACCTCAGGGGATATGCCGGACTCTGGCCTAGACATCTTGAACCAGGATGGTGATAGTATCGAGGTTGAGTTAGCCAAGCAGCTTCTTGCAGCTTGATCTTGTTACCAAAGGAGCCTTTAGGGGCTCCTTTGGTATTGTTTTTCAGTTAGTTACTGGCGCCCTGCTAGACTGTGCCATATTGACAGAACAGAAGGTCTAGAATTAAGATTAAGTTTCATACCTGTCAGCTGGGTTTCAGCTGAACTGACTGGCACTTGGATCGTGAGTATTGCCAGCACGGCCTGCGGGTTGTCGATCCATTTCTATCAATCTGCCCAACCGGGGAAACCTCCCCGATGGGTAAGGTTCCTCCTGTGACGGCTCAATCGAAGGAGGAACTATCATGAAGAATCGCGTATCAAACAAGCTGTTTAGCGCGGTCATTTCCTGGGTATCCAGGATCAATACCACTGCTCTGAAGGAAGATTTCCGAAAGGCGGGTATGGTCTTGGTCGGTGCTGGCTATGCCGGTGTCATCGTAGGAGGCGATTCAATGTCGAGTCTCGAGGGTCTTATCCTCATTCTGACAGGTACTGTCGCCTGGGCATTTGGCCTAACTAAGGAGGAGGACAATGGGAATTAGCACTAATTTCATCGTTGCTACCTCACCAATATGGGTTATTTTGTTATTGGGCTTTCTAGTTGTTTGGATAAAACACAAACAACGTCGCACTAACAAGTAATCCGTTATTTCCATACGATGGCGTTGCATATATAGCACGCGAAGACGCGGCAAACACTGCGCGCCATCCAGAAGTGACCTTATCACTACTCAATTAACCTCGCCTATCGGCGGGGTTAATTCTTCAACATATTTTACCCCAAGGGGAGACATACCTCCCCATTGGGGAATTGTGTCTCTCCTTATCATTTCAAGGAGAAACGCATGAAAAATCCTGCCAATAAACTGATCGAGATTTACTCTCAAAATCTGTCTTATTGCGATCCAGATCTAAAGAATGCCTTTCACAGCGAAGCTAAAAAGGTTTTGCGAAAACTTGCCAAGCTGATGGGGTTGACCTCGGCTGACTACGACCTTCGTTCAAACAAAGCGGGTATTGCAGTGAGCGGAGAGATAACTCTTCATACGTCTAACTTATACCTGCAAGTTGAAAAGACATGCATGGGAGATGATGCAGCCATAATGATGCGATCTTGTAAGGGTCGTAAGGACTTTGTTGGCGGTATGAATCACTTTGCACCAATTAGTGCCTTAGAAGACCTTGAGCAATTCGCAATCTACCTAGAGGGCATCGCAAGAAACCAGGTCTGCGGTATGCACTGGGATCCTCTACAGGTGCGTTTTGATGTCGCTAATATCCGAGCGAACAAAATAATCAGTCCGGAGCTCGAGCGCGTTAGAGATCGATTTGAGGATAATGAAATTCCCATAGAGGTTTTTGAGCAGGCAATTAATAATGCTGAGCGCGTCAGATCAGCGGCATAAATATATATTGAACCAGTCTTCAGCGGCGTGTCCGCTGCAAGACTGATTATGCCTGGAGGGCATGACCAATGAAATATAAGCGTGAACCTCAACATGACAAAAGGATTGAACATGGTGATGAATTTTCCGGTAATGCTTGGCGTGACACTGAAACCAACGAAATACGTTATGTGGCAGTATACCGGGACGAATTGGTATTGTTGGTTCGTGACCTATGCAGTGCTGAGCAATATTACGAACTAGCTGAATGCATTGATTCTGTGAGTGACGAAGAATTGATTAATATTATTCTCACTCAAGGGAGTGTCGCATGAGACTGGAAATAGAATGGTCTACAGGACCGAATATGACTGGTTACTATACCGGTACTGAAACAGTTGAACTAGATGATGGTGATGATGAACAGAAAGCCATCGAAAATGCTCTTAAGACAGCTGCAGATCGTTTGTGCTGGCATGGTAAGTTGAAAGTTAAAGAAGTTAAACGAATAGGCTAATGTCTACATTTGACCTGTCTTTTGACAGGTCTTTCCCAAAGTCCCTTCTATCCATAATTAGAGGACTTTGGGAAAGGTAATTTATGACTGCTGCAAATCAGCAGCGCCTGAACAGCTCATGAATCATGTAATAGCTGGTACTTCTCTGATGAGAAGTTGATTCATCTTAAAACCCACCCACCCGGGGATCCATATCCCCGGCAGGGCTATGGATTTCCTGGGGCACACTAACATCCAGGAGAATCTAATGAAAAATTTTAATTATCGTCAGCTGACAACAATACTTGCTAGCCTTCGTCATCTACAGCGTGAGATGGAAGAATCTAGCATAGATAATATTATCAAACAGTACCCACACTTTGCCGATGTGGATCCACTAAGCGAGTCCGATATCGATGAGCTTTGTGAGACGATGTATTCTGGCCTTGTCTGCGTAAACAAGCCTTGCCTGAATGATGATCAATATACACGTTATACACAATTGGAGTGTTTTGTAAAAAATATCGCCAAGCTTGATAATACGGATGATTTCGAAGTACTTGGTTCCGTTATGAGTAATGATGACGCAGTGGATACTGTTGATCGTTTAATCTCTGAGGCAAGAGATTTGGTACCAAGAGAAGTATGGGCAGCGCAAATGCCCTCTTGATATAACGCCCCTCATCATCATGGGGGGCGTTATTTGCTTCTCAGAGATTCTTAGTTGTTTGACGCAATCGCGGAAACAGAGATAAAATTACTCAATTATCCCTGGCAACTTGGTTAAAGTTGCATCCCTCTGACCGGCACCTGGATCGCGCAATTGCCGGCATCACCACTTGGTGACCGATCCATTAATCTTACCCAATCTGGGAGAAACCTCTCCCAGCCAGGAAAGTTTCTCCTATTCAATTCAAAATTGTTTGGAGAAATACAATGTCCGGATTATTCGACATGCAGCAATTCTATCGCTTTCTTGAAAAAGCGAGAGACAAGGAATTAGCTCAGAAGCAAGAGCTATTGGCTCGATTTATTGATAATGCGCGGGATCCTGATGTTCTTAAGGATGCACGCTTTCTTTTGAGAAAAGTTGAGGAGGAGATTCTTGCTCGCCTTAACACTCAACAGAGCGAAGATTGAGCGCATTTCTTCGCTCAACAATGTTCAGGAGTCTATTAGCGTCCTCATCGCGATCTTCAATGATCGCCATGAGGGTTCGCTTTTCTATAGTGTCCCCACCCTCCATGTTTTGGAGCTTTTCTGAGACTGCCCGGCAGGCCTCATCAAATGTTTGGTCTTTATTCATAGCATCGAGCTTAGCTGGAGCAAAACTATTTTTCAATGATTTATCGAAAATCCTATCATATGGAGAAATCTATCATGTCTGAAACAGTAACCGTTAGAAAGCCAATAGGACGACTTGCACGAAGGTACACAGGGCTTCGTCTACCGTTACAGGTATTGCGATCAACTGCCGGGTACTACATCGGTACAGTCGGCGAAGATGATATCCCTTGTTCACGCGAAAGCGAGGAGTACTTCACTTTGCCAGATGAAGCGACTCAAGCATTAGAGGATGGTAACTGGACACAACGTACCACCCCCTAACCTATTCTTCAGTCTACACCCCAGATGGGGGAGTTCTCCCAACGGGGGGCTCTCCAGATCATCTCAGGAGAGTCAAAATGTCTGAAACTATCGAAAAATGTGATTATTGCGGACGCCCTGCCGTCCAAGTAGTTAAACTTTTATCAGGTGAACCTGTGAATCTATGTGATGCAGGCGATTGCCACGATCGATACTCAGAAATATCTGAACTCGAGTACTTTGAGTTTATGGATTTAGGTATCATCCCACCGCTAGCCAGAGATGCCTAGTGTCATAAAGCCCGGTTCCTAATTATTAGGAACTGGGTTTTTTATTGATATCCTAAAACACAGCCCTTGCAAAGGGGTACAATGTACCCTATACTCCAGTCCGTAGAGTGGGTACTATGTACCCTCTATAGGAAAGCACCAGGGTATTATAGTGAGCCAGAATAATGAAGAGCTTAAGCGAAAAATTAAGATATATAAGCTCACTAATGAGCAGATCTCGGAAATGACGGGATATGCTATTGATACAGTCAAGGCGTGGCGAGTAAAGCCAGGCGCAAAGAAGTATCGACCAATGCCTTATCGCGCAATGAAATTGTTGATATTTGAGATAAAAGACAGAAATATGAAACAAACTTCTTAGTGTAAATTGACGGTCCCCGCCGGCGCGCCAACGCCGACAAGGACCTGACCACAAAGACCTGAATAGGAGGTCAATATGGCTAGTACACATCCTAATGTAGTGCTGTGTGAGCAGCAACCATCAAATATAGCTCCACGTACCTGTGAAGCTCCGCGAATCAGTGATCCTGACATGCTACTCCACATGATGGAGAGCCTTCCGATGCTTTCTCAGGATATTGTCGATTTGTTTTCTGAAGGCGAAGCCTTAGAGACCATCCAGAGAAAGGTCGATATCCTTCACCATAACCTCGGTGAATTCTCTCGACAAGCGAAAGACTTTCCGCAAGCTCGGGTGCTTTCTGTAGACCTCCATAGCATTCAGATTCTCTCTCAGGAGATTGTCAATATATTTTCTGCCTGCTCTGAATGCAAAGCCTACGGATCCATCCAGATTAAAGTCGATATCCTTCACCACAATCTTGGTGAGCTCGCTAAAAAAGCGAAAGGCCTCCAATCCAGTCGATCTTAAAAGCAATAGCGAATTAGCGGTGCCCAGCTGATGGTGGCGTGGTAACCCCAGCAGCAGGAGGGAGTTTGTCTCCTCCTCCCGATCCTGCTGGCTATCCCACGATAAGGGATATCACGAAGCGAAACGGCTCAGATTGAGCCGTCACCATGGAGTGGTGTCCATGGTCTGACGAGCAGCCAATTAGATTGAGAAAGGAGCTTGGACATTGGATCAGATGAATTTTGAGTTCCCTAGCGAGTTGATCTCTTCCAATGTCTTATATTTCATTCTAATTCTATGACATAAAACCACGTGTATGATTTAAATAACAACTGTAGACAAATCCGACAACCAATTGAAATTATTGTTAATATAATTTGTTTGACTGTATATGGAATTGCTTCGAAGTGCCTCGGTTCACGAAGCCGTCGACGCTGTCCTAGTGAAGTTTCTCAGTGACACAGCGAACTGTCTACGCCGCTGTCGAGGCTCCAACAAGAAATGGCAACACGTGATGAGTGCCGCCCCATGATATTCCTACTGTCTTCCTTTCAGGTCGTTCATCATCCTGTAGATTTGGAAGCCCGAATCGTCGTCGCTGGACTCTATTGATTGAATCACACCTTGAACGAATTCTATAGGAAGATTGAGAACGTGCGCTGCCTGTACTGCGTTGTTCACCATAGTCTCTCGCAGATTCTCATTAACACTGAATGTGTTTGCCGTCAACGCCGAGAAACTGAGCATGAATGAAGCCGCAACTCGTTCACCATGCTCACGCACTAGAGCTTGGTTAATATTTCTTGCGGTATCTATGCTGAACAGTAGCCCTTCGGCCATTCGATCTTCAAGAGGCCCCGTAGGAGGTAAAGGCAAAGTTAAACTGAGCGCCGATGCATGTTCTCGCGCTATTGTGTACATCTGCATTACTTCGCTTTCCGTGCCGCCAATCGATGCGCTGAGCAACAGTGCCATGCTGGATCCAAGGTCTATTGCCGAAGCGCTGGGTGATTGTTGAACTGCTTGTTGGTACGTCTGTCCGTGCGTGGAGCCTGTAGCCAGGAAGATTAAAGCGATACTTACCACTAACAACATCCTTATCATAATGGCCCCCTATCAAATGCAAGCATATTGATGACATCACGTATCGCCTCAGGTGCGATGTTCTGTTTTCCATGACATCGTTTCCAAAGCACTCCAGTAAGAAACGCTCGCAATCGCAACGATATCTCGAATGCAGTATCGATACCGTCTTTCGTAAGAAATCCACGATTCCTAAGCAACCGAATAGAAGCGACTGGTCTTAGTTCAGGCGGTATGTGCCCTGCGCCTGCGAACACTGGTACATTCGTACCTGCATCAAAATAATAACGTTCGAGTTTCGATGGATCCTTCGGCTCATTCGTGTACACGTCAACCGCATAATCCGGATGTGGTAGCACTACTGCCTCATACTCAAGACGAGCGATTGTAGCCCTTACAAATAGTTCGTAGGCGGCATTTGGATCATCGTCGTCCTGCAACACCATTCTCGCTCCTACAGCACCCGCATCCATTCCCCTCATATCGGCGCTCACCTCTATCGGCGCCAGTAGTCGACAGGATATCATTTCGAGTAGTTTGCGTATTTCTATGAATCGGGGATCAGTATGTCCTTGAGAGCAAGTGACTTGCTCAACATGCGCTAATTCATGAAAGATCACAGCACCGGTTGTAGCAAGTTCAACGATTATTCGGTCATAATCGTCCTCTGGACCACCAGCAGCCCATGGGAAGTTATCAAGAATCTCGTTTGCCTGTTCACTATATGGCATGTTGCGTTTCACCAATAGGTTTATTCGAGCGAGTTGTAACATCACATTTTTAGGGTGTGCCTGCTGAGTAGAACCTTGGTTGCCATTTACCGATAGCACCGTCTGTTGTAGCACGTACATTGGCATCAGGTAGTCGCTATCACAGATGATCCCATAGGGGCTGCTGACGCAATTATTGCGACTCGCGATACAAGTCTTAGCAAACCAACCATCCCCACAAACCTCTTCCGGTATACCCGAGAATTCCAGAACAAATACCTTGGTTTCCTGCATGTTGGGTTCACCGCATGAGCCAAGTCCGATTTGGTTTCCTGCCTTTGCGGTACTCCAGGCATCATACGCAAGTCGACTCTCCTCCTTCGAAGCAATATCAAGGCCGTGATGGCTATTGACGTACACCTCGATTGGATCGAGTCCAGCCTGCATTGATATCTCTTGAGCCAGTGAAAAAGGTGCATGAGACACAACCAGGCACGCGACAAGTATTAGAGATTGATGTCGCATCGTGTTGTGATAATAAGTAGCTCATAGAGCTCTTGCAGAAGGTCACCTGTAACTATCGTCGGCTGTAAACGTCCACTGCTGTGCCTTTTCAAGACATCAAGCTCGAGCGAAAGCTGCTCTGCATGGTGTCGATATTTGAGCCGCCAGTAGACCCTTTCTGATTCAGGTTGAAGATAACCGGTACTACAGAACACCCGCGTCTTGTTAGTTTGACATGGCGCTAGGCCGACGTTCAGACGTGAAACGCAGAAGTCGGCAAATGCGCTTTGTATGTTAGGACCACAGGCAGGCGGAGGTTTTCGTACCTCGACAAGCTCAGAGTGGTTCTCGTACGGCACTGAGGTGTGGCCGTAAGACTGCTTTTTGGCCATTTCCCTGATTTCATCGCTCGTACCGACGAAGTACGCACGGTGCGCAACCAGCGTTTCATCATCGGCCATCGAGTCGATGCTCTGTGCCGACACTTCCGCTATCCACATTACTGAGATTAAAATTACGGCAGCAATCGTTTGGCTGCATCGCGTACTGCATCTGCCTGAAATCTGCATGCCATATACTCCTTACCATCTTCGTGCGCTATACATGTGTCATACTCATAAATAGATTCTTGCAATTCTTCGAGTGCCTCCTCGCGCACAAGGTCTTCGACGGAGAGGCCGCGAAAATAGAATTCCGCCATCAAGTAGAACGAGACGCCCGCGATCGCGACGGCGCCACCAAATCTTGCGCCTTTGTACTTGATAACGGCTTCACCAAATCGATAAAGAATCAATCCGATACACGCCGAAATGAAACCGAGCAGTATCGTGAATAAAAACGATGTCATCTGAGAGTTCATTTGGTTTTTCCCACCTACCTTATCCTTTATATCAGTTCTTAGTCTCTATGATTAGGTTAGTAGTACCTCAGCGTTCCCAATATACTATTGAGCTCGTTAAGATGCTCATCCCACTTCGAGCCGTCTGTGCGGAATTTGATCATATGCGTCTTGCCTTGACCAATGTGCACAAAACACAGAACATCGTAGGCGAATCTCTGGCTCGGCATCGTTGTCACAAACGTGGCGCAGTTTGATGGTTTTCCCCCGATTGATGGCGCGTTGGCGCCGAGAAACTCGGTAGAGGAGCTTTGCGGGTAACCGTCGAGCGGAGTACTTGCCAACGCTTCCCATGTTTCGCTAGTGAAGTACTCGCTGGAGAACTCGCGATTCGCGACGTCAAAAACTATCCGGCTGGCTATACCGGTTTTCACGCCACTTACGTCCATACTCGTGAGATAGGCATCAACGGTTCTTGACTTGTACCAAAGTTCATCCATTAACTTTATCAAACTACTTCCCTGCGACCGTAGTTGTCCCTTCACCGTAGCTATCTGCGAGCTGTTGCCGCCGATCCATGAGCTCGGCGCTGACGCCTTCCATTGTAGTAAGCGCCCCTCTACGTCCCATTGGGCGTGAACCATCGTCGATAGAAGGCACAGCAAGAAGGCCGTCAGGCTTGATCGTAAATTCATACGCATTGGTGACATTGCGTTCCTCCGGCCGTGCATAGGGATAAACCTCCGAAAGCCATGAGGCTGATTTTGCAGGTTTTAAGCACAAATAGCACTTGCTCTTGCATGATCCGTAGTGATCTGCTTTGCGCCCGCACACCACGCTACAATCGCCGTCGCCACATAGAAGATTGAGCACCTGCTGGCGGCTAGTGGAGATGGCCCCAATCCTCGCTCTGATGACGATTTCGCGCGCCTGGTGGGGACTTGCCAGCCAGCCGAATACCGACATTGCGGCCTTACGACAGTGACGGGATCACGCATGTTATACTCGAGCCGATGGATTTCATCGGCCACCAGCTTTAAGGTAATATTGGGTGAAGAGTAAGCCTGCCATTACGTCACGTTCCTTATGTCCGGAGGTGTATCTAAGTCTGCGTGCATACCGCGTTGGATCTGACAAATCCCCTATCCTAATTTAGGCAATTGTATTACGATTGCAAGCAATCCGATGAAATTCACCAGCTGATGTTGATCAAGATCAAATTAGGGAAAGCATTTCTATTCGCTCCAGATCAGGGTGTAAATATCGGCAGGCTCCTTGTGTCCGCTTCTGGCTAGGACCAAACATCCCAATCCCATCGGACCAATGACCTGCTTTGGTCGCAGATTAGAAGTTACCGAATTCGATACTAACAATCGAAATCGTAAAAAACGGAGGTTTATAATTATTACTCTATCCTTATCTTTATTATCTAGCTCCTTAAATTTGGCCGCTATGGTAGGTTTTCTTTCGTGTCAGATTTTTGAT
The DNA here is from genome assembly GCF_058244645.1 of Candidatus Thiodiazotropha sp. AKAK3. Taxonomy (NCBI): domain Bacteria; kingdom Pseudomonadati; phylum Pseudomonadota; class Gammaproteobacteria; order Chromatiales; family Sedimenticolaceae; genus Candidatus Thiodiazotropha; species Candidatus Thiodiazotropha sp. AKAK3. The sequence goes on from NZ_JBSYOQ010000053.1 coordinate 161,731, forward strand.
CGATACGTCCTGAGCCTTTTCATTTGCAAGACGAAGATTTCGATCAATTCCAACTTAACCACATGAACCACCGCCGTCTCAAATGTGTGAAAGATAATTTCCATTATCCATTATTGTAGTATTCGAGCCATTCGTCCAGGTCGGCCTGAAGCGATTTAAGCGTACAGTAGATTTTCCTGTGTTGTGTAGATTGATAAAACTTCCGCATATAGTCGAAGTGTGACATGACTGATTTGCGACCGAAGCGAGCATTCTGGTTATAGAAGTAACCATATTTAGAATTACTGAATTTAGATCGACGTGCGGATAATTTAAGGATTGTTGAAAATAATTAACTACATTCAAATGCTTCGAAAGTCATCATTTCAGTTCGATCGTATCAAAAACCACTATCGTAAATTACTCTAGATTTAGACGGCTTTGGAGTATTCTGTTCTTCTAATTTCTTTCGAACTAGCTCCATTTCATAATCAATTGCATTTTTATCCTTGATTATAAGAATCCTATAAGTTTCTGAATATTGAAACTCAACAAACTTTCCATCGTTGCCTTCCAGGGCAAATATTGCATGTCCTTTCTTCAGTTTGAAGGGTTGTAGATATGGATATTTAGATCGATAAACTTGCATTATTTCATATGCTTCATCTCTAGCTTCTTTCTTACTTCGCTTTAGTCCTGCAGTCATTGCTTTCACATATTGTACATATTTACTGTGGCGACCTAACGATACCTGATACTTATCGTAGTGCTTATTTGGGACCATAGGAATGACTTCCAATATATCCCCTCGACCAGATGCATTTATAACTGTAGCTTGATCAAATCTCTCGCCAAATTTAATTCCAAATATCGATTGAACTTTTACATCTTCAGCAATTGCTGAAGACGCGATAATAAAGGTTAATACAAAGAGCGACTTTAATACAGCAATAGTAGAATTACACATTATGAATACTCTATATTAATCAGCACACACATAAACCCGCGATCCATGAAATATATCTAAAAATTCCACCTTAGCTATTGAGGTGGCCTTAGGTTATTGCTTTCTATAATTTCCCTTGCAAAGTCAACAGCGTTCTGTATTTTATTGGAAGTTATATTGAAAACATATTTATCGATTACTAAATATACTGTATTCGCTTTAGATGAACTTTTCATAATGAAATGCGGTTCTAGATTTGTTGTATATTCAATATTCTTCAAATTGAGTCTTGGCATGGATTGAGTGTACTTTGAAAGTGCATCTATATATGAATCAAACGATATAAAATAGCCTCCTACGGAATTTCCTTCATAACCAAATGCGAATACCTTATTATTATCGCTTCTCTCTATTCCTTTTAAGTAATCATTGGTTGAATTAGGATGAACCTGGTAATACCGCCTCAGTGGTTTGCCCGAGAAATAATTTGGAATTTTTAGCGATATGCTAGCCTGTAGCCGTTTCTTTTCTGACTCAAATAATGCGTCAAATAAACTCTTTGACACCCGGCCATCATTAGCGATGCCTACTTTTGACTCGAATGAGTTTATTGCACTTTTCGTGTGGTTATCTACGTAGCCGGTGGTCTCAACTGGCATGTACCCTAATAATTGAAGCCTTTCTTGTATTGTTTGAACTCTTCTATCTGCCCGTGCAGTAGAATTATTTTTCTGCGAATATTTTAGTTGTGGTGCGCTTTGAATTTTTTGAGCACCCGCATTCCCTTCAGTGAGTTTCACTTTACTTGATATCGATTGGCCAGCAGGTCTCCAGCCACTTTCTGTTTTTTCATAGAAAATTTCACCTGACACCTTGAATATTGATCCTTTCGTAACATTCCTGCCCGGATTCATGAGGCCTGCGTTATAACCAGCCCATCCTGATTGTCCTTGGCGTGCATCTGTTGCTTTCGCTTTAAAGTCCCGAATCTCACCCATGCTGGCAGCAATCCACCTACTGTCCTGTGTAAATTCAATTATCGCTTCATACACAACAACATGATAAATATTTCCAAGTACTTTCTTCTCTAATGCATTAATTTTAGTAAAGTCATTTAACGATATTCTGCCAGCAGATTCTGTTTCAATCAGTTTTAACATATAGTCTTTTGCATTAGATACAGAGGGCATTCCATTACTACACCCACCTGATATGACAGAGAACCATATAATAAGGCTTAATGCATATTGTAATTTAATATTAAACTTGAAGATGCACATATTCACTCCCTTGCATTTATCGATTTGTTAGCGTAATTAATCTTCTCACTCTAGCGGTGAAGAGAAGTAGTTATCGCTTATTGACTGGTACTAATGGAGAAGCCACCAAAAGTAGACGTATGCTTGTGTTTTTAGATCTTAGCTGTTAATTCGAAATTTGTGCTTCATCAACAATTACATATGCATATTCCATGCAACAATTTACTTTATGTTATTAAATTAAATAGATAGATAGAAACTTAACCCTACAAATTCACTCGGAATGTAAAATTATTCGACAAACCTCAAATACAAAACCTCAACATCTGAACAAACAACACACAGGCATATCACTAATAATTTGTGCTGCAACAAGTTTGTCATTGATCGTTTTTGTCTGCTATTTATAAATTCGTAATTTTCTGTAGAGAGATATTCACTGACACTCTGTCAGATTAACTGAACAGCCACTTCTGGTCGAACTGAGACGTGCCAATTGAGCTGTGCCTCATTTATTACTTCGAAATATCCGCACCATTCCATCGGCTATCTCTTCCATATCAAGACAGCCGGGCAAAAAGGCATTGATGGTCTCCATATTGGTCAGTGTATGTTGCGTTAGTTTTACTGTATTAAATACACCACCCGCGATTGCTAGCGGTAGCAACAATTGATCGGCAAGATGGGGACCAACTGGCGCTACTCCTTCAAGATACGTCTTTATCTGGCGACAGAGCTTACCTGCCACCTTCTCGGCACTGACACCTTTCTCGCCAAAGGCGGTGAAGACCTCGGTGACATATTCATGTTCAATAGTCGCCACTAGGGCATTGCCAGGTCCCTGACTATTGTTGAGGCCGCGCAGTTGAAGCTGTGATGGATCCCAACCCATGGTGCGGCGGACGGTCTCCAATTCGCGCTCGGCAATACTGACAGGCAGTGCGGCGATCAGCGCCTCAGTGCTAGCCTGTCGCAACTCACCACGCTCCAGTAGGTTTAGTGGCTGCAATTTATCCCCAGCCTCTAGCCTGAGCTCCACCTCACCTCCACCCGCGGGGTAAAAGCCGTAACGTGACAGACTCATATCGATATCGACCCCCATTCGCCGCAACAGAGGAAGATAGGCACGTTGCAGAAAGTCGGCGGGTGGCGCCAGTGGATTATGGGTGCCGCCGCTTAGACTTAGTTTCGCCTCGACTCGGGCCGACATCAGTGCAGGCAAGACAGTCTGTAACACTAAAGTACAGCTGCCCGCCGTACCTATGGCGAAACGATAGTCACCACCCTTGATGGTTTTAGGCTGAAACAGCAGTGACTGCGAACCCGCGCCTGCGCCTTCAACATCCGCCTCACCGATAGCCGCAGCGGCATGCACAGCTGTGAGATGCTGGCGCATCAGGCCGGGCTTTCGCCGTTTGGCGCGGATATTCTCTATACGAAGTGGGCGGCCGGTAATCAGCGACAGCGTCAATGCGGTACGCAGTACCTGGCCACCCCCTTCTCCACGCGAACCATCGATGGTAATCAAGTTGGATGCACTACTCATTTCAATCTCTATCCATTCTGTTCGAGACGTTTCTATCCTTTAACACAAACCACCTGACGAAGGGTATGCACCACTTCCACCAGATCCCGCTGGGCATGGATCACAGCATCGATGTCTTTGTAGGCCATAGGGATCTCGTCGATCACGGCGCTATCCTTACGGCACTCTACACCTTCGGTCGCCTTCTTCTGATCCTCCAGTGTGAAGCGACGCTTGGCCTCGGTTCGGGAGTAGACTCTACCTGCACCGTGGGAGCAGGAACAGAAACTCTCCGGATTACCCTTTCCGCGTACAATATAAGAACGTGCGCCCATGCTACCCGGAATGATACCCAGCTCCCCTGCCCCAGCACGGACTGCACCCTTGCGGGTTACCCACACCTGTTCACCATAGTGCGATTCCTGCTGCACATAGTTGTGGTGACAGTTAACCGCCATGCTATCGGCATCGAAGGGTTTACTGATGATCTGGCGCAGAGCACCGATGGACGCCGCCATCATCAATTCCCGGTTGCGGCGTGCGAAATGCTGCGCCCAACCCACCGCCTCGACATAGTCGTTAAAGTGATCGGTCCCTTCCGGCAGATATGCCAGATCTCGGTCAGGCGGGGTGATATGCCAGGTACGCATATCCTCTTTCGCCTGCTCGATGAACAGGTTACCGATGGCGTTGCCGACACCGCGTGATCCCGAGTGGAGCATAATCCAGACCGCCTCACTCTCATCCAGGCAGACCTCGATGAAATGATTACCGGTTCCCAGAGTCCCTAGATGGACATAATTATTGGTCTTTTTCAGGCGAGGATATTTTTCCACAATGCGCCCGAAGGGTTCCACTAACTCTGTCCATACCTCATCGACATGGGCCGGTGGCGTTCCCCAGGCGCCTTTATCGCGATTTCCACGTCCCTTGCTTCGACCATGGGGTACTGCCTGCTCAATGGCGCTACGCAGCGGCGCCAGGTTATCCGGCAGATCTCCGGATCCTAGGCTGGTGCGAACCGCCATCATACCGCAACCGATATCGACGCCGACTGCCGCCGGGATGATCGCACCCCTGGTGGGAATCACTGATCCAATGGTCGCCCCCTTACCCACATGTACATCAGGCATAACTGCGATCCATTTATGAATAAATGGTAGCTGAGAGGCATTCAACAGCTGCCCCTTAGCCTTCTCATCCACAGGTACCCCCTGGGTCCACATCTTAACCGGATGCCCCTGCTCGGCCTGCATAACGTCGTAGTTTTCAGTAGACATTTTTCTTGCTCCAATGAATGGGTGTCTTCAGACCCAAGATAGGATTGTACGACACCCTTGTATAAGTGCGGCGACCAGGTTTGATGACGCGATATTTTCCGCCACCCGGCCGAGGCCGGACCGGGATTTGAACCCGGACCCCTTGCGGGACCTTGCAAGCAAGGTGCGTCAACCAAGTAGCGCCATCGGCATTCGCCGCGAAACTGCTCTCGAATTCCCCAGTCACTTGGGGGTGTCAAATAGGTGGGCGACAAGGGTCGGTGAAACAGCGTGCTCTACCTGACTGAGCTACACCCCCGTCGTAGTGGAGGTATCAGGTGACACCTCGAACCGATTATTTGAGGCTTTGGCGCTTTGGGAAGGAGTGCTTAAATAAGTAAAACGACTTTTACTAGCTTTCCTGAAACCAACGAATATCAAGATTGTGTTTTTCTAGAAAGTCTTCATTCAAAACTCTGTTAAAAGGAATGTTACCTAAACGAAAATGTTTTTCATAGAATGCTTTAGCATAGCGATTAGCGAATTCTTCTTTCTCCAATGTTGGTTTTGAATCGAAGACTTTGGATATATATTCATCTTCTTCCTCAGTTTTTGCATCGACACAAGGTTCCAGACAGTTTCGTGCATAATCAACGGCATGCCCAAATTCATGAGGGAGCGTTCTGTATAGTTGCCGGTTCCTAACGCTTTCGGGCGTTGTGTGTATGTTCCATCCGCGCTTAACTTGTTCTATGCGGTCGCCGTCTTGCTCTAACAGCTTTAATTCTTTTTGTTCGAACGGACTTAGGCTTGATCCCCATTTTACAATCGTGTGAGGTTTGATTGCTTCAATACAAATAGCAGAACCATTGTATTTGTCGAAATCAACATAATAAAGATAACGCCCCCATACCGGCGAAAGAATTTCCTCCTTCTTTTTAGGCTGCCTTAAGACTATGATTTCGACTTCTTCAACATCATCAGGTGGAAGCAGTTCCAAAATCTTTATGATGTCTTGAGGCGTGCAAGCATGAATGTATCCATCACGTACAGGTTCTACAAATATTGCGATTTCATGATCATGCGCCTTAATGGGAATAATAACGGGATTATTTAATTGTTCCCAAAAAGCCAAATCATCTTTTCTTTGAGGAATAACCATATTGTTATCCTGAGAATAGCCGCTTTTTTTCGTTCCTATGTTTCTGTTCCGTCTTGTTGGTTTTCTCATGATTTTTTCTCCTATCGGCTCGAAACATATGAAGCAATTGTTAGCCCTGCCGTTTGTGCCCATTTCTTTATAATATTGAATTCTGATGGCGTAGGCAGGCGGTTGCTTTTGCCTCGGCTTTGCACGATATGCTTGTCTTTTGTGATTTCAATAGTCTGATGCTTTTCAATACTCCCTTTGGCAGAAACATATTCCATCGCCCAAATTGAGCAGTGCCCCAATGAGCACCTGCGTGCATAAGACGCAACACAATGTCGCATTTCACGACCTTCTTTGATGAGCTCTGCACCCGAAAGCAATTCACGAATAATCCGAATATCCTGTTTTTCTTCTCCGGTTTTTTGCCTAAATTCAGGAATGCCCGATTTTTTGAAGAAGTATTTTTGAGCATCGTTGGATTTTGCAAGATTGCCATGCCAACGCTCCACTTGTCTTAATAGTGATTCCGCTGTTCTTCCTTTCATAGATAAATTGGGCTGTGGCGGGTGTATATGCTCCACAACGCCAGGTGCGGTAATGCATTCACGCACTTCAAATTTTTGTGCATATAAAAAATCTATAATGGGTGCTATATGCGCTCGATCAAGCATTGGGTTTTCAACAAAAAACTGAAACACACTATCCCAGAATTTTTTATGGCTCATAGCCTCACCAATACGCGAGGCAATAACGGCCTTGGCCAGATTTTCATCACCACCAAGCGCATGAATTTCTCCCCATTTAATGGCCTGTTCAATTGAACAAAAAGCAGGCGCATGCATAAAGTGATGTGCAAGCTTTTTGGTGAATGGGAAAGGCAACTCTGCGCTACGGATATTTTTCCCTGAAACCACCGTTAAATACCAGTCACGGTAGTTATCGGCCACCTCATCCATTCGAAACCATGCAGAACGCATAAATTCCGGCGCCGGATATTCTTCAAACAAATGGCTGATCAAAGCACAAAACTGGCCATGCATATTGTGTGTGTTTGGTGTCCAATTCTCAAGATCGCGTATCCAATAACAGCGATAATTGTAGATATTGATAAATGCACGTATGTAGAAAAATTGCTTACCTCGGATCTCTGCTTTCTCAAAGGTGCATTTCATTTTCTTGTTCATCAAAATCAAAAATTGTGAAAGTCCTGTTCGATATGGCCTGTCATTCGGAGTTTTTGAAATTAATGATGCAATTTTCTGCCATTCTGGTCTGATGATCGCTTTTGGGGCAACTTCTCCCATGCAAACCGCATGGAGGAACGCATCCGCATTGTGATGAATGCGGGCGTTATCCTTTAAAGCTTTTTGCTCACCCAGAAAACGTTCATATTCTAAGTCTCTAGCACCTTTATCTTTATTCAAGTCGGCATTGAAATTTCTGGCATTACACCATGCGAAATATTTCCGCTCGGTTTTTATATCCAATGCCTTAAAATGCTTTTTCATGGATGGCGTAATTGCCTTACCCTGAAAATCGGAGTTTTTCATTCTGCGTTTCATCGCTCTGTAAACTCCTTTCCTGTAAAGGTTTTAACCGCGTTTCCGCGCTCAAGGGCGTGGTGTTGATCACGATTATTTTTTTTACTCTCAGCGGTTTTTTCCTCCTGTCGTGTTCGCAAAATCATCTCCAGCTTAGCTAAGGCGATTTTTTTGTTTGCATGCTGTGAACGCGCATCACTGGCTATGACCTGCAATCCACTAGGCTTATGCGTTGCTTGAACGGCGCTATCTGTCGTGTTGACATGTTGCCCGCCCGGGCCGGATGCCCGCATGGTTTTCCATGTTACATCTTCGGGGTTTATTGTGATTTCTGTGTCCTTAACAGGGGTAATACGTTCAACACCAATAAACCAGTTCTTGCGCTTATAACGCGGCCTATATGGGCTTTCACAAACCCATTTTATTGTCCCCATATAAGGCATAAGGAATTGTTCTGCATTCTGCCCTGATATTTTTATCAAAGCAGATGTCACAGTTCCTTTTTTGTCGCCTTCAACACTATCTGCAATATCCAACGCAAGAACCTGCGCCTTGGCCTTTTTTTGTAAATGACGGATGAATTTTGCAACAGCAAGTGCACACTCATCCGGCCCTTGTCCGGCAGTTACATGAAGCCATATTGCATTTGTTGTATGCTTGCTCATTTCTTCCTCCGTGTTTTGTAGGTGATAACAGGACGAAGAAGAGCGATGATCTCAATCAAGCCTGCTTGTTGCATGTCTTGAATAACAATATCGATATTCTTGTAAGCTTGCGGAGCTTCCTCATAAATAAGGTCTTTATCTTCACAAATGACGTAACTTCCCAAATCTGTTTTTTGGAAATCATCGACTTTGTATTTACCAGCCAGACGTTCTTTAGCATCAGAACGAACCCATTTACGACCTGCACCATGTGCGAGCGAATAAGCATTGTTCGTTTGATCACCAATAGGCTTGACCAAATAACTAAAGCTACCGCGTGATCCCGGTATAACCAAAACACCACAATCAGAAGGAGACGCACCTTTACGATGAAGCCAGTATGTCTGCCCGTCTAATTTTTTTGGTAAAGCGGTATTATGAGGCATATCAAAGACCTTTTCACATTCGCTGCGTAAAGCATCTGTAAATCGGTACGCAATAAGCGCACGGTTTGCCTGTGCCCATAAAACCGCCTGATTATGTTTGCGGATATAGTCTTTTGCTTCGTTACTGTCGGTTTTCAAACCGTTATGACCGAAATTCTCAACATGGTGACGCAGCGCCATTTCCCCTAAGCCGCGAGAGCCGGAGTGCACAAGTAAATGCAGTTTGTTTTTATCCAATCCCAGATTTTCAAATACATTCGCATTCTCTATACGTTCAACACGCTGTAACTCGGCAAAATGGTTGCCGCCGCCTATTGTGCCAAGCGAACGTTCAAGCAAGGATGATGGCAAGCCATAACGTTCCAGCCATGCCTTTGCATCTCCATCCCAAGAATCGTCCAAATCAAGACGCGATGCCCATTTTTCGGGTTTCATTTTGGATAGTTTCATATCCGTCTGCCATAGCCCCATGCCACAGCCAATATCATTTCCGACCAAAGCAGGATAAATCCAATTTTGCGACACGAATGCCGCACCAACAGGGTATCCTTTTCCTGCATGTAAATCTGGCAAACCAACGGCCATTTTAATGCCGTTAAGTTCTGCTGTTTTTTCAAGTTGTTGGACTGCGTTACCCTCAATCCAATTTTTGTCCGAAGCAATCACACGAATGATTGGTTTCGGTGTATTCAATAAATTGTCCATTGTTTTTCTCTTCAATTTTCAAAAGCAATTGAGTTTTTGCTTCGGGCGCTTCAAAAAGTACGCCAAAGCAAATTAAGCCAAACGAACAGCAAAACGCCTGCTCGAAAAGCTTTTAACAACCGGACATTAGATTTTGGAAAGGTATGAAATATACCGAACGCGTTTATCTTGATGGCGTTCGAACACAATCTGCCGAACGGCTGTTATTTATGTGTATGTATATTTCTCATCGGTTAAACTCCTAAAAAGTTGTCTTAAGGTAACAGAACGAAAAAAATCTGGCAATATATTTTTGTTAAGCGCATCCAATCGGCGTACGATTGGTCTTGATGAAATTATCATGGGGTTTTTAGGGGTAGCGGATGTGCTCCCCTAAATGGCGATTGAACATCCATATGTTCATGCATGGTTCGGCGCAGGTGGAGAGGAAATTCTCCAAGTCCTGCGAGGGATAAAACGGTGATACGTTTTGATGGTTTTGCATGGTAGAACGGATTGTGTTCCCATGCCTAAAACCATCCGCGAGAGGGATGAAACGGGAGAGCGCAGCGTCTCTCTTTCCAAGCGTGTTGTAGTACAACACACAGCTTGCGGACGGTCTTAACGCATCAGCAGATGCTATTAAAGCATCATTATGATCGTAGCATTTTGAAAGGTGATATAACAGCTAGAGCGAAACCCAAAATCATAAGCGGCAGAGTTAGTATCCAAGACTCGACATGCCAATTCTGTTCAGACATAACCCAGTAAGTTATAGATGCTGTAACAGGCATTGCCCATATTGTAAGTTGATTGGGAAAAGGCGGAGCCTTCTCAAAGCTATGCAGGACTATGCTTTTATCTCTGCCGCATTTTTTGTTTGCATAATGCAAAGGCATGTAGAACAGGCTGACTGCGATAATAAATATTAAGATCAAAACTGAAACTTGCAGAGCCATTAATATAAAGAGGCAGAGTGACGTAATCACAAAAATCGAATAATCCAAACGAGTAGGTGCAAACGGCTTATCAGCCCCCGAAGAAACTAAAATGTTACCGACAAACAAAATACCTGTGGTTACAAATAAAAAGGCTGTAAATTCTGCAGCTGGAACAAAAGTCAAAATTTCGCCAGTTGCATCTGATAGATGTCCAATAGGCCATGTTGACCAAATTCCCCATATAATTCCTATTACAGAACATATAATGCAATTAATAGAAAAGCTCTTTTCTCTTAAGCAATACTGCAATATCCATAAACCGAAGATTACATCTATGATTGGATGCCATGATAAAGCTGTCCAAATAATAGAGATTGGCAGTTCCATGTAAATCACTGGAACAACCAGCCCTTCAATAAAATATCCTATTATAGCTCCGACTAGAAATACCCCCCAGATAGAAGACACGCGCGTATAATATAAAACCAAAATGGCTGGCGCTACGGCCAGAAGATAGAAAATGCTCATTTCAATGAGGTTAAGTAACAGTAACTTCGGTGATCGTAGTGTGGCATGAAGATGTTCTGTTACACCTTCATTAAAGAAAAAATATTCAGAAAAAAATAAAACAATTAAAGAGCATCCTAGTAAAAAACCAAGCCGTTCAAAAAACGACTTCGAAAGACATTCTTTTTGTTTGTTTTCAGATGATGTCATGGATTACACGCCTCTTCTTAGACAAAATCTTAGCACTTATAAAAATTCTATCAAAACTGAATTGAGCAGTTTTTAGTAACAAAGACCAGACTTAAGACGAAAGGCAAGCTGTGTATTGTAATACAATACGCTTGGAAAGGGAGATGCTGCGCTCTCCCGTTTCATCCCTCTGGCTGTGGGGCTTCGCCCGTACGCATGCACATGCGATGATATTGTTGATCCTGTCGCCACACACACGAACAGGAGCAGATATCATGAAACCCGACATAGAAAAATACCTCGCGATGATTGACGATTGGGATATGACCCGCGAGCAGAAAATTCAATACATCTTTGATCTTTGGCACATCATGGAAAACTTTGTTGATCGTGCGTTTTGTAAACATCCCGTCCAGCATGCGCGTGATAAATCCTCAAACGCCGATAGACAGGATTCAATGAAGCGGCTAGAATCCTCCCATCCAATACAAAAGAAAACCGATCCACCGCCGCAGCAAGGAGTCCGCCCATGAAGAGCCATAAACAAACCGCCGTTATTTATGCCCGCGTATCCTCGGTTAAACAGGTCAAGAAAGGTGATGGCCTCGGATCACAAGAAACACGTTGCCGCGAATATGCCGACCACAAGCAATATCAAGTGATAGAAGTCTTCCGCGATGAGGGCGTATCAGGAAGTCTCATCAATCGCCCGGGTATGCAAGCCATGCTCAAATTTCTTAAAAAGCACAAACACGAAAACCCCGTTGTCATCATCGATGATATCAGCCGCCTTGCGCGTGACCTTGAAGCGCATATACAGCTTCGCACTGCTATAGGTGATGCGGGCGGAAAGCTCGAAAGCCCGTCCATCGAGTTTGGTGAGGATTCCGATAGCAAGCTCGTTGAAAATCTTCTCGCCAGTGTTTCGCAGCACCACCGCCAAAAGAACACAGAGCAAGTAAAGAACCGCATGCGCGCAAGGGTGCTCAATGGCTATTGGGTGTTTTACCCGCCAACGGGGTATAAGTACGAGCGCGTCAGTGGTCACGGTAAAATGCTGGTGCGTGATGAGCCGATAGCCTCCATCATTCAAGAGGGCTTGCTTGGCTTTGCCTCAGGCCGCTTTGAGAGCATCGCAGAACTGACGCGCTTCTTTGATCTCCATGCAGAGTTCCCGAGAATGCGAAACGGTAAAGTGAACGTGCAGCGCGTATCTGACCTTTTGCGCCGCGTTCTCTATTCAGGTTATATCGACGTGCCGCAATGGGGTATATCGCTGCATCCTGCCAAGCATGAGCCACTGATTAGTTATGAAGACTTTCAGAGGATACAAGAACGCTTGGACGGACGCGCCAAAGCCCCGATGAAGGCGAATATCAAAGACGACTTTCCGTTGCGCGGCTTTGTGACATGTGGCTGCTGTGATCGGCCTTTAACCTCGTGCTGGTCAAAGGGGCGTAACACCAAATACCCGTATTATTTATGTTCGAATAAGAGCTGCGCCGAATACGGCAAGTCCATTCGCAAAGCACAAATGGAAGAAGAATTCCTTGAGATTGTAAAAACGCTAAAACCTTCACCGAAAACATTCTATATGGCCTTAGACATTTTCGATCAGCATTGGAAGGATCGCCAAGGCCAAGCCAAAGACCAAACAAAGGCGCTGAAACAGCAACTCGCGCTGATTGATCGGAAGGTCAATCAATTCCTAGACCGCATTGTAGAGGCTGATAATCCGATTTTAATCGACACCTATGAGGATAAGATCAGAAGCCTGCAAGAAGAGAAGCTGATTATGGACGAAAAGATCAAAAATTGCGGTCGTCCGATAGAGAGCTTCGAGGATACTTTTAGAACCGCTATCACATTCCTTGGAAACCCGCTTAAACTTTGGGAAAGCGAGTGCATCGAACAGCGCAGAATGCTGCTTCGAATGGCATTTGCGGACAAGATTACCTATGACAGAAATCACGGTTTTAGAACCGCCGCTTTCTCGCAGCCATTCTCGCTTTTAGCCGATTTACGGGAAGGGAATAATGAAATGGTGGAGGTGACGGGATTCGAACCCGCGACCACGTCGTTCATAGCGATGTAGTTCCACCTGCATTCGCCCGTAAATCGTTTGGGGCTGATGCCCCGGTGGAGCGGGCCCCATTGCCCGCCCCTCTTACTACTCCTATGCTGTTGCCAGCTGTTGGTTTTCAATCACGCCAACCCAGTGTCCGCTTTGCAGCTTTCCCCTGGCGAACTGGTCGATCAGGGTAAAGACCGCATCACTGAAGCCACCGATGTTGAGGATATCCTCGCGCTCCGGTGCCTGGGTGCTGGTGTAAGGCTGGATATCGAGACAGACCAACCGCGCCGCCGGGTTGCGTTGCCGGAACCGGCTCCACTCCGTCATCACCGCGCTAGCGGCACTTCGGCGAGAGTCGATCCATGACTCGTTATCCGACACCAACAACACCAGATCAGCCCGCTCCTGTCGCTTGTTCAACCAACGCAGCGGCGAGCTGCAATTGGTTCCACCACCCCCAAGAGATGCCAGTCTAGTGGCGTTTTCCATCACTGCCGCATCCGCTTTCAGGCGCACCCTGGAGACATCCCAGTCGAAGGGCAGCACTAGGGTATGCCGGTCCTTGCGCAGGAAGGCTGCCGCCACCAGTGCCGCCACATCAATGCAGCGGGTCGTGGTGGTTGAGCCTCTGCGCCAACCGGTAACCGGGTAGTGCATCGAACCCGACACATCGGGACAAACAACCACCCGCCCGGGCAACTCAGGCACATTACTCAGGGCGATCTCCATCGCCTGCTCCAAAGCCTGGCGTATCTCATCTGGCACGCCAGACGCTGACTGATAAGTGGTCAGCAACTGGTAAGGAAAAGCCCTGGCCTTGCGGATCGCTTTCTCATCGGTCAGACGCCGCGCCAGTTTCTTTACCATCTTCGGCTGTTTGAAGACGCCGTGACGCTGAAAGCTGTTGAGGTTCATCCGCACCATCTGCCAGCCTCCTCGCAGAGCCAGGACTGCCCATTTCGATTCGCTCAACGGCAGCGAGGTCAGCATCTGGAAAGGCACCTTGGGCAGCTTTCCACCCTCACGCTTGTAACGCTCAAAGCTATGCAGTGCACTCGGCAGCGATGCCAGGTCATAGGGCTTACCGATGAGCCAAGCAAAGAAGGCTGAACGCCAGGCCTCAGTCGGTTTTGGATGTACCATCTTCACCACATCAGCCAGAGACGGCGCATTACCCACCGTCGCTGCCAGCAGCTGCTGCTCACTGGATCGGTTCAGCCACTGCTGCACCAGACGCTTGGGTCGGGTTCCCAGGGATTTCCGCCCTAGTGCACCGCTACGCAGGATCTGTACGAAGTTGCGCAGCATGCGACCGTTATCGATGACCTGATCGAAGGCGATAGGCAGCCAATCGCTACCGCGAGTGGCAAGGACAGCACACAACAGTGCCGGCATATCCTTCATTCCCCCGTTCTGGCGACACCAAATAGCGGTGCGGGCGATGAATTCCGGCTCTACCTGGTCGCACAATTCGATCACCTGCTCTAACTGGGTCTCCGCTCCGGCATAGTAAGTACCGTTAAGGCATCCAGTAACCGCATACTGCGCCAGTGCGTGTTTATCACTCAGACGATAAGCGGTTCCACCAGCTTCGTTGAGGGTATTGGTTTTCATTGAACGCTGGGCTGCACCGGGAAAAAGCGCTTTGTTAGCCATCTTGCTGCTCCATTCGTTAAATACAATCATCTCCGATTTCCCCTACCTATAGCGAAGGGCGTGCCAGCTTTTCACGTATGCATGCATGCTATTGTTTTTACAGACTATTAGCTTGTTCTCTTGAAATTCGACATAAGTAGCGGACACTTATTTTGGCTTATAAGCTATATATATTTATATGATGTTATAATTTATTATCATTTTTAATTGCGGCTTACCTGAACGTCATTAGAAGGTGAATGGTGTGAAAGTGAAAAAGACGGTGGTTATCGGCTTTCTTGGCGCGGTGCTCGATGAGGGCCGCGGTAATGGTCGTTGGGAAAAGTGGCGTCCAAGCATCTCACTCTGCCAGCAGGAGGATCTTCTAATTGACCGCCTGGAGCTCTTCTATCAACCGGACAGATACCAGCGCGTGAGGGAGACCGTGGCCAAGGATATCGCAGCCATATCGCCGGAAACTGAGCTAGTATGGCGCCCCATGCCTCTCGATGATCCCTGGGATTTCGAACAGGTCTACGCCGCCTTGCACGGCTTTGCCCGTGACTACCCCTTCGAGCCGGAGCAAGAGGAGTATCTGATCCACATCACAACCGGTACCCATGTCGCCCAGATCTGCTTGTTCCTGCTGACCGAGGCGAACTACTTCCCCGCCCGATTGTTGCAAAGTGCGCCGCCCCCCAAACAGCGTGCGGGTAAGGTGGGTAGTTTCACCATCATCGATCTCGATCTGTCACGCTACGACCGTATCGCCCAGCGCTTCGCCGAGGAGCGGGAGGAGACCCTCAACTTGTTGAAATCGGGTATCGCGACCCGAAATCTCGCCTTTAACCGTATGATCGATGCCATTGAGAAAGTGGCTAACCGCTCTCCTGCTCCGATACTGCTGCTTGGCCCCACTGGCGCTGGTAAGTCGTTCCTCGCCCGCCAGGTCTATCAGCTCAAACGCAAGCGTCACCAGGTCACTGGACCCTTTGTTGAGGTCAATTGCGCCACCCTGCATGGCGAAGGCACCATGTCCGCCTTGTTCGGCCACACCAAGGGTGCCTACACCGGCTCAGTTGGCGAGCGCGAAGGCCTTCTCCGGCAGGCCGATGGCGGTCTGCTGTTTCTGGATGAGATCGGGGAACTAGGGCTGGACGAGCAATCAATGCTGCTGAAAGCGATCGAGGAGAAGCGCTTTTATCCCATGGGATCTGATCATGAGGTAGAAAGTCACTTTCAGTTGATCGCTGGCACCTGCCGTGACCTGCGTATCGATGTCGAGCAGGGGCGGTTCCGCGAAGATCTCTATGCACGCATCAACCTCTGGACCTTCCATCTTCCGGGACTGGTGGACCGGCCGGAAGACATCGAGCCCAATCTGGAATTTGAGTTAGAGCGCCAGGCAGGCGAACTCGGCCGCCGGCTGAGATTCAACAAACCAGCAAGGCAACGTTATCTAGCCTACGCCACCGCCCCAGACACTGCCTGGCGTGGCAATTTTCGTGAACTCTCCGCCTCGGTCTCCCGTTTGGCCACTTTGGCCGAAGGGGGGCGTATCACAGAAAGCGATGTAGAAGATGAGATCATCCGCCTGCGTAATCAATGGCGCAATGACGGTACCAACGACGATGGACTTGAGCGGTTGCTGTCAGCTGAAACACTTGCACAGATCGACTTGTTCGACCGTTGCCAACTGGATTCTGTGATCAAGGTTTGCGCCAAGTCTGGCACCCTCTCTGAGGCGGGACGGACGCTGTTTAATGCTTCCCGGCAGCGGAAGAGCAGCAGCAATGACGCGGACAGGCTGCGTAAATATCTGGCGAAGTTTGATTTGACTTGGGAGAGAGTTCGAAGCGAGTGAACAGAACCGATAAAGACTCAGCTCTGAAAGAGACAATCTACCTTTGGTGTCTAATCCATTTCCCGCCGGAGTCCAATTCCATTCGTGTTCCCACCAATTCATATCATTGTTATTAGTTTGTATTGTAGTGGTCACGGGAGAAGTTCGAATCGTCGCTCTGGCCAATCTTACGTCGAATGAAGCGGGAATTGTCAACATGCTGCCGAGTTTTCATACTCAGCAGGGTCTCTGCAGCGCAAGGTCTGTCAATATGATTTGATCTCACAATCTCCATGGCAGTTTTTTTGAGAGTCTTGAATTGACGGTACAGCATCATATAGCCATGATCAGATAATTGAACATAAACATAAAATATCAATCCCTGTAATATCGATATTATCACTATCTTCTCTAAGCCAACTGACGTGAATAAGTGGAGTATGATACCAGCTAACATACTGAATACAGCTGTAATCAATAGTTTAGATAAAAGTCGTAAAGGTCCTTCGATCTGGACGTTACTGTCATATTTTGTGATGACTCTTTTCTGGTCGTCAGTAATATTCATATATTTCTCTCAATTAGGCATGCCTAACTCGATAGTAACGCCTTAATTAATATGGGTAAATTGTCCATATTTGAGCCTAAATGTGCTTTGGCTCACCGAATAGTTTTATATACTGTATCCTATCGCGAGATAGCAGCTCTGCTTTCGCCTGTACTTCACTAACCATTGATACCTCTGACTTCGGAAGGCCTTCTAATGGAAACCAGAAATTGAATATTCCATAATTTCCTTTTCGAGTTTGAAATAGACGTGTGCGAATAGGAGACCCTTGTACACCAGAGCCTTTCCAGTCACCTAGGATTTTTGAATCAGCGGGATTGACGAGATTAATTCCGTTAACGGTAAATTCCTTGTTCCAATGTGAATTAAGTGCTTGTATATATTTTTGTTGCAGTACAAATTTTGCAAAACGATATAGAGCAATAAAACCGATGATAATAGCAAATAATGCGAGTATTCTATCCATAGACGTACCTAATTATGTAGAAGTCGGAAATATATTGTTATCGATAATAACACAAGCTTCATTAGCCTCTATCAGATCATATCTAATATTCCTAAATACTCTCTATTCATGCAAGTCTCAGTTCGGCCATTAGCGGGCATTAAGAGTTTTCTCTTAACTCGCCTGATCGGTTTACTATAACTCCACGAGCGAATCTAAGTTTTTCGAGCAGACCACCAAAATTCTCTGGGGCGGTACTTATGTCTCCAAGAGGACAATATTCTTCGTCACTAATAATGCCAATTTGGCATTTTGAATTCTGTGAATTCAAAATAAGTGTTTTATCCTCGTCCTCTTTTACTGGGTCGATCAAGAAACGGTTAAAGAAGCTAAATTCCTTCTGCTTGGACATATGGCTAACTTTTGAACAGTAATTTTTTTCACTACAGTTAATGCTTAGTTCATGAAATATTGTGTTAAAAATTGGTTCATATCGATTAAACTTCAGTTCGTCAGGAAGCTCAACGTCCGATTCTGCGAACTCCTCAGGATTAAACAATACTTTAGCCGTTATCTCCTCGCCATATCTTAGCAAAAGACACTCCATAATATACGATAAACCTTTAATAAGTGGTGTTTGATCCCTGTTTAGTGCACAGCATTTGAATATGAAAGGATAAACATTCAACATTCCTGTAGCTGCAACCGAAAATAACTGAGCTTCATCTAATTTCAACCCCCATTGCCGAGTAGTAACATCTCCATAAGCAACTTCGGCCAACACTGCAACTAAAGTGAGATACGAATTATGGTAGCACTCATCTCTTTTATCCCATAATTCTTCTAATTCACCACCAGCTGGGAGAAGCATAAGATTTGAAAATTTAGATTCAATTACTTTACAACGACCGCTAAATGCTAATGAAGACGGAAGAAATTTAGCAAGTGTTCGAGGATTTTTTCTTAATAGTATTTCCAGGTCATGCCCTTGCCATACTGAAATTTGTGGTGTCTTATGCGTGGATTGAAAATCATTTATCCAATCCAATGTGGGGTTGGAAATGGTCTTATTCGTAATTATGACGACATTATCTTTTAAGTTATTTCCTGCAGCATTTAATATCGTACTTTGAATTTGAGACTTCTCTAATTGTTTTTTTCGATGTTTCACTTCAAACCAGTACTTCTCCTCTTTGGACGCAGCAGGCAGAACAGTCCAAAACGTTGCTTCTAAATCTCGTCCACCATCGGTAGCAGAGTTTCCTTCTCCGCCCTTTCTCCACACTAAATTTGAAAACCCCATTTCATCGAGTAAATGAAATATAAGATTTTCAAAATCTACAGGGCTGATTTCTGAAAAATTCAATTGCTCCTGTAAGAAATCTATATCTGTAAGAGTAATTGATATGTCAGTCATTTTGATTCTCTATTTAATCGTTTTCGGTTTTATCCACTAAGCCGTGCTCACATAGCTCTTGAAAAATATCTTCGAGTTCTGCATTCAACTGAGATATATACTCTGTGACCACATGGTAGATAATGTCGCCGTCGTCTTTTTCTTCAAGTTCAAAATTAAAAGCACCAGATTTAAGAGCCACTATAAGTTTATTGAATACTTTTTGGATTTCCCTAGGGACATCCTGAGTGATGGGAATAATGAGAGTATTCTCCGGTAATTTGAGCTCCAAAAAGTAATCTTCTTGAACTTGAGTTATATCTGCCTTATGGATTTCCATAGATTTGCCCCCTTTCTCCAAAAGCATCCCTTCCTCCTTCAAGCGTCCTCATGCTAACTTCTTTCCAATCCATTTCACTTTTTTCTTCTCGTAAATCAGTGAGGTTATTCGAGAACGGATTCCCAACGTATGTTTTGTACCCATTTAGATCGTGGTGACGATAAACAGAGTTGTACGGCAGTGTTCTTACAGCTATATTCGCGTCATGAGTCGCAATAAATACCTTTTTTCCAATCTTAGCTTTTTCCTTAATGAGCGGAACGATTACATTGTTTATGTACTCATTTCCCAGGCTCTTCTCAGGCTCATCCAGAATATATATTTCCTTGTCCTCATTCAGCTCCCTGTGAAGCAAAATCATTGAGGCTTCTCCGGTGGATGGTTTATATTCCTCTTCATCAATCATAAAGAACCTATCGAAAACCAACAGCTCTAGTAATGTTGGTATGGTGTCTATCCCCTCGATCTCATTGAGTTCTGAAATGCTATTAAACAAATCTTCGGAGTAAACTTTCTCACTAATTAGTTTGATAGCCTTAGCAAAATCCTTCTGCGGATTTTTTTTCACCTTACTCAGCGGCTTATATCTACTCGCGCTAATTTTACCATCCTGAATTAGAATTTCAGTCGTACAGTAAAGGTCTCCCTTATCATCTAGATTTCCAATATATGTGGGATCGACTTTTATAGGTTGTTCAATGTTGTGAATAATCATTTGCGTCGCCAGTTCGATTGCTATGCGGTTTCTAGCATATTCACGGAGCCCTGTACCGTTTGGCTTAGATGGTGTTCCAGTTTTTTTTGTTATTTCGCTCTTGAAAATATCAACTAGCTGATTAAAGAGAGAACCAGACTTCCCAGAAGAAAACAGATCAAATGCCTCTACACCGAGTTTTTGCGACGCTTTGTTTAAAATTACACGGAGGGTTCGAAGCTCATCTTCGGTAATAGATTTTTTAAATTCGTCGCTTTCTTCTATAAAATTGAGGAACTGGACTACGTTATCGTCCGTGCCTAGCACTACCTTAAGTCTTCTATCAAACTGTTGTGTGCTGACTGTTGAGAAATCCTTAATTTTGATCGTTCGCGCCTTTTTGTTTTTTAGGCTGTCTGAAAAAAAGCTTCTATATTTGGAAAGGCTGGTTACACCAACTTCTGAGGCATTCCTAACCAGCTCTATCTCTTTATTACAATATTCAATCCCAAAATCTTTTAAGTCAATTTTTAGACTTTTGCCACCTAAGTCATACTCATCTTCCAGTCTGACAGTTCCCGCTTCAAACTTTTTACATCCAATTCCCTTGTTAGAATAGAAGCTAGCTATCGCAGCCAAGATGTCTGATTTACCAGTCCCCTTTGCACCAAAGAAAATATTTATATCGTCGTAGACGACTAGTTCTATCGGTAAATCGTCTTTGAAGGGCTTTACGCAAATCTTTTCAGGATACTTCTGATCCAGTAGTGTGTTAATTGCAACTTTGTCTTTATCGAGTAACAAGCAAAATTGCTCAAAGCTTTCGACTGGTAATCTTAGATCAGGCAGCTTTTCTGGATATGCTTGATACTTATCCCAATTTTGAACATCGGATCCGTAAATAGATGCATGACCGTGACATATAAATATTCCTGCAGATACTGCGTTAGTCGCCTCTTTGAGCACTCTATTATTTTTTGCCGTATTATTAATAATGAACTCAATATCCTCATCTAGGAGATCAGGTTTCTTCTGTTTGTAATGTGCAATATAGATTGGATTTAGCTGATCAAATGTTAAGACAACATCTGAGATCGAAATCGTAAATGCGTCTGGGGTTGTGTCTTTTGTAACTTCACAAATCACTTTTGCAAGATCTTTTGCCTTCGAAGGAGAGACAATCACAAGCAAATGTCCGCGTCGATCCTCAACAACAACATCGAGCTCAACACCTGGCCATATTTGAAAATCGCCTCCCACTGTATGGGTAAACTCTTCATACTGATCTAAATCGAAAACATTGTGATTAGTGATTGCGACGATTTTCACTTCTGTGGAAGCGATTATTTGGTGGAACCTATTTGCATCGACCTCTCTAGAGGCTGCGTCACCTTGCTTCGTCTTTTTTGTGTGGACGTGAACATCAATTTTCATATCCCTTTTCAACCTCTACTATCGCATTAATAACTATGTCCGCTTTGGGTCGAAATCAGACTATGCACCATATTATTTTATGTGTTCTAAAGCGAAGCTGCGTAAACGAAATACCGAAAACTTCTCGCCAAAACGAATATCATGTTTGGTAAATAATTTATACCAATAACGCCTCGGGCATCTTCAAACCCAAGAACAAAGACTTATACGCCTCTTCGATTCGCTTCTGCGATGGGTCAATGTATTCAATCGTCATTTCGGGATCTTCATGATTGAGTATGTATCGGATCAACTCAAGATCGCACCCCTTGCGATCTAACCAGCTGGCAAGGGTCCGCCTGCCGCTATGACTCGATCCCCCTTCTATGCCGGCACCTTTGAGGATCTCCCGCATCAGGTTCTCGAGGGAGCTACAAACGAGGACCTCTTTCATGCCCTCACTCGTTTTGTAGCGTTTTGTGTTGAACGCGAACTTTCGCCAAGAGCCTTTCTTTGAAAGGAAGAGTGGGCTATCACCTGAGAGTCCCCCGAAGCTTCCATCCTCAGAAATCATGGCTTGCTCGTTGACTCTCTGTTGTAGCCAACAGTGAAGCGCCTGCCTGTGTTGAGGAGCAACAATATAGGCAATGCGTGACTTGTTGGTTTTTGTATACTTTGCCGGAATCGAAAATGTCTTTTTCAGTTCTCCATTCGGTCGGCAAACATCTTTGACCTTAAGCTGAGCAACCTCATTGATTCGCATGCCTGACCCGAAGAGCATCATGATAATCGCTACGTTTCTGCGTCCAAGCTCACCCCGTGATGCTCGCCATAACACATCAGTCAGTTGCCCTGGTCGATCAATGACTTGAGCTTTCCCTTCCCCCGGCTCATACAGTTCAATAAGCCGCTTTACCGGCCTGACCTTAGAAACCATAAACTGAATCCACCTCAATGTGGTGCCAAATTCCAATGATGATACTTGTTGGATCAGAAATCAATCTGAACACAGTGTTTATAGGGATTCATTGGAATCTTCCCTTTTTACATGAATGACAGAGTCGAGTAAGTTCATATCCAGTTGGGCCTTTTGAAAGTCGAGATATCCTGCAGGCAGGCCTCTGATATCATTAAAACTTGAGCATTTCGTCAATCTCACTGGCGACAAAGCCTGCTTTTAATATCGATTTCAAATCTTTTAAATATGTCGCTTTTTCAAAAGCATCAGCAAACGTCGAGAATCCAAAGGATTCAAGTCTACTAACGAGTAATCTAGTGTTGTTTTCGCCGGGCAAATGACAGACGAGGCTTATTAACTCATCGATAGAATCAGACAGTGTTCGCTGAAACGGACTGCGTACATTGGTTTGATGTGCCACTAGCGGTTTAGCGACACTTTCGCGGAAGTTAGAGAATAACTTTTTAATACCGCGTTCTCTCTTCCAAAAATCAAAGTCTATATTATGGATAGCTACGCCCTGAGAATCATTGAAAATTATAGAAACAGGTCTTACATCAAGGCCATGTAATCCGAATGACGTCTCAACGACAAGACCCTGAACGTCTCTACCCATTTTCCATAAACG
Organism: Candidatus Thiodiazotropha sp. AKAK3; assembly: GCF_058244645.1. Lineage (NCBI taxonomy): Bacteria > Pseudomonadati > Pseudomonadota > Gammaproteobacteria > Chromatiales > Sedimenticolaceae > Candidatus Thiodiazotropha > Candidatus Thiodiazotropha sp. AKAK3. Next base: position 184,795 of record NZ_JBSYOQ010000053.1, read on the forward strand.
TATTGCTGTTTGATTGTCATCAGCGGGGATGTTTAAGATGAGGGTATCTCCAAGTTTGTCACGCACTTCGTACATATAGACCTGATTAATGTCATCGAATCCTACCTGTCCATAGCTGGAAGGGATAATCATTGCAGGTAGCTGCACCTGGCGCCTACCAATCCCGTGACCGAGTCGAATTTCCACATCCCTCCTGAAGGACGACCATTCGTCATGAACCCCATTAGACTCTAGAATCTCACCCAGTGATATTGGCATTGGTTGGTCATGGTTTGCATGCTGGCTCTTACTGGAAATTGCCCCATCACTCGCGATCAGAGGTTTTGCCAAGTGAACTCGACGCCCCATAACGCCACGCAATGTACTAAAACCCCAGACTGGCATTTGGTAGGCTGTTGACACATCGAAAGAAAGATCGATTCCAGCGCTTCGTCCTTCAAGCATGGTTAACCATTCACAGGATACAGGATCAAATATATAAGCACTCAGCCCCCTTGCGCCCGTCGTACTTCGCCATCGCGATACTGCCAATGGCCATACCTCCATCGGCTTGCCGCTTTTGTACTCTCTTTTTATTGAACCGGTTAATATCTGGTTCGTTGGATCATTTCTAAGTGCCTCCAATAAAGTATAGGCACGTGATGCCCGCAAGAAGAAGTCTGCAGGATCAAAATCAATACTTCGTTCGCTAGAAGCTCGTGCTTGCCGGCTTAAAGCCCTCAATTCTGCCGATAGTCTTGGAAGTGACTCACAGCGGCTTGAGATTGCAAGATCCAAGAGCAAGTCGTGTCCAAGAGGAGACCTGCTCGATAATGTGGCCGTTACTGCTTGCTCGATGGTTAGTTGCGTGCTGTTGATGAAAGCATTGTCAATACTCGGGCCTGTTCCTATAGCATACGAACTATCTGAAAGTTGTAATCCCTCTTTCTGCCGGACCAGTAGCGCCGCTACCGTAGATAAAAGCCGTTTACGTGTTTTTGGTCCTTTATATGCAGCACCCTTTAAACCGCTACTACCGATAAAGGTGACTTTGGTATCCATTTCTTCAAATAAAACCGCTACATTAAGCCCCTCTTCAATTATGCAATATTTGGGATTGTCGGATATTAAGGCAAGGGATTTACTCCAGTCAGCACCGGAAAACTTTATGATTTGCTCATCCTTTAGCGCGCAGATTTCCTCTAAAGCAGAGGACGGTTTAGGTTCGTTAGGTGTCTCCTCAACAGAGGAGCTTTGCTCACGAAGCAATAAAACCGCCACTAGGATATGTCGACAAATTCCATGTGCTTTGCAGGTACAAGTGGCTGCCTTAGGGCCTTTCTCGTCGAGATCTACGGACGCTTTGCCTACTGTTACCGTTGCTTTGTTATCATCGATATTCTCAATAGTTCCAAGACCGGCCTCGACATCTCTTTGAGCCCGTCTGAGCAAACCCTTTGATGTCAACGTTTCAAGCGCCATACTGTCGTGGCTCAAAATCATCGACCTGAGTGTCATTGCATGACTCCTGCAAGCCATTGGGCAAACCGGTCTGGTGTCATGGCCCCGACATGCATGCCGAGGTCTGCCAATCTCCCTGCAATCATCTGGTCGTAAACCGGTTCGCCGCCATCGTCTAATGCAGCAAGACCGATGAGTTTTACTCTTTGCTCAGCAAGGCGAGCGATCGATGCATACAGCGGACGCGGATAAGCACCCTCGCCAAAATCACTGATTAGTGTAAGCACCGTCCGATCTGCATCCTCAACAAGATTCTCACAGTAGGCCACCGCTTTGCCAATATTGGTACCACCACCAAGTTGAACTGATAGCAGCGTCTCTAACGGATCTGTTAGGCGATCAGAAACATCAACCACCGAGGTATCAAAAAGCACCATGCTTACTGTAACACCAGGTAATCCTGACAAAATCGCTGCCATTACCGCGGAGTAAATTATGCTGTTTGTCATTGAACCGGACTGATCTACACATAATATGATCCGCCAAGGGAGGTGTCGGCGCTCACGGGCATTGAAGAATATTCTATCCGCGATAATACGCTCTCGAATTGGATCATAGTTTTTCAGGTTCGCTCTAATTGTCGTGCGCCAGTCAAAATTAGCTGCTGATGCGATGTTTGATCTTCTGAAACGATTCTTGCGACCTGAAAATGCGCGTTGAATTTCTGACCGCAGCCGCTCAACGATCTCTCGAATGACTTGATCTGCGATTTCGCGTAACTTCTCTTTTACGGCAGGCTGCGCGCGGCCCTGGAAACCAAGGAGGACTTTTAGCAGATTCTGATTGGGCGCGAGTGATTCGAGGGTTTGTGGGTCATTGAGCAGATCAGACAGACCGTATCGATCAAGGGCATGGTCTTGTAAGGTTTCAAACACCGTTTCGGGAAAAAGGCTTCTCGCTTTACCGAGCCAATTGATCGCATTCATTTGAGTGGGATCAAGACTTCCTGGGCCACGACCGGTTTTTACACCGCGTTTTTCGTATTCACGTGAATATAGGAAATCCAGGGCGCGATCAATTTCCTGATCACTTTTCTCCAGTATTTCGAGATTATCACGGGCATATCGCCCGAGGGCCAGACGCCAACGTCGCTGTGGCTTACTGGTCATCTGCCCTCCTCTAACCATGCCTTCAATCCATCTGAATGCATCGACAACCTCAGTTTGCGCTCAATCTCAATACCTTGCTCTAGATCTTCTTCCGAAAGTTCGTGCTGGGAATCGAGATACTCTAATCCTCTTCCTCCATGCATATTTGCAAGCAGACCGGCAACCCTATCGGTCTCGCGCGGATTCAGCGCTGTAAATGCCAGTCGAAGATGGGGTAACAATTCAAGAAACTCATCTTCTGTGAGATCACAGAGTAATTTATCAATTTGTTGTAGTACTTCTTTGTTACGCCAGATGATCTCCGGGGTAGTAAAAATGAGTCCTCTTAAGATTCCTATTCGATCTTTTGCATGATCAAAGCTACCATTGAAACTCCCAGCTAAAGCGCGGCAAACCTCTTCAGGCGATCTCATGTCAGCCATGAGCGCAATTGCCAGGACTGATCCGAGAATAACAGGTGGTGGTTTAGCATCCGCAACGCGATTAATCGCTTCGTCAAATTGACTTCGATCGAACACTTCAGCGCCGGGCGAACGTAACAAATCCATAATGAGTCGTAATGACTCAATGTGTTCCTGAATATTTTCATCTGATGATTTAGGAAGGTCTTCACAAAGATAAATAAGCCTTTGATACGCGGCTTGGCGGACTTCACTAAGAGGTAAACTATCTGAAATCTGTAGGGGGCTAGATGCGTTTGTGATTGTGTGAAGTCGTCGTAAGGTCTGTGCCACTGAATAGAATTCACCGTGAGATTTTATATCTGCCGCGAGTTCATTAAGGAAGTCGTGTAGATTCTCTCCGAGACCAGCAAGTAAACCTTGTACGAATAAATCAGTCAAGCTGATGATATCCCGACTTTTGCCTGCTTTATAGATCTCAGACTGTTTGTTTCTCAACACGCCGATACAGGCACTATTGACGCTATCGCCGATTGTTGCCAGCGAGATCAAGCGTCCTTCTACCATCGGAGACCAAGCAAAAGACCACTCTTCAAACAATCTTTCTGTATGTACATCAAATAAAAAATCAGGCCCAGTAATTCGATTTGCAAAACCGGATTCTAACAGGGACATCGCGTGAAAGAACTGTGACACAGCTAAATGTGAAGGCTTTCTGCGAATATCAAGTTTGCGCTGTCTTCGTGCACCATCGCGAATATCGACACGCAGACTCTGCGCTCGAGATCGTGCATCGTCGACAATTGGGGGTGACCCTGCCGAGGAAGGGATATCTCCGATTGCATTACCTCGAAGGAAGTCAAAAATCCTTTCCGTCCATATCTCTCGAACTCCGACTTCGCCTTTCACCAAGGCTGTTCTAACCGCATCAATTAGGTCATGACGCCCTGCCCCCTCTCTCCCACGCATAGCTGCCAATGCTTCGGCAACACGGAGTACTTCTACTTGTGCCGGAACAGTCATCGTATGGCCTTCTTCTCTAAGATTGCGACTAAATCTGGTTACCAGATCTAACGCAGTTTCACGCCACTGGGGTGCGCCATTTGCATCTTTAGCCCGATGCCATAAATAATCGTAGTAACCAGGTTGCGGTAAACCTGCTCCATAGCCGCTTAAAGCATCAAGCGCTTCAAATCCATATCGAATGAGATAAGAATTTCCCGGTTGCACGGTTGCGGCCTTCTTTGTTCTTTTTCTGCTTTCAACAGCTTTTATCAATGCGCTGGTATGGAAACCGCCGGTAATTACCAATACAGGGCCTTCCTTTTTTAAAGCCCCAAGGAGTGCATTACTCATGTGCTCTTCACGAGTTTGATCGCCATTAAGTTCTATCGCACTTTTTGGTGTAGTGTATCGTAGGCATGCACAGTAAGCGCCAACGTCGGCTAAAAAGTCTCTCCAATTATCCTGTCCAAGGCGAGATTCAAATAGGTGGTCCCATAGCTCATAGCCATTTCGACAACCAATCTTTTGACACATCGAAGCAACGAAATCACCTGTGTCGAAATGCTCTTCACTATCGATCACTAAATTCTCATCCGTAGAAGGTGTCGATATCATGGCCTTATTAGCCGATGGCAAATCGATGAATTGAAGCTTTGCCTTGACTTTCTGACCTTCTACTAAGGCAACATACTCCGGCGAATGGGAACAGAATGGATAATAGGTCGCTAGGCGTGGGTGTTCTTTTTGATCTATGAAAACCGCTAGCGCAACAGGTGGAACTGTGTTTTTGTGGAGAAGTAAATTGATGTGCTTTTGCAGATCAGTAGGCGCTTCGATTAGAATTTGGCGGGGCCTGATTTCACGAATGAGTGCTCTCACTGCCCAAGCGCAAGCCGGCGAGTGGTGTCTTATCGGTGCGAAATAGAGTCCGGTGTCTTCCTGAATCAATGACCCACGAAGAGAGTCTAACTGTGACAGGTCATCCATCTAAATCCTTCTTTGCTGCCTTATAAAACTCTGACCACGCTTTGTTTCTCTTCATTCGTACTTTAGCGATCTGATCAACATAGGCACGGAACCTCCGAGCATCCTCAAGGTCATCTTTGAAAACGACGCCACGGATTTGCCGAGCAACATGTGAAGTCGACATGTTGGTACCATCTAAATATAGTGCATCGAGTGCCGCCGCATGCGCGACATTAACTGCCTCTGCCGTAGACATAACGCTATTGGGTGTTGCTACAGACGCACCATCTTCAGTCTTTCCGGTTCGCAAATCCCGAAATACTGAAACCAGCACATCGATCACATTGGTATCGATAGGTGCCATTGTTGCATGATTATCCATCCGCTCAGCAACTTGACGAGCAACCAGCTCCTTTTCAAAATTGGCATCAGCTATGGGTTTAACGGTTTCGAAATTAAAACGTCGTTTCAACGCACTCGACATGTCGTGTACACCGCGATCTCTTAGGTTTGCGGTTCCAATCACATTGAAACCGGGAACAGCACGAACCTCTTTACCAGGACCAAGTTCAGGAATCGAGATTGTCTTTTCGGACAGAAGAGAAATCATGGCGTCCTGAACCTCTGGCGCACAACGTGTCAACTCTTCCAGGCGTGCAATTTTCCCCATTTGCATCGCCGAAAGTACAGGTGAGGGAACCAATGCCTTTTCACCAGGCCCTTCCGCTAGTAAAAGCGCATAGTTCCATCCGTATCGCAGGTGATCTTCTAGAATACCCGCCGAGCCTTGGATCACAAGATTTGAGTCACCACTGATCGCGGCAGCCAATAGTTCGGAAAGCAGAGACTTTGCTGTGCCAGGCTCTCCAACCAGCATCAATCCCTGATGCCCCATTAAAGAAACGATACACCGGTCTACTAGCGGATCATCCCCAAAGAACTTTTGTGATATATCTAGGCTTTTATCCCCGAGGATAAAACGCCTTACCGATCTCGGCGATAGCAACCATCCATTTGGTTTGGCCTCCCGATCATTTTCCTGCAGCCGTTTTAGTTCCTCCGAAAACTTGGTCTCTGCAGGTTCGCGTTGTACTTGAGTCACATCCATGGCATGTTTTTCTCCCAGTTTTCATCAAATGCGCCTTTTTCCACAATTGATCGATAATCATTCCAACACTCGGATAGTAATACTGGCGGGACATCTGAGAGTTTCAAGGTTCCTCCGGTTCTTCTTCCAGACGAGTAGCGTTCAAATGCGAGTGAGATCATTGCGGCTGGAACATTTTCTTCGGGCAGGCAGTTTCCGGAAAACTCAATGATTGCCAGGATACCAGCACTTTGGAAGTTCTTTTTGTACTCATTAAAGTAGCCGCCATCCATAGCTTCACCGCGTTCATATCCCAGTTTTGATGCTTCACCACGAAACGTAAAGGTATCCGTGATCCACCCCTTACGGTCTTCAATAATGGTCATCGACGCTTGCTCTTTATCAATAGACAACAGGGGACGAGTAAACTGTTCAAACAGTGGTTTAACCTCGTAGTCGTCAAGATGGCGCTGCCATGCCTCAGTCTCTGAGGCCTCAATCAGTGCGCCATGGGCAAGACGGATCGATGAAAACGATTCAATGTCGATATCTTGATCGTTAGCATCGGTGTAGTCACCTTCTTGGGTCGGTCGAAACGCGGTGACAACGTTTTCACTGTCATCCAAACCCAACCAGACACTGCGTTCAGCCAGTCGTCGCATGATGGGGTGTCCGCCAATATCGCGTTGCCAGTCTTCGAGGCGCCAACTTCGCTCGGCACAGAGCGCCTCGTAAAGCCGGGACGACTGCATTGAGATGACTTGTTTCAATTCGCGGCGGGACGTGGATAGCTGTTTCTTTGACTCCTTCGTTGTATCGTCTTGCCCACTGGGTAGAGACTTTACGACTTTACCGTCCGGATTTCGGATTTCGAAAATGAAGGAATCACCGATACTTGCTGCATAGATTTTATGATCTGGCCCACAGGGCAAACGCAAAATGCCATCGTCATCCAGACCTGCACTGGGTACCGTTCTATCAGCAAGTTCGTCTAAACTCCAGGATTTGGCCTCAGCCACTTTCTCGATAAGAGTCGCCGCGAATTTTTGTACGCCTTTTTGTTTTAGTCGGGTTGCCGCTGCGATGACAACCTGTAACGACACTGGATCTCCTTTGTGCGCAAGCATCTCTAGTAATGCGGAAGCCTGCGAAGTTCTTGAACCATGATTTTTCAGGAAGTTTCTCACCCTATCCGCCGCGAGGGTTGCAGGTGTGTGACTTGCCAGCGCGAGTAATCCTTTTGTCGCTGCGCCGCTATTGAGATAGTTTGACATAAACTCCCGTTTTAGGTCTGCGTAGGCCTTCTCCTCAGTATATTCCTTATACCACTTCTTCATACTGTTATAGCGATTGGTTGCATTCTGTTTCGCATAGGCGTTGCCTTCCTGCTCCGAAGGCTGTTCGGTATCATAGTTATACCAACTATCTAAAATCCAAGTTGAAAAGTGTTCTGCATCTTGCGGATTCAGGCGATCAAGATAAATATCAAAGAGTGCATTTCCTCCGGGTTGTTTTAATTTTACCGCGAGAAAGATCCACCACTTAAGCACCTCATTCGGGACAGCTCGATTTGAGGGGTAACGCAGTTTGGGCAGATGATCGAGGTTTAGCCATGCAAGTTTATCCAGTTTGGCTTTTTTAAGACCGGCTTCTGCCTCTTCGAGCAGCGCTTTCGGTCCAACGAATCCACTCAAATCCTCTCCAAGTGCGTCTAATGTGGTGAGGAGCGCAGCTTTAGTCACCTCAGATTTCTCTTTTTTCAACCGCGCTTTGAGTGCTGGAATACCTTCTACGTAGTGCCTTGCTGCAATCCATTCGGCTGCACCTGCACGAACAGCCTGGCGAGAATCATTGAGCAATGCCAATATGTGGTCATCCACCGCGGGTGCATTCGCCAGCATCTCGCGTGCTTCGGCTCTCCCGGCTTTTGTTTCACCGGTTGCGGCTTCAAGTAGCTGGCCAAAATATCGCGATGGCGTCTTCGGAAGCCGATATAGCACTTTAATCGCGCCTACGCGGCTAAGCTTTATATCTGTTTGGGGTTTTAGCCCAAATGCCTCGTCGATCACATCAAAACTTTGTGCCAGATAGGGCCACACAGCATCGGATGGTACATTATCGAGATTGGGCTCCATGTAGGCGTAATCGTCTTGAATCACAGAGCGCAGTAGGTCACCTGCTTGTACATTTCTCGTTATTCGGTTTGATCCATAGCCAAACCAGTTTTCAGATTCCATCTCGACATCGATCGCTTCAAGATTTCGAAGATCACCATTCGGACCATTGATAAAATCGCGTATTATGTCCACAAATGGCCCTTGTCCATAAGGTGATAACGCAGCATAGGCACTTTGCGTCGTTTTGACAGCTAATCGAAGCGCGGTTTTTTGTGGTAGTTTTGCCAGCGCGTTCCTGGCCCACTGTTCACCCGATCCGCGGGATAGAAAATTAATTAACGCCTGATTGGCTTTGTTGTTGGGTCGTCCTGCTTGATTAAAAAACGCAAGCGCTGTATCTGAGAGATTTTCTTTCAACAATGGCAGCCGATAGCTATATCCAGACTTTTTATTTTCTTCATTCTGTTTTTTTATTCGATTATTTTCTTCCTGAATTATCTTTACCAGATGAATACGGTCATCTTGTCCAAATTTTGGGTTGTCTCCATCGGGAATCGTTCCGAGCTCAGGTATCTCAACAACAGTTCCATCGATAGCTTGATATTGCTTGTTATTGTCGCTGTCTGGTGACTCAGTTTTGACGTGTTTGGAGACTGTCATCGCCGCATCAATAGCGGCCACGATTCGGGCGGTTTTTTCCTTCTCTTTGTGGGAGTGTAAGGCTTGCAATGCCTGTTCCGTCCCTAGCTTGGCAAGTAACTCAACCATACCTGCACGCATTGATACGTTACCTTTATCCAAAAGTTCAATGGCTTTGGGTTCAAGATAGCCCGTATCGAATGTACTTATCAGTGATATCGCCGCCTCTCGTACTGCTTTGGAATTGTCACCGGCAAGTTCGACTATAAAATCCCGGTAATCCGGTGTGTCCGCCAAACCGCATCGATGTAGTTCCTGAATCAGATTGGATCGTGAGATTGCATGAATCCGTCGACCTGCATCTATGGTTTCCTTGGGATAGGTTTTGAGTAGTGGTTTAACGTCAATGGCTTGACGATAGAGATCGCCAGTAATGGAACTCCATTGTCCATTTTCATGGAATAAAACATCGACCAGGTCAACAAGCGTCCCACCAAAAGACAAGGTGATATCCTGCGCCGTTGCAAGCGTCAGCCCGCTCTCACGAATCTTTTCAGGCTGTGCTGGCCAAGTATTGATGCTCTTTTTGATTCCTTCAAACACTTCAGAAAAGAAGACTCTTACCAATCGGCTAGCCTTGCTGCTGCCCGCACAATTATCAGGAATATCTTTGAGAGAGGCTGATAAGACTTCGGTGTATCGATTTGCAAATTCGACGTCGTAAGGCGCGTGTTGCGCCAACAGCTGTCGGCGACTCCTGGTGGCTGAATTGTGATCTAGATAAGTCTTGCACACTTCCAACTCTGACCCGGTACAACCGTTCGATAGCGTGGACAAAACGGTCTCATGCTTGCCATCGATAATATAATCGATAGCCTTTTGATCCAGGCCAGATTGGACAGCATTGAGCCGTTTCATGTCCGCAGTCACTGTCTTGGTCCGCGGGTCTACAGCACGCTTAAGTTTGTTAAAAATATTCACTGAATCCTACTTCCATTGTTAATGCAATTTTTAAATTCCGATCAATAGGTTTTCCAAACTCGGGGCTTGATTAGGAGACACATGGTATTTAGTGATCTCTTGTTGGCTCAAGGGACAAGGTCATATCTTCACATCTCAGTGTAAAGGTTTAGTGAAAATCCACCCCGTCCAGAAAATGCGCCGCATCCACGGTGAGCACATTGGTGTAGATCTCGGTGCTATCTACGGAGCGATGCCCCAACAACTGACTCACCACCTTCAAAGGCCGCCCGTGTAATAAGAGATGCACCGCAAAGGCGTGCCTGAATGTGTGGCAGCTGATTCGAAAATCCGACCCCCCTACCCGCTCAACCAGGCTGTTGATATGCCGGTTGACTGTTTGACGCGCCATCGGAAAGATCCGCTCCCCCTTTCTAAACCGTCCCGCATACAAGTAGCTCTGGATCCGATCCTGCAACAACAGATCCGCAATCGGCACATACCGCTTCACCGATCGGGCCAACGCTGTCTTCTTCGGCCGCCCCGGCCGCTGTTTTAGGGTACTGAGGACCACGCCATAGCCGTACCCGTCCTCAATAAAGCTACTCGGCGTCAGAGCCAGGACTTCGGAGACCCGCGCCCCGGTGGTCCACATCAGGTCCAGGATGAGGCGGTAGGTGGGGTGTTTTTCGGCATCGAGCAGCCCCAAAATCTCGGGTTTGAGGAGATAGACCGGCATCTGTTCGACGGTTTTGAGGATCAGGGGGCGCTTGGCGATGAGCCTGTCCCAATCGATGTGCACGGACTGGATAGGAAAGACGTCATGGAGGGGATCTAACGGCCGCAACAACCCACCCCGCCTGGCCGGCTGGGGGACCGGATATGGCCCATCGCTGAGGCTCTTTTGCACCTTTATCCTAAGTCCTTTTGTCACATCTCGAACCCCTAGTATAGCCGCTTTGCTGCCCCCTGTGTGCCGAATCCCCTGCCCTTGCAGCCCCCATTTAAAAGAGACAGAAGTGGTGCTTTGGGTGCAATATCGACGAGATTAACCCCATACGTCCGACCGCCCATTTGGTAGACGCTAGCTGAACCTATGGGGAACTGGCCATGGCTGACTTGGTGCGGGTGAAGGAAAAAAACATCGAGAAACCGACCGATGGCTTTCAGACACACTCGATGGCGGCCGGATCTGCCTGGTCTTGGATGCCCCCCCTTCTCCCTGCAGCGCTTAATGGGGGACCCGGTAGAAACGCCCCAAACTCGGCCCTAGTCCGAGTGACGTGCGTGGCGGTGCATCAGCCTACAGCCCGGCTGATTTTTTATTTCGACCGTTTAAAAAACAGGGTGTGACGGCGGCTACCCCTCCCCTGCGCACGATTCAGCAGGAGATGGGCCATGAGTGCCCCAAGAGCACGGCGATCTACACCCAGCTCTCCTCCTATACCCAGCAGGATACCGATCGGCGCATCAACGGCCTGATAGGGCGGTTGCGCATTCTCTGGGGGGCTTGATATGGCACTGCAAAGCATTGTCCACCGCTATCGTGAGCGGTTTGTGGCTCAATTCGGCCATGCTCTGAGCGCCGACCAATGGTCGGCCTTAAATGTCATTGGCGCCTGTCGCCAGGGGCCTTACGGGGGACTGCTATTGAGCTGCCACCACTGCCACCCTCAGGCCGAGGTGGTGCTCGTGCAGTCACCGCGCCTGCAATCAGTGCCAATATCACAGTGTTGAGGCCTGGTTTGAGCGACAGCGCCAAAGGCAGCTGCCGGTAAACTACTATCTGGTGATGTCCGCGTGTTGCTGCTTCATGATTCGATTCCTCCATTCAAGGGAAAGGAATCATTAGTATTGTCGATTTACGGTACGGTCACTTTCGCGACCAAAGCGGACGATAAGGGCTGACTCAGCAGATTTCTACCATGTTGCCAGTAGCAGTCTTTGAATTAGTAAGTTAGTTGCCTCCAACCTGTTCCCTGGAGAAATTCACAAATAAACCCCCGAGTAATTCGGGGGTTTATTCTGCTACTCTTGCAGGCAAGTAGCCCCTCTTGGGTTCGTAAATAGGCCAACCAGACTCCGTGCGTCGGCGCGATTTACAATACCATCTTCATTAAGATCATGTTTAGGATCATTAGGTTCCCCATTACGGATATCTGTCATCAGGATGTTATAGTCGCCTCTATCTACACAAGCATCACCATTGAAGTCACCTATCATTGATGGTATCAGAACAACTGTTGTTGAGGTGTCTGGTATTGTTGGTGCTTCCTCGAGGTTGCCCGTCCCATCTCGGGCTATGCTATAGAAATCATACGTCTTGCCATCCTCTCCGCTAAAAACACCCATCGTATCAGCCGTATTGGTGAGCCACTGCGTGTATGACGCACCATCTTCAGACACATAGATCGTGTAATCACGGATGCCGGCTCCCATGTCGGTACCATCCCACTGTACCTCGAAGTCTGCAGACGTCTGTATTGTGTCGAGGCCAATCACAGTACTACTTGGAGCGTCATTATCCAATGTATTACACCAATCTGGAGTCACTATCGGTTCGTTTGTATCGAAGACGATATTTGCCTTATTACAAATCTCTGTTCCAGTTGGTAGATCTTTAGGTGTAATTGTGAAAAGAACACTACCATCTCCCTCTGGTGGATTGACATTCGGCGGAAGAAATCCTTCACGAGGATCAACAGGAGGATTTCCTGTCGCTGGATCAATTGTTCTGAATCGCCAAGACAAAAACCCATTTTCGGGATTCAGGTTACCTGTGATACGCACTAAGATATTCTCAAGTATCCGCCCAGGAACAACAACATCTGTTGTAAAATTCATCAGACCCTTAGGTGGATTGACAAGTGTATCCCCAAACGATATTGGGCCAAAGTTAAAGTCATTTAGGATTAAACTTGTATTGTTTAGTTGATCTGCGATAAACACATCCTGAGCGGGTGCAGTTGCCGTCTCGTAATTCTCAAAGAAGATCGAGTAACGTAGTGGCTCTTCACCTGAGAGATACTTTTCTGCTCCATAACCATTCGGTCCTACTTTATCATTTGGATCAAAGGACTGAATAACTGTAATATCCTTCGAAGTGCCAGAATCCCACAATGGGCATATTCCATCTCCACTGAACGACCAATTAAGCCTGCCAGTATCACTATGCAATGGACAGGCGCTTCGACTTGATTTTATTCCGTTAGAATCGCATGGCACCCATTGCCCTCCAACAAGACTGACAGGAAAAAGATTAAGTGTTGGGAAGTGCCATATAATATAGTATCTTCGCTCTCCATTAACAGGTGGTGACATTAGGAGATTTGCATGATGACAGGCATTTTTAACCGGTAACCAGGACCAATCATGAAGGGGTGAGTTTTCCTGATCCATTTCTTGATTAAGGAATCCTCCATATTCATCAGCAGCTCCCGAACAAGCCCGAATCAGTGTCAATGGATTACCATTCCAAAACACATCGTCCGCAAGCTCTAGCGCTCTTAACAGCGCGCTTGTGTCTTGCGTATTAAATGAGCATTCGGCGCCATCTTTACCAACAGCCTCCACTGTTCCATCCTTGATGTAGGTATTTAGAGTAAAGCTAGAATTAGAAACGGCCGTCAGTTCAATAGGAAAAAACAGCTGCTGTCCTGCGCTAATCTCTGGAATTACAGAAGAGAGAGTTTTTTCCTCAATAAATCTGAATATTGATTTATCTATACCGCTACCTTCAAGCTCGTTTGGTACGGAATCGAAAGGCAATGGAAACAATGCTCTAGTTTCTACGTCATGTGGGATTCCTCCCAACATTATGGAAGCATTATATTTATCTACATTACTACTGTTTCCGACTGTAATATAAAATGTTTGAGGTCTTCCTGGTCTTATCAAGTTCAAGCCTACAACATCAATCCATAGATCTTGAACAATCCCGGCCTCAACAGTAAATCCTTCTTCCAGGGTGCTAACGGTATTACTAGGACTCTCGATTACTACATCCCGCAATCCACGTGCCTGGTCGCTAAGGTCGAAAGAGGTAGTTATAACTCTACCGTCATGTTCTACTTTGACAAACTCACCGACAATATCTGGCTCACCGGGATAAACCAGTTTAACAGAGGTGCCTTCCTCGAAAACTCCTCCTGTGATCGTGACAGTAACCCTACCTGTATCACCTCCAGCGACCGGACGTATTTGAAGTTCCTTGCACTTACCTTCGCCACCAGCATCACTAATCGCACGAAGCTCATCTTCTGATAGTGCACGGTTATAAATCGATACCTCATCAAGTCGACCGTTCATGAAACCAAGAAACTCGGCTTGGCCAATTGTCAAAGGCGCACTAGAATTAGGGATTATGCGTGTATCTGTTGTTGACGCAGCAGGCTCCCCATTGACATATATCGTATATAGGCTGCCATCACGCGTGATGGCTAAGTGATACCATTCACCAACAGTTGGTGAAAATGGAGCGCGGGGAAAGAAACGGCTACCTGTACTACGCCCATTGATATGAAAGTTGAGAGCACCACCACCAAGCGCAAAGAACCACTTGTTTCTTGTTCCCGGTCCATCATCATGGCCAATGAATATATCGCCAGGATGTCCTATCGAGCCTCCCCCAGCCGCATCGAAGTTGGCCCAAAACTCAAGGGTAAAGTTGTTACTTCCAAAAGACCATAGGTCGCTATCTGCAACAGCAACATAGTCATTTCGACCATCGAAGCGGAGGGAACCACCGACCATTCCATCAGCGGGAACCGGTCCATTCGTATGAGCGCCAGGATGGTTTCCTATACGGTCTTCCGCTGTTGCGCCTTCCGTTTCATCGAAAGGCCACCAGGCAATGATACCAGTGGGAGGCTGAACGCAAGATTGAGCAAATACATTAATAGGCAAAAGAAACAAAATAATCATCTGAAGCAAAAACAAACCACGTCCTTTGTTCTGGCTTTTCATCGCCTGTCTCCTTAATTTAAAAAGACAATGTCCTACGAATACTTCGTGAGATTTAAATTTATCTACGTTATGATCCTTTATGTCTTCTACATTTTAATCCCATAATGCCTACTAGCCCGCTGAGCATGAGTATGTATGTTGCTGGTTCCGGGACGGTGTGGTGCTCTGGCGTGACAGTGATGCTGGCAGTTTCCAATGTTGGATCCAGGATTGAAAAGCCTATGGCGTCACTTAGATCAATCAAACCGAATTCAAGCAGGCTGGTCCCTGCCGATGTAGCCATGAATGATAATGAGGCTAAAGTAAAGCTATCTGGCTGCAGGGAATCCAACTCGTAGTCAGAGAGAAAGGAGAATTCGTCCAAGGAAACTGAACCGGGCGTCACTGTCGTGACAATATCCGTTTCAAATAAAGATGGCTCTGTACTTCCAAGTAAATCTCCGTATGTCACTGACTCAAATGAAAGAGCTACATCATCAAAGACTATTTCAGTTAAAAATGCTCCGAGAGAAGGGGCTGAATAATCGCCAAGATCTGAGATGTTAAGATCGACTGAAGTCGTGCTACCGACACGAATTTCTTGTGACATGGGAACCAAGGTAATGGTTACTGCAACTCCATGTGATGAAAACAATGCAAGTGAGTAAAGGCTCAAAAAAAGAAGTATCTTTTTTTTCATAATCGAATCTCCATTTCATACCGCTATTTTTACGATAGACCCCTTTTAGAAAAAATCAACTAATACGAACTAAGCATCCTAGTTCGGCAAATAAATAACTGTTATCCAATCCTGCATAATTTTTAAGAATTGATTTAAAACTCAAGGGAGGACAAATTCAGATGAGGCAGTCTTCCCTGACAGCAGAAACGGAATTGTGAAGTTTATTTCCCAATAACCCTATTTATTGTATGCAAAATGTACGCCGTACTTGATAATTACAAAAAAAACATTTAGTTATGCTGATACGCTACTTGTATAAGGAAGAGGAATGTAAAAAATACTGACATTTACGATGAATTAGGAATCGGTATTATTACAAAGCCACCCACTGATATCAGGCAGTTACACTTCATTTCTTAAGTGGCTAAAGAAGTGTAATGTTTTCCGACACTTCACCCTTTCACTTTAAATCCAGATCATGCTGAACCTCTGTGCACCTGCTTCCCTGATATTTCTACAACTGACATGCCTGTTTTTATGTCCGCTATTGGCCGAGGCTGTGTGAAAACTCACTAGGAATAGAGCAGTAAGCGCTCTCTCGTGAGATCTGGTATATTTTGTAATGCTGAACCACCTTTCTTGGGCGACAGAGCTTCATTTTTGATGTAATTTCTTGATCAGCTCGACTAGTGGATAGTTTTCACACAGCCTGGGCCGGAAGCACTCATTCGATGCTCTGAATTGGAGCATACAATCAACGACGCTGTTGTAATACCGATAGCTCAGCAATCCCGGATTGGTCTGGTGTCAGCTTCCTTCCGTAGTAGGCAGGCATCTCAGGGCGCTCCCAATCCCCCGCGAGCATGACCCGGCCGATATCGATGCCGGCGGCCAGCAGGTCCTGGCAGGCCCCGATCCGGCAGGCGTGCCCGCTGAATCCCCGCGCATCCCGGCCGGCCGCCTGGGCCATCCGTTGTACGGCCCGATTCACCCCCTTGGTACTGATCGGCGCCTCGAGGACATCGCCGCTCTTCGTCACCCCCCGGAAGATCACTCCCTGTGTGATGCTGGCGAGCGCGCACCAGGCCTCAATGGCGGCCGCCGTGGTCTCGTGTATGAACTTGGTTTTCACGACCCCCTGCTGTGCGGTTGAACGCTTCTTGGACCGGATGACTCGCATCCGGTAACCGTTGCGATCCTGGCTCAGCCCCTCAATGGTCAAACGTTGTACCTCTGAGGCACGGAGCAGGCAATCGTACATCACCCGCAGCAGGGCGTTATCGCGCACGGCCCGAGTGCCCTCCCCCAGGTTGGTCAGCCCGATGCTCAAGGTCTTCCAGCGCAGGCCTTCGGACTGAAGGGGCTCTGAGATATCGTCCCGATAGAGCCGCTCAAAGGTCAATGTCACATCCTCGTCGGTGACAGGATTGGCCAGATTGACTGTCTTGTGTGCCTTGGCGATCGAGGCCAAGTAGCGACGCACCGTCGACTTGGCCTTGATCTCGGCTTGGTCGACAACGAAGTCGGCCACCGCCCGGGGTGTCGTCGGCAGGACCGGCAGTTCCCGAGCCCGGCACCACTCGAAGAACAATCGGAGATCCCCGCACAGGGCCCGGTAGGAGTCGTCCGATATCGCCCCCCAGGCCTTGGCCAGGTAACGGAACAGCTGCACCTTGGCCGCCCACTGACCGGGGATCTCTCTGTCCTCCGGCGCCGGCCAGTGGGGACTGAGCCGCTCCCAGGCAGGACAAGTAGGTAGCTGGTCCCGAGGGAGTTCAATCAGGGTCGCGACCGAAGTAAGCAGTTCGTTCATGGGGCCTCCAGGTGGTAAATGCCGGCCGCCGACCCTCCGGGAGGGTCTCGGTGATTCAGAAACCCAGGATAGGGCAAAAACTGCTTTTTATCCATCTGATAATGGGAGTTATCAGACATATAGGCTTAAAATAATATCACATGATATTATTAAAATATCGAATATCTGATACTATATAGTACATATAGAACTTTTTGATCTCACTTTATAAAATGAGCCACACCATGCACCCTGCTCCCGAGACACAGACCGACACCCTCAAAACCGCCGACCAGGTCGCCCTCGCCGCCCACAAACTGCTCCGCCAAGGGCAAGGCCAAGCGATCACCCAACGCAAGATCTATGAGGCCATCGGCAACCGGGGCTCCATGAAAACCATCCAGCAGGCCCTGGGGGATTTTTGGGCCGACCTGGGGACCCACCTACAGCAGCTGGAGTACCTGCAGGGATTTCCACCCGAAGCCCTCACCCCCCTCCTGGAGGCCTTCGCCGGGATCCGCGCCCAGGCCGAAGCCCAGGCTCGATCGAATTACGAATCCGATACCCAAATGGCCCGTGAAGCGGTAGAGACCGCTATAACCGAACGACGCGCCGCCCTGGAGGCCCTGGAAACCGCCAAGGCAGAGATCCAAACCCTGCAACATCAGATTGAGCAGCTGGTGGAAAAACGCGATACCCTGCAGCAGCAACTGATCTCAGAGACCGATCGGCGCCAAGCGCTTGAGGCGCAAATCCCCACCCTCCATGAAGAGTTCCGGGTACGCCTGGAACAGGCCGAAAGCCAAACACAGCGTGCACAGATGGCCTTACGCAAGGAAGAGGAGCGCCACCAAGCCACCGAGCACCGACTGACCACGCTTTATGACCAGGAGCGTACTGCACGAGCACAGGAGCGTGTCGAAGCGGAGAAAACACAACAAACTTTGCAGATGAAGCTTGAGAATCTCAACCAAAGCTTCCTGGAGGCGAAACAGGCCAGTACCGAGCGCGCCAGTGAGCTGAGTCAAGAGGTCGCTCGACGCGCTGGCCAGGTCGAGCAGCTGGAGACCGCCTATCAGCAGCAGCAGACTCAACTGGCGTCTGTACAAGCCGAACGTGCCGAGCTCGCAGCAGCCCTGGCAACTGAACAGGCAGAGCGTCGGCATGACCAGCACCGACACGACGATTTGGAGCAAGCCTGCGCTAAACTGGAAACAGAGTGTCAGCAAAAGACCAAAGCCATCGAGAAACTCACCAAGCAGGTTGCTAAACTACCCAAGAAGGCGAAATAGATGGCCCTCCCTACCCTACCCTCCACCACAGACCCCACCGCTGGCCAGCTGCGAAATGTACCGGTCGACAAGATCAAGCGCGGTCGCTGGCAACCGCGACGACATTTTGATCCGGAAGCCCTGGCGGAGCTCACTGAAAGCATTGAGCAGCAAGGGGTGATTCAGCCGGTCGTGCTGCGATTCGACAAAACCGATGGGCAGTACGAACTCATTGCCGGAGAACGCCGCTGGCGCGCCTCGATGCAAGCCTACCTGCATGAGATCCCGGCTATCGTGCGAAACGATCTCACGCTCGCACAAGCCTGCGCTATGTCCCTGATCGAAAATGTCCAGCGTGAGGATCTGTCTGCGATCGAGGAGGCGCTCGGACTCCAACGACTGATTGAGGAGTTCAAGCTAACCCATCAGGAGGCAGCTCAATCAGTAGGTAAATCTCGGTCTCATCTGACCAATCTTCTCCGCTTGCTCGAGCTCTCCGAGCCAGTGCAAGCGCTCGTTGATAAAAAGAAGCTAGATGTGGGGCACGCCAAGACCCTACTCCCTCTACCCAGCCGGTACCAGATCGAGCTGGCCACAATGGCCATTCAGCGGGAATGGTCAGTCAAGGTACTGACAGAGCGCGTCAATGACATCAAGGCGATTTTATCCGGTCAGGCCAGTCGAACGGCACAACCGGATCGGGATCCCAACATCGATCGACTGGAACGGTTACTCAGTGAAAAATACTGCCTGCCCTGTCAGGTGACGTTTTCAGACAGCCAGGCCAAAGGCCGAGTGACGCTGACCTATCACTCCCTGGAAGAGCTGCAGGGGTTGCTGGAAAGTTGGGGGATTGATAAAAACTGACCATCTTAAGCCAGATTTTAGCCGCAGAGGCTCATGGATTGAGCCTCTCCATAAATATAATCGATGGTGAGAAATGCGAATTGAAGATCTTCAACATGATGAAATATTGGGTTAATAAGCAAAAGCGTCGCTACTATCGCGTCCATATGGACCGAGATCTCCTGGGAGATCTTACCCTCACCCGATCCTGGGGGAGTCTGGACAGTCGGTTGGGTCGAATTCAAAACGAGCTCATCTCGGATCTCAAACAGGGACGAAAAATCCTCGATGAGATCGGCAAATTACGAGTCCGTCATGGCCATATCGTCGCTCGAGGTTGATCGACTGATCAGATGAACAGCCGGCGTAGTTGCCCCCAGATGATTCGGAAAGGATGCGTTTCCATCCAGTGTTGGGTTTCCTTCAGGGATGATACCGCATGTTCTAGGGTATCGGTCTTTTCAATCATCTCATAAGCAAATGCATTGAGTGAGTATTCATTAATATTCTTAAGGGACTCTCGGAGAATCTGCCAGTAAAACCGCCTCATAGGAGTTTGCAAATTGGACTGTTCGTACATTATTGACTGGCTGATGATGCAAGATTGGGAGGCTTTAACTGGCATTGCAAGTGTTGTTATTGCACTTTGCGTTCTAGTGTTCACTGTATGGGCAGGATGGCGTACCCACGTACATAACAAGCTTTCAGTTAAGCCTCATCTAACCACATGGACATCAAGATGGCCAGAACAACAGAAATACAGTATACAGCTTGTCAACAATGGATTGGGTCCTGCTCTCATTAAGCGTTTTGTTGTCAGACTAGATAATAACGTTATAAAGGGAAAAGGTACGGAACCTCTGGATAGTGTAATCAGGGCATTGTTTACTGGCGATAAGTATAAATGTAAAACAGGTCTGCTTGATACAGGTTATTCGATGCCAGCTAATGAAGAAAAGACTATCGTCGATATACAGTTCTTGGAGCCTAATACCATTACACCAGATGAGCTCGAAGAAAAACTGAGTAGATGTGAGTTGGAAATTCAATATACAAGCTTCTATAACGATAAATTTTCTTTCATATCTAATCAAAACAATCAGTAGCGACTGGGCTGGTTTTAGTTGGAAACTTGCTTGGATTGGGTATGGGTTACACTAGGTGGTGTGCCGATGGGCGTTTTTGTAACTCCTTTCCCGGGTTACACCAGGCCCGGCATCGAGGGCGGGATCTGTGCCCCATCTGTATTTGAGGTCCGGCCGGGAAAAGCGTTGAATATAGCCACTTCACGCTTAACTTAATGGAATACAGTGAAATTATTAGTCTCCAGCCTGTAGCGATTCCTGAAGAATCACTTTGCTACAATGCAAAGTATTACTAATTAATTCATTGAGATATGGTTGCTTTTGGCGGATATGGTAGGAATCCCGGCCAACCCTCAATTAGAGTCGTAGATTCGAAATGCCCCTCCGAAGTTCTGATACCACGCAAGATCTCCAACCTCTTTCCCGCAACGCTCCCGAGAATGAGCATAATACAGTGTTTCCCGCTTATCTGGATCTCCTGCTACAGGTCGTGTCTCATGTACCAGCATTGCATGGCTGGGTCTAATACGAAATGTCTCAAGATAAGCCGGATCTCCATAAATAGCTTCGTCATAAGTAATAGGGTAGACATTCTTGTATTTATCACTAAGTTCACTCAATACTTTCACAATTTCAGTTACACGAACTGACAATTTGTCCTTACACTCATCTGGGCCGGACTCCCGCTGAATTGTGATACCGCCCTTGTGCAAACAATGAGACAGAAAATGAGCGCAGTCGCTCCGATTCACACCCTGAAAGTAGACGCCGCAGCTGTTCTTCTTCTGAGAGCAATACTTTTTTGCATACCGGATCGCTTCAAGATTTTTATATTTAATGTGAGGAATCCCGCCAATCTCCATCTTATCTCTGGATTCAATCAAGACGGTTTCAAAACGATACCACACTTCAACATGATCAAAGCGATCATCTTTTAAGCCAGAAGACTCACCTCGTTTTTCGTAATCTTCAGCCGCAATAGTTACCGACCCTGTTACAATCATTTTTCCTTGTCTCCATGTATGAAATCCACTTGAAAGATTTCTTCGAAACCGTCGCGGGAGCTAATGAAATGTATGATTTTGTAGTAATCCCCTGCCTCAAAGTCTGTTACATATTCTGATATCGGACCGGACCAAATTTCTCGGCCATTTAGTAAGTGTTTTACACCATTCTTTATGTAACTCATGCGCTCAATGACGGTATAACTTCCCATTTTCTGCTGAGTGGTTTGAATCTGACTCAGCACATCAGTGCCTGAAAGGGTTCGAATAACATTTTCATCTGTATCTTCGATATTAATGTAATCCAAGTTAGGTACTACATGCCCCGGAAACTCTACAATATCAGTTTGGAAGCGGAAGTTGTCTCCGAAATCATTGTTCTGGATCACTTGAATAGTTGAGAATACGCTTTGGAAACCACCAAAGACTGTTAGGCGCTGATCTTCTGAATTCCGAATTGTCCATCTACCATCAACACGTCTACCAAGGTCATCATATGCTTCCTCAATAATCCACTGAGCATTGTAGGAAATCCATCCTTTATTATTTTCGGAGTACCTAAACCGAATGGGATCAACCAGCGGTTGCATCATTGCCTTGTATTTATCGAGAAAAAGTTCCGTCTTCAGTAGTTTATCAATGATTTTTTCTGGTTCTTTTTCTCGGTACAGATCGATAGCCTCACTCAGATAGGCGACCGCACTAAGGTCCAATCGTTTGTTATCCGCAGCTGACCCAGAGAATTTATTGACATCCATATCGTCCTGTATGGTTAGATACAGATCATCATCCTCTTTCGGGGCATATTTGAAATCAAGGTGATACGACCAAGCTCCTTCAAGAGGGTTATCCTTATATCGATCGTAGACAAATCTGTGCGATAAAGCAACTGGATCATCAGGGTGCTCCCGACTTGGTCGTGAAATACCTGAGAATTTCACATCGAAAGGAAATGGTTCTATCAACTGGATCCAGTAGGACTCCTCAATACCTGAAGGGTCAGTCTGAATGGAATGCTCAATATGAGTGATAGATAGCTTGAACTGATCATTTGGTGCGGGATCAACTTCACCCCTCTCATTTTTCATATCGGTGACCATCACAAGTCTACCGTTTTGAATCTTGCCGGGCTTAACCACTATCTCGGTTTTACTTGTCCTTTTATCGGCAAGATCCACGAACAACCTGTGTTCCCCAATCGTAGCTTCAGAACCATCAACCTTGAACAGTGCAGCGCCATCAAGCAGGTAATAGTTGTTGAGGTTTTCCTGTAAATGGTTTGTCAACTCTCGAATGATGCTTGGATTTAAGCTGGGTCTAGAATCAGTTGATCCCAATTCACGCTGATACAAATATGCTGCTGACAAATAGCTTGCCATATTTTCCTTTCGATTAAGCAACTTGTTCAATCCTGTCAGACTTCGTTTTTTGATAAGGTGATAATACTCTGGCTGCATGAATGTCTCGTATGCTGCCAGTACATTTCTAAGTGATGCCTCCATATCAACATTCGAGAAACTGGTCTTTACCTTCTCATTGCCCACTCTCTGCTCATAAGTACCCGTCCATTTATTGTTAAGAACTGGCTTAAAGAGATGTTCCACCTCATTCTTAATGCCTCTCTCCTGGGTAAGTGAAAGTTGAGAGCTCAACACTTTCTCTGTGTTAATAGCCCAGGAAACAATACGCCCTTGAGCAGGATCCAGCCCCTTACCAAAATAGACTTTGTCATTAAGAGATTTATTCATCTGCAAAAGAATATAATTGATAGCTTTTTAGTATGAAAATGATCCATCACAAATTCCCCGTAAGTTTTAACATGCTAAGTTGATTTCAAGTTAATCCTTAATAAAATAATGTAGCCTTATATTAAATATCACACCAAGCCATATATTGCATCTATATAGCTATAACTTGCTATTAGCTTTTAAGCTTTTAGTTAATTGCTTAATTTAAAAATGTCAGTTTAGAATCAACAGTTTTCAATACGGCGAAAATGGGACTTTTCGGACTAAAAAACTGACATGAAGAAGAGGGAGTCTGAATAGTACGAGGCATCCCTTGTCCCTTTATTATTTTAATTAAGTCTATGTCCTGGCCGCGAACAATTCCAGTCTTTTAACTGGGTATTGAATGTCCGCTTCGGGCTGCGGGTTCAACCAGTCGACGCAACACATGCATTAAATCTTTCAGCTAGTGTTTCGTAGTTTAACGTCTTCCTTGGACGTGCATTTAACTGCCTGGCAACAGCATTTAGTTTAGCTTGTGTGTAGCTCGAAAGAGCGATTCCTTTAGGGAAATACTGTCTCAATAGTCCATTGGTATTCTCGTTCGAACCACGCTGCCATGGTGACTGAGGATCACAGAAGTATACCTGCATGTCCGTCGCCAATGTAAAGCGCTTGTGTGCAGCCATCTCACTACCCCTGTCCCAAGTAAGTGACTTGTACAGTTCTTGCGGGAGCTTATGAGCTTGCTTTATTAATGCTTTTACAACGGTCTCGCTGTCTTTACTATCGACCTTCACTAGCATCAAGTAGCGAGAATGACGTTCAACGAGCGTCGCAATCTGACTATTGTGACTACCACAGATCAAATCACCTTCCCAGTGACCAGGTACCGCACGGTCCTCTACTGAGGCAGGACGTTCACTAATCGATATAGCGTCTGTGATCTGGCCATGATCTGGTGTCTTCTGAGTATGATGGCGTGACCGACGCATGACTCTTGGTCGTCATAAATACTGTGCGGGTTCCTTTTTCAAGGCACCACGCGCCTGAATATAGAGGCTGCGATAGATGGTTTCGTGTAACACCTGGTAGTTCTCATCATCAGGATAGAAACGTTTGAGCCACCCGGCAATCTGCTCGGGAGCCCACGACGACTGGAGCTTGCTTGCTACGATGCGTGCTAAGGCTCGGTTCTCTACCAGTTTACCGATCTTTGGGCGACGTGCACGCTCCCAGGCTGCCTCATCGGCCTGATTCGCTTGGTAGCTTTGCCGACCACCATTACGTTGTATTTCGCGGCTAATGGTGGATGGCGAACGGCCAAGTGACGAAGCAATCGAGCGAATCGAGAGACCTGTTACCACTGCACGCGATATCTCTTCACGCTCTGCCATGGTGAGTGCCAATCTGGAACGATGGCGGACTGCAGGACGTATACCGCCAGTTTCAGCAAGGATTCTTTCGATTGATGGGTGATGCCGATCAAACAGATTAGCAATCTTTTCCAGGGAGTCCCCTTTCTGCCAGCGCTCCCACATCAATGTACGCTGTTCTTCGGTGTAATGGATTCGTGGTCTTCGTGTCATCAACACACTCCTTCTACCTATGTAGAATGTAGTATGTTGTGTTGACCGATTGAATCCACAGTCGAAAGCGGAAATTCTCTAATACCATTTATTTCCATCTTTCACTTTTTGTACGAATCCCTCAAGCATAATGAAAGCTAGTGTTCAACAAAATTTCCAGACCGAACCCATGGCCATCATGCAGCTATTTCGATTGATACGTGTAATCCTAAACGATGCGCGATATCTACCAGAGTATCCAATCGGAAGTCACTGATTTTTCCCTGGCTCAAGGCACTGACTCGTGGCTGAGTGATGTGCAACAGCTCTGCAGCTTCACTTTGCCTTAGTTTTCTGGATGTTAACTCTTCGTTAATCGCTATTAATAGTGCCGATCTCAATTTTAGGTTTTCAGCCCGAATAGGATCATCTTCCAAGGCATCCCACACACTTTCATATCGGTTTTCTTTGCTCATTTATAAAACCTTTGAACTATTTCTTTAAGCGCTCGTTTAGCTATTTCAATATCGGGCATTGGCGTTTTTTGTGTCTTTTTTCTAAAAGCGTGTAAAACATAATTTGTCTCGTCGAATTTCGCGATATAAATAACACGCCACTGCCCTTCTTGCTGGATGCGAATTTCACGCACTCCTTGTCCGATTGAAGTCATCGGCTTCCAGTCCATGGGTCCAGTCCGTTTTGTACTCTATCCAATTGATGACCCGCCTCACGTTTAATCTCGACAGGAAATTTGCGAATCACTTCTAACGAGCGCCCTACGAATACAATCCCTTTCAAAGTATACTCCTAGATATATAATATACAAGTAACTATATATGGCTGGTGGTTAACTCATTGAAACGATGGAATATAGTGGATCTGTGGTGGTACTAAGCTGCAACAGGTAGCTTTGAATGCATGATCTATCCTTCTGTCCCAAGGGTCTATATAGATAAGTGACATATCAGGGCTGGAATGCCCCAGGACTCCCTGGATCAGTTCTAGGTCATGGCCCTTGCGGTCCAGCCAGGTTGCCAAGCTACGCCGCCCTGAGTGGCTGGATCCCCCATTGACACCTGCCTGCTTGATAAGCTCATGAGCCAAATTCTCAAGAGAACCGCAGACCATTGTCTCTTTTAACTTACCTTCTATATCCCGGTACCGCTTTATGTTAAACGCCAGTTTTTGCCATCGCTTGCCCTTCAGAGAGAGAAACACAGGGCTTTCTGGTGATAAACCACCGTAGGCGCCATCAGGGGACAGCATGACTCGATTCTGAAGTCGCTGCGCCTTGAGGTTACTAAGTGCTTCACGTTGCTGTGGGACCAATATGTAGATTGTTTGAGGCTTGCCGGTTTTGGTGTATTTGGCCGGTATTCTGAATGCCTCCTTCAGGTCCCCAGTCGGGAAATAGATATCTTTGATTGTCAGTTGAGCGGCCTCATTAATACGCAACCCACTGCCAAAGCATCCAGATCAGCGCAACATTTCTTATGCCTGTTTCTCCACGCGATGCTGCCCATAGAATATGAGCAAGCTGCTTGGGTTGTTCGATAATCTGTGCTTGTCCAGATCCGGTAATTATTTCTTTCTTGAGTCGCCTGACGGGCCTGTTTGCTCGCATGGGTCTCCCGCAAATATCACGAATTCAATCATATCGGGATCTGTGATACTGGTAATTTTCAAAGTCCCGATATTACTCAAACCTAGCAAATCCGGGCCTTCATGGGAATATTTCCTGTAGAGAAACCACCTATAAAATATGGCGATGCTCGGTCCATCCCTGTTGGACCGAAGAATTTACAACTCTGTTATCGAAGGCTCTTCAGCTGATCGAACGGACTGCAAACATGCTTGTGATCAGGCGTGATGTGGGTATAAATCATCTTAGCGATGTATCCATGATTTTTACCGGTTCGTCCCCGCGCATGCGGGGAACACTGTTCCAATGCCAAGCTCATCCCGCGTGTCTTGTTCACGGAACAGATCAACGACATCGAGCGCTTTACGACGGTCGCTTTCTGAATGATCTAGCCAGGCAAATGTTGACGACATTGATTACTAGCCCTTTTTAACAATCAGTCTTGTTACAAATCATGTACTTGCACCGCCCCTTGCAATTGCTTTGACTGCTCGACAACCTGTGAATGATGGGTAAACAGGATAACTTGCGTCTTTTCTGCTAATTCAGCCAAAGCATTCAATGCAGCTTGTGAACGTGCATCATCAAAGTCCACCAATACGTCGTCCACAATGAAAGGCATGGGCTCTGCACTTTCCATATATTTTTCGAGAGAGGCCAGACGCAACGCCAGGTAGAGCTGATCCCGCGTCCCTGAGCTCATCCCCTCCACATACACACGCTCTCCCCCTGAGCGAATACCGGCAAGGACAGGCTCATCCTTTTCATTAAAGTCAGTCATGAGCCCATCGAAAGCCCCAAGCGTTAGTGCACAAAAGTGTTCGCTAGCTCGCTTGACCAGCGGACCCTGATTCTCTCTGCGATAACGGTCAATCTGGTCACGCAAGATCTTGCCAGCCAATTTTACCTGCACGTAACGCTCAGCATCTGAACGGATGCTGGCAAGTATTGCCTGAGCCTGATCAGCGAGCAGTGCTGCATGATCGCTGCCATCCATGAGCTCCAGCTCTTTTTCCTCGCGCCCTTTTGTTTCAGCCAATTCTGTCCGCCTGGATTCGAGCTCATCCTCGATCTTATTGTTCAACTCTGTGATTCGCCCGGGCAGACTATCTGGATCGACACCCTCCGCCTGCACCTCCAGCTCCGCAATGGTGACGCCTTCACCGGCTTCCAGGATCTCTTTCTCAATCGAAGAGATCGTCTCCTTGATTCGAAGATAATCAGCCGAGCGGCGTTCCGCTGCTTCAAGTTGATCATGGGTGTCACATTTTGCTTCTACACATAATGCATCAAGCCGATCCGTCATGGTCTGGATAGATGCGTTCGAATCCTGTATTTCCTGCGTCGCCTGTTCAATCTGTTCTTCAATCTGTTGCCGCTTTGTCTGTCTTGATCGGTTTTCCGATAACAGTGAGTTGAGACGTACGACGGCATCATCCGCGGGCAAATCCACCAGTTCCGGAGCAATCGTGGCGACCAAGGCCTCTACCTGGCCGCCGAACGCCGCAACGTCTTCGTCGATGGCATTGATCCGTATTCGCAGTTTTTCTGCTTCGCTCTGTTTCGAGAACAATGCTCTGAGGTGTTCAATGAAATCATCAACTTCCGATGGTGAGCTCTCGGCTCGCAGACCAAGGCTCTGTATCAGATCACTCCACTGCGCCTTCCATTTATCAAGTGCCTCTGTTGCCAATCGATGCTCATCGCTCAACGATTCAACATCGGCTTCCCGGTCATTGACCTCCTTACGCAGTAAATCGTGTTTTCGTTTGGATTCATCAAGCTGACTGGCTAACGTTTCGCATTCCAGGAGTACAGTTTCAAGCTCCTCCGATGTGGATCCCGCTCTTTCCAGTCCAGCCAGCTGCTCATTAAGCCGTTGGATGTGCGTGGTGCGATTTTGCTCGAGCTCACTCACTTTCTGACGAAGTAGATTGAGCTGTACCACCTGATCACGAAGTTTTTCAAACTCATCCAGCCAGGCCCGCATCTCTCGCGGACTGCGTAGGTCAATCTGGCAAGGAGTCCACAATGCCTGCCAATCCGCATCCAGTTGAGCTTTTTCAGCGCTTGTTGCTTCAAGCTGCTCATCAATCTGCTGTCCTTGCTGTTGCCCGCCCTCCTGCTTGGCCTGAAGGCTTGCCAATGCATGGACTCGATCAGCTTCACGGCGTAGACGATCAGACACTTCATCAGCTTCAGCAAGTCGGATTTCGAAGGCATCCGGCAATGTACCCTCACCCTGGTGTTCACTTGCTTCAGCTGACACATCCTCACCATCCACCCACTGCCGGCGCAGCAACTGCCAAACCACATCACGTTCGGATCTGGCATCGGTGAGGACAGATTCTGTCGGCACCTCCCCGACACGTTTGATCTCATTGAGTCTCTGCGAGGTATCCTGTAAGGCGTCGACGAGCTCCTCTTTTTTCTCTTCAAGCCGCTGAATGCGTTTCGAGAGCTCGTCATAGTTTTCTTCAAAGTGACGGATACTTTCACGGCTGGGTAATTTCAAACCGGACACCGCCTCCAGCTCCCCTTCCCATAGCGTGAGCTGTGCAAGATCCTCAGCACACTCTGTCTGAAGGCTGGTAAGTTGACTCTGAGTCGACTGGATCGAGGCATCCAATTCCCCCTGTTTCCTCGCGGCAGCAATGGCCCGGTGCAAACCGTTGGTGTTGCCTGATTCGGTGATCTCATCGCGTTCTTTGCGAGCTGACTTAAGTCGCTTCTCTGTCTCACGCAGGCTGGCTTTTGCCTGCTCTACCCGAGCGTTCAGCACAGCATTTTTACCGCCCAACTCGGCAATGCTCTGTCGCCTTGCCACTATAGGGCGTAATTGCTCAGTAGCATTCAGCTCGAGACCAGGACGAATTTCTTTGAGGATAGAGCCAGCATCTGTCAATAATTGCTGGGCTTCCGCTTCGAGATGCGGTCGGTCTTGCAGCGCTTTTCGATGTCCGCCCAGGCGAGCATGGAGATCTTCAATGATCTCTGCTTGCTCCAGCAATCCCTGGTTTGTTGATAATTCTTCGAGCTGTTTCTGCAAACCTTCAAGACGCGGGGTAGCCTTACCAAGAATGGCCTGAGCGGTCTCCAAGGCATTCACCGCTTTCCGACGACGGTCAGTAAAATCATCCGGCAGGACGACAACTGGTTTATCTGAATTGGCACCCAACAATTCCAGTTCCAGCAAAAACTCACGACGCCGAGCCAATTTCGGTAAAACACGCTGAATACGTTGTAAACGATTTACCTCAATCCGGTTGTCCACCAGTTTGGATTGAACAGCTTCAAGTTCCTTGGTTGTACGTCCCAAGGCACGCCTATGCTCCTCCCACTCTCTGGATGAAAGTGAACTTTGTCTAATCTCGCTTCTGAGATCTGTATGTGCACGGATGGCTGAGTTGATTACTGGTTTTGAACCTGCCGGGAGAAAAAGCCGCTTGGTCTCTGCATCAAGCTCGCCAAGGACAGCATGGAGCGCATGGCTGCCAAGCGCTGCTGAAAAAAGCGCTTGCCCGACCTCGCCCTTCTGCTCCAGTATTTCCTGCCCGCCCTGGATCAATGCCTGGTGATCAATCCCAAAGAGAGTTTCAAAGAGCTCTGAACTCACACCGCTAAGAAACGGTGCCAATACCCGTTCATCCAGCACCTCATCGTCCGGAGTCAATAGCGTGTTTTTCCGGCCTTTGCGCCGAACAAATCTGAGCTCATGCCCATCACCTGTCAGTAAGATTCCGTGGATACGGAGCTTGTCATTGGCATGAATAAAATTGTCCGCAGTTCGTTCGTCTATCCCATAAAGCAAGGATTTCAGACCTCGCAGGGCCGAACTTTTCCCAGCTTCATTAGGGCCGTAGACGATATGGAGCCCTGTTCCATCAAAAGCCAATACCCTCTCGGTAAACGGACCGAATGCAGCAAGATTTAATTCAATTATTTTCATGCCGATTCCATCCTGGCTTCACACTCCCTTCTCCGTGGACAACAAACGGCTGACTAGAAGCTCTTTGATATCCTCCAGTGTCTCTTTTAGCACCTCCGGATTGGTAGGGTCACAGGGTTCATCGCCACCCAGCAGTTCTGCGGGGAGTTTCTGACGAAGTGCTGATATCTCTTCGGCAAGTTCTTCCAATGCCGAGCCATCCAGTTCCATGTCGCGGATAGCACGCAGCAGGCCGCTTAGTGCATCGTCACGCTCAAGCACCTCATCAACAGAGACAGACGGCCTAGTCTTGATGGAAATCTTCTCCAGCCAAATACCTGCGCCACCTAGCCCCGTCGCCAGGGCACGGTACTCCTGGATCCAACGCTCACGGTCAGCATGCAAGGTCGAATGCACAGTGCAAGCCCCTTTCAATACCAGGCGCACGGCAACCGGCCTTCCTTCGGCGCTATCTAATGCGGACTGCAGCCCCTCGTGTACCTGTTCATAGATGTCATCAACTGACTCGCTGGCAGAAACGTCTAGTTCACAGAGAGACCAGCGCATCACATCAAGGTCACGGTGTTCAACCTCCTCGACCTCTCCGTTTTCGACAGTAACCAAGGTACAACCTTTAGGCCCTGATTCACGGATGTGTCGCCCCTGGATATTCCCCGGAAACACAATCCATGGGTCCTGACTTACCTCTTCACGGTTATGGACATGACCCAGAGCCCAGTACTGGTATCCTTTTGACCGTAGCCCATCAACAGTGCATGGGGCGTAGGGCTCATGACCTGGCTTGCCGTCAAGGCATGTGTGCAGCAGGCCGATATTAAAAAGCTGTGGGTCACCCTGAGGGTAGGCCTGAGACAAGTCGTCTGTTACAGCCCGTGTAGCGAAGCCCTGCCCATAAACCGCTACATTCAGATCTTCCAGAATAATCCGCTCCGGGTGCTTGGTTGAGAACCGCGTGACATTGTCCGGTAACCGTAGATGCTTGGTAATCTGACTGGCAGCATCATGGTTACCCACCACGATGAATACACGAATGCCTGCCTCGCGCAGCCTTCCCATCCGCTCTACAAAAAAGATGCCTGTGTTGTAATCTTTCCAATCGCCGTCATACAGATCTCCGACCACGAGTACGAACGCCACTTCCTCGTCAATCGCCAAATCGATCAGGTTATCGAAAGCACGTCGCGTGGCGCTACGGATTTCATCTACAGGGGCGCCCTCATAGCGTTCTAGGCCATGCAGGGAGCTGTCAAGGTGAATGTCTGCGGCGTGAAGAAATTTCATCAACTCACCTACTTGAGCAAATATCTGGTTCTCATTGCCCCTTCCCATCTTCCTCTGACGTTTCACTAGGAGTAGTCTCGCTCACTCCAACACTTTTAAGTAACGCAGAGTACTGATCCTTATCTTCTTTCAGTCTTTCAATGATTTGTCGCGCAGCGGTCTGCATCTCCGGCACTTCTACAGGCGTCGATCCACGCTCGAACACTCCGCTCAAATGTGAATATTCGTTATTGATTCTATCTGTTAAAACGGCAGGGATTTTTTCTTCACCGAAGAAAAGACATAGTGTCTCCTTGTTCATTCCTTGGTCTGGATACTTGTAGTAGAGGTAAATCTCGAAAAACTTCCTGGCATTGTTCGCGAAGTTATAAAACGTTGTATAGTTAGTGTCATCAACAGCATCAATTGCTGCGCATTGGTGTATCTGATGGAAGAGGTAGTTGAATTCGGTCACATATTTTTTAAGGTATTTCGGCATCACTCTGACCGTAGATGTCTTTCCCTCACGAGCGACAACGAAATAACCCTTTTGGTAGTTTTTCTGTTTCCCATCTACGTCAAAATACTGTCCATTCAACCGCTTCAAATATTTCAAAAAATCAAGATTGTGCGTTGAAACAAACAGCTGTTCATATTTTCCGCTAGCTACGATCTCCGCGTTTAACAGGCTATAAACAAAGAAGATATGATTCCCGTCGAGTGATGATATCGGATCGTCAATCCAGATTATCGGCTTAGAATCCTTGGTATCGATATCGTCGAGTTTTCCCAAAAAATAGCAGAATGCCAAAAGGCCACACTCGCCTTCGCTCAGGTGGTAAGCCTTCTTACCGTCCCGGATGACTTCAAACCGGATTCGCTTAGATTCCTCGCCTGGAACTTTGTCCTTCTTGGCCTCGAGTGAAAGAAACTGGTGCCCAAAGAAGTTGTTCAAATACTCATTGACTTTCTTTGCGCCCTTCTCCTCGTCGTTTAGTTCGCGTTTCTTGGCCGCGATCAGCCTCTCTTTCTGACTAATATCTCCTTCTAGGCGATTTTTTTCTTGCTCGGATTCATCATGATTGCTCTTTAGGCCTTCAATGAAAGAGAGCTTCTCTTGGTATCGTATTGTGACCAGGTAATCAGAAACCTCTTTTAATCGCAAAGCCGTCTTTGCTTTCACCTGCTCCTTGCCTAACGAGTTTGAGAAGTCATCCGATTCGCCCCGAATCTCTTCATACAAAGCCCAGGAAGCCACCAGACCATCAGCGGCATCATTTGGCCTCACAAACGATATTGGGCTAAGGATGTTATCTTTTCTGTCCTTGAGCTGAGAAGTCAGTGCATCCAGGGATTCTATGTACTTACCAACAGCGCCCTTTAGCGCGCCTTCTAACTCATTAAGTCTCTCGTGGAATTTTGAATAAAAACAGCTTTTGTCGATTGAAAGGGCGGACGATACTGTGTTTTTCTCCGCATCAATCCTGGCGATTACGCCTTCAATATCCTTCTCGAGCTTTTCCGACTCTTCATCAAAGTGTTTCTCTAGTTGCTTCCAGCGATCTTCGGTGATTGGGTTGCCGCAGAATGCGCAGTTGTCGCGTTTGTTTCTGTGGTGGGCTCGGCCTTCGCTGACCCAGCGATTTAGAACCGCATCTTTTACTAGCTCCTCAAGCTTATCTGATTCACTGATCTTTTTGGTTACGAGAACTTCGGCTTCATTTGCCAGTGTCGAAATATATAGACTAGGCGCACGGAAGGGAGAGATGGGCTGTAGTGTCTTTTCGGTGATTAGCTTTTCGTATTGGGCAACTTGCGCATCAGTTGGCGGCTGATAGCTTGTATCCTGGACTTTCCCAATATCGGTTTTAAGTTTCTGGATGTTGTAGTTTTGATCGCCAAAACGCTCTGGTTTGTACTTTATACCGATTTTTCTATCGGTCGCCTTGTCGGCTAATTGTTTTTCAAGGTCGTCGCTGGCTTTTTTGTGATCTTGTCTCGTTTTATCGAATACGGTGATCGCCTTTATTTTCTCAGCATACAAACCTGTCTGGACTCCTTCCTCTTTTGAGCCAAGTTCACTTTCGAGTGCTTCGATCTCCTTTTCAATTTTGTTGTTGTCATCGCCAAGAATAGCGAACGGCTCGACACTGTCATCCGGGTTGGTTATAAAGCGAAGATTGTCTCTTACAAAGTCTTCATTGAAAACTCGAATCTTTCTACCGTGTCCTGTAAGAGTGGCTTGATTTTCTTGCGTTCCATCGACAAAAGACAACACAAAAGACGGATTTTCGAACTTGTCAGATAACTCCCCGGTCTCCATCGCACGGAGAATACGCGACAACGTCGTTTTACCTGAATAGTTACGGCCATAAAGGATATTGATGTTTTTGAACTCAGAGACGTTGTTACTTTCATCTCTAACAGATGTGGCCCAGCGGAAGTCCTGAAAGACCGCCATGTTTTTTATTGAATCGATTCTCTTTATTTCACCACTCATATCCATTTCCTAATGGCTAGTTTATATTGCCAAAAGCCATATTCAGTTAGCATATCCATCACATAGATAGGCGGAACTAGCCATTCAGTGCTTCTTCCAACGTAGTAACCACCTCATAATCAACTCCAATCGCCTCAAAGTGTTTCTTGCCGCAGGCAATCTTGTCCTTCTCCTTGTCACGGAGATCAGCAAGATTTCGGGTGCTCTTGGTCTCGCGGATGAGGTAGAGCTTTTCCTCGTTCTCTGTGACGAGGGCCCAGTCTGGGTTGTAGGGACCGACGGGCGTATCGACTATGAATTGCGGAGGTAGCTTGCAGTAGAACTTGACCCGATCATCAAGATCACAAGCCTTGGCAAATTCCTTCTCGACGTCGGAATCAAATTCGACGTAGTTGAACAGAGTCTTGTCCTGGTTTTGCACCTCGTAGAGGTTGTTCAGGTAGCGGGTAATACCTCGCTCGGCCTCCTGCTCCATACGGTGCATCTCGTAGACCACGCCACCGATCTTTTCGTATTTGATGCCGTTGACCGTTACCCTGTGGAGCTCTCGCTGGATAATGTCGCTGACCTGGTTGATGAACACCTGGGGATTGAGCAGGAATTCGCCCAGACGCCTGGATTCCTTGAGAATCCGCACCAGGGTGTGTCGCGTCAGTTCGGTGCTGTTCTGCAGGTAGGCGAGGATGTCTGGCAGGACTGGGGAGGTGACTACGTCTCGTACTCCACCGGAGATCTGTTCACCCTCGATACCGGCCTTGCTCATGTTCTGGCGATAGAGGGCCGTGGTGATCCTGGGCTTGTGGATCCAGGGCATCT
Source organism: Candidatus Thiodiazotropha sp. AKAK3 (assembly GCF_058244645.1). Lineage (NCBI taxonomy): Bacteria > Pseudomonadati > Pseudomonadota > Gammaproteobacteria > Chromatiales > Sedimenticolaceae > Candidatus Thiodiazotropha > Candidatus Thiodiazotropha sp. AKAK3. Next base: position 219,665 of record NZ_JBSYOQ010000053.1, read on the forward strand.
CTGCGATGGCCCTGGCGGTTTGCGCCACCAGCGTATCGGTATCAAAGGTTACCCGGTAGCGCGTCTTCTGGTTGATCTTGTCCCAGAGTGCCCTGAAAGTCGGATCGAGGGTGATGTTCTTGCGCAGTTCCAGGTTCTTGCGATCGCGGGCATTGACCACCCGGTTCTTGAAGACGTACTTGTTCAACTCATCGACGATCCGGGAGCGCATATGCACCCACTCGTCGGGCAGCGTCAATACGAAGTGCGGGTTCTTCGGGTCGAATTTGTCCTGCACCCTGCCCTCGGCATCCAGATAGCCGTTGCTTACCAGTGAGTCGTACAGGTCTTGGGAGACCTCCTGACCCAGCGGGGTATATTGAAGTTGCTCCGGGTCGGCAAGTTTGGCGAAGGCAGTGATATCGACCTTGCCGAAACCAATCCCGTAGTCCTCTTCGTACTCGGTTTGTAGCTGACGGGCAAAGTCGTCATAGGATTCGTTGGCGATGACGGTCAGCCGGTTGACGGTCGGATCGAACACCCGCTCGCCGTGTTCGTTGACCGGAAGGCGCAGGCCTCGACCAATCTCCTGGCGTTTGCGATCCTGGGACCGGGTCTCGTTGAGAGTGCAGATCTGGAAGACGTTGGGGTTATCCCAGCCTTCGCGTAGCGCGGTATGCGAGAAGATGAAGCGCAGCGGTTCGTCATTGGAAAGCAACTGCTCCTTGTTGCGCATGATCTTGGCAAAGGTATCTTCGTCATCTTTAGTCTTGCCGCTCGTATCCTTGAACGCGCCTTTCTTGTCCTGTGAGAAGTAACCGTCGTGCACATCTTCCGCTGAAAAGCTCAGCAAGCCTTTGTAGAGCGGCTTCTGCGTCAGTTCGTTGTAGGCCTCTTCGAACCACTGGCCGATCTTGCCCATACTGCTGGAACCGTCATCATGGTAGACCCGGTAGTTGGCCACCTTGTCGATAAAGAACAGCGACAGGACCTTGATGCCCTTGCCTCGTACGGCATGTTCCTTTTTCAGGTGTTGCTCGACGGTCTCATGCACCTGGGCACGCATCAGGTCATCACCCAGGCCGCCGATCTCGGCGCCCAGGCGAACCATCTGGCCATTGCTGAATTCAACGTGTTCCAAGCCAGGTTCGCAGGAGATGTTAGCCACCAGCCAGCCATGCTGGTACTCCTGACGCTCTTTCGACTTCAGGTATAGGTCGTCACCCTGCTTGACGGTAACCGTTTTCTTCTTCGGCCCGGCAGCATCATCCACATTAATCTGAAGTTTAGCCTTGATGCCCTTGCTGTTATCGACATTCTTCAAGGCGACAAAGGTGCTGTCGAAACCCTCTTCACCGACCAGGGCGGCGACCTCAATGCGTTTGACCAAGCGCAGGTCATAGGCGTCGATGGGGTTGAGCACATACAGCAGATTATAGGGGTTCTTGTGCGTAGCCGAGTAACGCAGCGTGCAGAGGGGATTGAGACTCTCCAGCGCCTGTGAGCGTTTGGTCTGCTCCTTGCGGGTATCGCCTTCGACCGACTGCGGCTCGTCGATAATCATGATCGGATAGGCAGCACGGATGAAATCGATCGGCCGCACACCTGAGAGACGATCGTTCTCCTGATTCATGATCGCTGTGGCCTTGTCGAAGGCCTGGATGTTGATCACCATCAGCTGAATCTTGTTCGAGGTGGCAAACTGCCGCACCTGCCCCAGCCGCTTCGGGTCATAGACAAAGCTGTCGTAAGGCACCTGGTCATAGAGCTCCTTGAAGTGCTCACGCGTCATTTCAAGGCTCTTCTGCACACCTTCACGGATAGCGATACTCGGCACCACCACGATAAACTTGGTGAAGCCGTAGCGCTTGTTCAGCTCGAACAGGGTGCGCAGATAAACGTAAGTCTTACCGGTACCCGTCTCCATTTCCACCGAGAAATGCATGCCAGCCAGTTCCGACTGTTTAGGGATGTTGTTCTCTTCCTGTATCTTTTGCAGGTTTTCCAGTAACAGCTCATCGGTGAGCACCAGGTGGTTAGCCACTGCGGCGATATTGGAAAATTCGTCATCGCTCAGGGAAAGCTGGCTACCGCCTTCCTGGGTTCCGATGGATACCGAGTAGGTCTCGTTGGCCAGCGGCTGTCCCTCGAACAAACCCACAACGGATTCAATGGCTCGTTGTTGATAGTCGAGGTTGCCGTCGAACTTGAATTTGAGCAACGACATCTACTTGTCCCTCTTTTTTTCAGATGTGCGCTGCAGTAACTGATGCTCCAGCTTTTCCAACAGCACGATATCTTCACCTTCGGCCTTAACCGCTTCATCATGCAAGCGTTGTTGATGAAACTTGTCGTACTCACGCTCTGCCAGTGATTTGGCCATTTCATGGGATACTTTGCCTGCGTTATCCAGAATATCCCGGTCATTCAATGTCAGAAAACCATTCAGTTTTTCGATCCAGTCGCCCATATGCATCGGAATACGCCGCATGGCCTGGCCTTCGGCAAACACCAGATACTGTTCCACCAGGTTATTCAGTGCGCTAAGCTCTTCCTCGTTCAGATAATTTTTTGCAATGGCCACATCCTGTTTGCGCACCTTATCGCCGCGCCAGTTGCTCAGGCCCATGTTGGGTTTGTCGCTATCGGCACGTTGTTGAATCAACTCGGCTGCGGTATGGCCGTGAATGGCCCAGTGCATCTTGTTTTGTACCGTCTTGAAAAAGTCGATGCTGATATCCTGGGTCGGGTCGTAATCCACGCTGGTGGCGTAGATATCGGTGATCTTGCGGTAGAAGCGCTTCTCCGAGGTACGGATATCCTGGATGCGACGCAGCAATTCATCGAAGTAATCGAACGGCTGATCGGGATTTTTCAGGCGCTCATCATCCATCGCAAAGCCCTTGACGATGTACTCCTTGAGTTGCCGGGTCGCCCACTGGCGAAAACGGGTGGCGGTATGGGATTTCACCCGATAACCCACTGAAATAATGGCATCCAGGTTGTAGTGCTTCAGATTGCGGCGTACCTGTCTCACCCCCTCCAGTCGAACTACCGAGAAATCCTCGGCAGTTGCCACCTCTTCCAACTCGTTGTCTTCAAAGATATTTTTCAGGTGCAAACTGATATTGTCCGCCGAAGTCTGAAACAATTCCGCCATCTGCGCCTGAGTCAACCAGACCGTCTCCCCCGACAGACGCACCTCCAGCCGGGTCTGACCGGATTCGGACTGGTAGATCAGCACTTGCCCGACGTCAGAATCCTTCATCTCAGACCACCTTAAAGACCATCTCGGTCTCGGCACCCTGAGAACGGGATTTGAAGGTCTGTACCGCGTTGGCCTTGAGCTGGTCGTTGCCTTTAAAGCCCTTGTCTAGGCAGATGAATTGCATGGGCTCAAGGTCAGCAACTGCATCGATCATTTCGCTTGTAAGTTCTTCTTCAAGACAGATCAGCAACGCGCCTTCGGCAATGGAGAAAACCTGCCTTCCTGCCAGATCGAGGGTCTCGATCTTTTCGGTGGGCACGAAGCCAGCCTTGATCAGCAGTTCGTAGAGGATATCTTCCTGGCTGGCTTCGGGGTCGATATGATCAGTGTGCAGCGCCAGTTGCTGGCTGAGATGATCTGCGCTCAATTCTTCGCTAGGAGCCTGCCATGGTTTGAAGTTGGACTGATCCAGCTTGAGGACTTTGAAACCGAGATCCAATTCATCCTTTCCATCCAAATCTAGTTGGCCTTCATGTTTATGACGTATTTTTTGGGAAGCCCTACGTATACGCTCCTTGCCAATTTCTGAGACAGTTTTATATCCTGCTTGGAAAGCATCAGTTTTCTCTCCACAAGGCTCAGGAAGCTGCACAACGATATAACTGTTATTGCTACCATTTTCTGTTATACGCTGATATAGCGCATCTGATGACGTACATGAGCCAGCAAAAAAATCCAATACCAGGTCATCTTCATCCAATGACAATTCAAAAAGATGCTTTATCAATCTCGTAGGTTTTGATGTAAATTTCACTTCTGGTATTAGCGCTCTGAACTCCTTAGAAGCCTCGTCTGTATGTCCAACATCTTGATGAAGCAATAGTGAACTAGGGGTTCGCCCTTGTTTTATTTCCGTTAAAAAGTTCTTCAGCGCCGGCGTTGAATTACTCCCATTAGCACCCCACCAAATTCTATTTTCATCTAAATTCTTTTCTGTAACTTCGCGTGACATAGCCCAAACACGAGTTTTATTTGGCCATATTTCCTCGCCAGTATTAGGATTAACAATGGGGTAATAAAGGTTTGGTCGCTCATCTGACGTATATCGGCATGTATAATCCATAGCCTTCCATAGCCCTCTTGGGTCATCATCTGGGTTTTTATATCGTGCCCGTTGCTCTTCAGTAAGCGGCAAAAGATTAGCTTTGAATTCAGGTGAGCGCCTATACATAACTATTGACTCATGCTCGTAGCCAACATCAGCCGTGTCAGGCGGGGGTGAATAACGCTTCTGCCATGCAAAAGTACACATAAAGTTTTCTTCGCCAAATATCTCATCGCACATTCGACGAAGGTTTTCTACTTCATTGTCATCAATGGAGATAAATATCACCCCGTCTTCCCGCATCAAATTACGGGCGAGGTAGAGCCGCGAATACATCATATTGAGCCACTTGGTATGAAAACGCCCTTCAGCAGCCGTATTGGTCGAGAATTTCTTACCCTCGTCATCCACCAACCCGGCATAGGCCAGATAGGTTTCCAATGACTCGCTGTATTTATCGGGATAGATAAACTCCTTTCCCGTGTTATACGGCGGATCGATATAGATCATCTTCACCTTACCGTAGTAACTCTTCTGCAGGAGCTTGAGCACTTCAAGGTTATCGCCTTCAATGAACAGATTCTGGGTGGTATCGAAATCCACCGACTCCTCGCGGCAGGGCTTGAGCGTGGCGCGGGAGGGTTCCTGGATCAGCTTCATGCAGTCACGCTTGCCCGGCCATTCCATGCCGTAGCGTTCGCGTCGGCCTTCGTACACATCGCTGAAGGTACCGAGTTCGGCCTTGAGGCGCTCGAAATCGATGGTCTCTACCGGCTGCCCGTCCGGGCCAGTGGTCTCGGTGAACACACCGGGTAACAGCAGCTCGAGTTCACGGCGCCTTTGTTCTGCAATATCGAGTGATGTGCCATCCATCTTTTCCTGGTCGGCCGGTTTCACGCTATCAGTCATAGTGAGTTATCCACTTTTGTTTTCTCTTTTGGCAATCGACAGACTACTCATCTGTGCCATTACCCATCTGTTTTTCAAAGGATTGTCGTACCAGGCCCAGCACATAGGGCAGTTCGTCGAGAGTCGACAGTCCCACCTCCACGTCGCCATTGCCCCAGCGCCCCAGACCAGTGACGTCTTTGCACAGGCCTTTGGGGTCGTCGATATCGGGGAATGGCATATTCAGTGAAAGACGCAGGCGTTTGGCCTGGGGCACGACATCCACAAAATTAGTTTCTGCCTTGTAGGCCACGTAGAGTTTTAGAAACTCCTCTGACACGACCGGATCAAGCGCCAACACCTGTTTACGGAATGCATCAAACAGGTCACGCATTGAACCTGAAGCCAGGTGTGGATGGTCCTCAATGGTGTAGCTGGCCGACGTGATCGCCGGTGACGGCTTGTAGGCAGCCAGTAGTTCTGCATCCAGCGCTGGGGCCTGCCATACTGAAACTGCCTGGGCCGCAAGGTAGGCGGCCCGTCCCTCAATGGAGTCCTTATTCCAGCTTCCTTCCGCCCCCAGGTTCTTGTTCAGGCGCAATGGACTCTGGGCAAAGCCGCCTTCCATATTGCACTTCTCGGCAAAGCTGCGGTTAGAGTATTCCGAGTTATAACCGGTCAGGGTCAGGTTACCGAGCGTATGCCGGTAGGTCTCCCAGACGTTTTCCCAGTCTTCACCGAGTTCCTCTCGCCACACGGCGGGTACTTTTTCAGGATCGTTATCACACTGGGGCAGTATGTGTTCTATCGTATATTCATCGACTGGCACGCGCTCTTTGCGCCCGTGATTTTCCAGCCTTCGTAACCAGTAACTCCGGCTACGGAAGTTATAGAGATCTTTGATCTTGAGTTCACGTTTGAATTCATCGTCCTTCGGAAAACGGCGATAGGACGGCAGTAACAGAAAGGCGGCTTCCAGGCTTTCCAGATAGCGATCCTTCTTTAGCGTCTTGCCGATATTGGCGAACGTCTTATTCATGGAATTGGTCGGTATGGCACAGACCGCACGACGGAAGACGTAACTTTCTATTGCGCGTACCGCCTTAAGGAAGTCTTCTCTGGAAAGAATCTGGCTTTGATAGTCGTGATACAGCTCGAGCAGCAATGGATAGGCGACATCGACCTTGAGTTCCCGCAGGTCATGAAAGGCACGATTGAGCCCCGAATCCTCTTCAGTGCCCAGTGCCATGGCACAGAAGTGTCCGGCATAGGCATGCAACTCCGCAACCAGGGATTCCACACCCGCATTGGAGACGCTGGATGACCGTGCATGTTTTTTGAACGCGTCATAGACCTCGCCCATTTTGGGAATCTCGCCAGTCCTGACCGTCAGGTAATGCCGCATAAAGCCGTCGAAGTGAGTCGTGTAGGCTTCCTGTCCAAAGGCCAGCTCCATCGGTCGCCAATAACTTTCGTAGAGCTGGGTCTGTAGCTCGGGCTCCAGGCCCATGAGTATGAAATTGCGAATCAGGTCGGCCTGGCTGAGTTCTCGGCCCGTGGAGTTCATACTCTCGAAAATGAGTTGTGGGTTATCCTGATCGCGATCGAGCGATATATCGACAACCATCAACTTGGCGATGCCCTTACAGACGGTTTCCAGATTCTCTTTCTGTTCAGCTAACAATTCCTGGAAAAGCTTCAGGTTCTCCGTGATGCGGATTGAATGTTCCTTTGGCTGCGGTGCATCCTTGAGGATCGAAATCAGAGAGGCCTTGTCTGTTTGGGAAAGGATCAGCTTGAAGTGCCGCCCTCCCTCCTCTTCTGGATTCAGCAAATAGTAATTGCGCAGTTTCCGGGGAGAAAAACCTTCTATCGGCTCTCCTTCGCCGATCGCAGACGCCAATGCAGCGATCAACAGACTGACTGTTGTAAGACGTTGCTGACCATCGATAACCAACAACGGTGACTGGGCTGATATTGAATAAAGACCCTTTTCCACATACACGACCGAACCAATGAAATGGGCCGAGATATCATCGCTCTGCCCTGCGCGAAGGATATCATCCCAAAGTTGCCGCACTTCCTTTTCCGTCCAGGAATAGGTGCGCTGATAGATAGGAATCACAAACTGTGGTGATTTCTTCAGAAAATCGAGTAGCTTTGCCTCAGTTGCTTTCATTCGTTATTGCTCATCCATTTCATTTCAGGACTGTTCCCACTATTGGCCACTACTCGTGACTCCATTGATACCTGACCTTCAAATCGTTGCAATGCGTCGGCGGCAGCAGTCTTTTGTGTTGCAATTGCCCAACCACAATCCCGGGAGCAATACCCACTTCCTGTGCAAATTGGCAGATAGCCGCTTTACTGAACGGCGCTTGTGTAGCGAAATTGTTGAAGGCCTTTCTCGGTAGCAGCTCCTGCTCGGCGAAGAGATTGGCTTGTTCTTCCTTCTCACCATCCATACCGTTCGTACCTTCAATAAACAGCTCCTTCTTGCCGTGTAAGAGGATATGCCCGGCTTCATGGAAGAAAGTGAACCAGAGATGATCGTTGGTTTTGTAGCGCAGGCTGAGCTGGATAATGGCCTTGTCGGAACTAACCCAGCGAGTTGCTCCGCTGACGCCGGTCTTGGGCAGACATGGAATAAACACTACGGCGACGCCGGCCTGGGCACAACGCTGCTGCAAGGCGGGAACAAAATGCGCGGGATCGGTTTCGGCCGTGAGGGCGCGGATATCATCCAGCGCCTGCCGAAATGCGGGTTTGTCATATGGCTGGCACGCGATGTTTGTGGCTTCCAGTTCACCCTGGCGCAGCCAGGCGGAAACCGCCTCCGGGAAGATTTCGTGCTTGTTGTGCTGACGGTAGGCGACGGCCACGTTGGGCCAGATATCATCCCACTGTTCCACGCTGGCAATACCGAAGAAGCGCAGCACTTCATCGAGCTGCTGCTTTTTGTCCTTATGCTTTTTTAGCCATCCCATTTTTACCATAGCATTGACGGGTATACGTTTGAGCCAGCCGAGGTCTTTTTCCAGCTGAACCTCTTCCGCCAACCGCGCGCGGGTCTCCTGGTAGTGGGCCTCCAGATTGAGCCAGTACTCGACTGGCATACCCAGGGCACGCTCCAGCTTGATGGCGGTTTCAGGCGTGATAATGACCGTGCCCTTGCCCTTGAGGATGGCAATGATGTGCTTTTCGCTTAAGCCCGTGCGCTTGGCCAGTTCGGTTCGACTCATGTTACGCAGTTCGAGCTCGTAGCCCAGCACCTCGCCGGGAGTGACTGTATAGTCAGGCGTGTAGTGGTTGATAGCTGCGTTATCCATGGGTGTCCTCAATGCCTAATATCTTGATGGCTGTAATACGGTGCCAATCCAGCCCACCTTCCGGCCGCACCGGTAGCGGGTTGTGTAACGGCTGGACGATCAGACGGTACGGGCCGTCCAGATCCAGGCTGAGCGTGCCTTTGCGCTTGCCCGTCAGTTCGTGGCACCGGTGTGGTGGACTGTAGGGCGGTGCAAATACACCCAGGTTTGGGGCTGCCCGTAATGCCGTCATCACCACCTTGATTCGCTTTGCGCGCTGCTGCCCGAAGGCCTTGAGCATCGTCTTTTCTTCGTTAAATTGCTTTTGCAGCTTCTTGCTGGCAAAATCGATATCAATCAATTTTTACTTACCTATTAGGTTAATACATTTTTGTCTATATATCCATTACTATTTTGCCAAATCTGGCGCCACCGCCGGCATGGTTGTCGTCAGCTGAGTTCCGGCCTGGATTCTCGTAACATATTGTTCTCCTTGATCTAGTTCGCGGACTCCTGGCGCCCCACTGCCCCACAGCACTCCCTGTCTCACTCAATTGACCCTGAATCTGATGGTGAACAGTTCTTCTTCGGTAACCTCTTGCCCGAGCCGCGTCTCCACCTGATCCAGTATCCTGTCCTTCTGGATTTCAATCTCTTTGGCGGCAGCGTCGTAGGCTCGCCACGCTTCATCCCGTTTTTGCTCGAGTGGACGCATCTTCTTCTGGAGAGCAAGCTTGTCAGGCAAATTACCTGTCTGCCGAATTTCCTTTTTCAGTGTCTTGATCTGGTCATCCAGCTCTCTCAAATCCGCCTTGAGACCGGCGCGCTTGTCCTCCGCCCAGTTGTCGAGCTTGTCCATTTCGTCGTCGAACCATGCGGCCTGGCGCGCGGCAAGCTCATCCAGGATGATCTTGCGTTCGTTTTCAACGATTCGCTTTACAGAAGCAGGCGCGGCCAGATCTGCCTGACTATTCATCTTCGATGGCAGTTCAAAAAGCCGAATGGCAGCCTTGTGTTTTAATCGCTCGCCGTCGTCGGTGATGGCGGCAATAATGATATGGTCCTGGTCGTCAGCGCCTCTGACAGAGAGCTTTTGTACAGTCATTGTGCCGGACTTACCTACATACGGCTCCACGCTCACCGCTTTCAGAGGCCATGCTGAATAGTCAAAGATCAATTCTGCGCCGTTGAGTTTGCGTGAGCCTGCAATGCCGAGAACATGCTGGGCGAGCGCGTGACCGATGCGGTACCGGTGACCATCAAGGCTGGTTTTGGACAGGTGATAGCCGCCGATTGGCACAGTGACGCCATCCGGTTGTGTGTTAAGGGTAAAGGTCAGGTAGGCGTCATCGAACGTCGCATGCTCAGACAGTTCATGACGCGTCATCGACCAGAGCATGCGTTCATAGCGATCGAGATACTCTTTACTTTTGCTAAGATTCACTTTGAGACGGTCATGCACTTCCGCGTCGAAATTCTCCAACAGCTTTTGCCGTGTATCCTCCATGGAAGCGTTGATCTGACTATCCATTTCCGTTTGCAAGCGTTCGAATTCTTCTTCGATCTCCTCGGTGGTTCGACAGTTCTGGTAGATGGCGACAATACGTTTCTCGAACTCGACACCGGACTCAACGGCTCCCAGTACTTCGTCACTGGCCCCGAACACACCGGAAAAGAGCTGGAACTTCTCTGCCAGCAGTTCATATACACGCTGATCGGCTGCGTTATTCTTGTTGAGGAAGTTAACCACTACCACATCGTATTTCTGGCCGTACCGGTGGCAACGGCCAATGCGCTGTTCTATACGCTGTGGATTCCAGGGTAAATCGTAGTTGACCACCATGGAACAGAATTGCAGGTTGATACCTTCCGCTGCGGCTTCGGTGGCGATCATGATAGATGCCTTCTCACGGAAGTAATCCACCAAAGCAGCACGTATATCTGCGGTGCGTGAGCCGGTTATTTTGTCGCTGCCTTTGTTGACCTCACGCCAGGTGTTGTAGATCTCTTTTGATTGTGGGTCGTTATTGGATCCGTTGAACAGTACGAGCTTGTCGTCGTAGCCATTCTCTGAGAGCAAGCGCACCAGGTAGTCCTGTGTGCGGCGGGACTCGGTAAAGATGATGGTCTTTTCCGGACCGCCAAGCTCTGCAGCTTTAGCAAAACCGACGTTCAAAGCGCCAAGCAAGGTCTGCCCCTTGGCGTTTTCGGTAATGGTAACGGCGAGGTCACGGAAGGTGCGTAGATCATCGATCTCGAACTTGATCGCTTCTATGTCAGTTTCCGTAAGCAGTTCACGTTCGGCATCCTCATCGGACCACTCATCTGCAACCTCGTCGAATTCTTCGTAGTCTTCAGCGATCTCTTCTTCGAGACGCGACTTCAGATCTTTGTCTTCCTTAAGCTGCCGTTCGAGCTTTCGCGCCAACGAATCCAGAGCGCCGGCGATAGCAAAGGTGGACGATGCCAGCAGCTTGCGCATGATAAGCGTCATGAGTGTACGCTGGCCGGACGGCAGGGCTTGCAGGCTGGGACGACGCAGATAATCGGATACCATGTCGTAGAGTGCCTGTTCGTCATCGGTTGGGACGAATTCCTGCGTAACGGGTATGCGGTTGGTATAGCGGATGTATTCGAGCACTTGCCGACGCAGTGTGCGCTGGCATACCGGCGCAAGGCGACCTTTTAGTTCGTTGAATAGAGATTCACCGGTAAGACGAGCGTACTGAGTTCGAAAACTCTTGGCATCCCCAAAGGTGTAATCGTCAATGATGCTAACGAGTCCATAAAGCTCCATCAGGGAGTTTTGCAGCGGTGTGGCAGTCAACAGCACCTTGGGGGTGTTGGCGAGCGCCCCCTTGAGCGCTTTGCCAATTTTGTTGTCCGGCCGGTAGACATTACGAAGCCGATGAGCTTCATCAATCACCGCCAAATCCCATGGCGTGACCATGAGCTCCTCAGCATGGCGAGCGGCGAACTGGAAGGAGCAGATCACCAGCACTTTTTGCTCGAAAGGATGTCGTTTGCCATCCTTGATCATCTTGTTGTAGTTCCTGGCTTCCAGGATCATCGTAGGCAGGAAGAATTTTTCCTCGATCTCCTGTGACCATTGTTTGCGGAGGTTAGCAGGCGTGATAATCAGGATGCGTCGCTTCCGTTCGGTCCATTTTTGCGCCAACACAAGACCGGCCTCAATGGTTTTACCCAAACCAACTTCGTCCGCGAGAATCGCCCCTTTTGACAGAGGCGATTTGAAGGCAAACAGAGCAGCTTCGACCTGATGTGGGTTCAAATCAACTTGAGCATCGAACAACGTACCCGCCAGCTTTTCGGCATCCGCCACGGAATACCGCTTACTCAATTCATGAGCGAAAATCTTGGCATGGTAATCAGTAATCATTGTTGTCTAGCACTTCCCTGATACTTACTCGTTATTGTTTACCGGAGGCTGTTTCAGTCATGTAGCCTGGCGCCAGCACCAGATTCTGAACGCCGTATAGTGCCTGCCTGTTTCGAAGCCAGAGGTGATACTCTGCCCCTTTCTGGCTGTTGTTTCCCGTCCCCCTTAGGCTATGATCTTCCGTGCAGTCTACGTTCCACCGTCTCAACACATAGCCCGCAACGGCAGCTCGTACGTTGACCTTCAGTACACCATCCTGCATGGCATAATCCATTTCGATGGTTTCCGGGTGCAGCAACTTCGGGTGAGCCACCAACTCCATCTCTACGATGCGATTCCACTGGATATCCGCCTCGCGTGTTTCATGCTCTTGTGGTTCGCTGTCGGTAATGACTGGATCCGTGATACGAGTTATCACAAAATCTATGAAGGCTTCCCGCTTTCGGTCATATGCGCGCACATGCCAGCGCAGGCCATTATCGACCAGAACAAATGGAACAATTTCACGAGTGCTCAGGCCGGAATCAATTGAACGATACTGAATGCGGACCACCCTCTTGCGATGAATAGCCCGAGTGAGAACGGCAAGGACAGGTAATATAGGTTTGTTCAGTTCGGCCGGCGTCGCGCATGGAATCATCGCCTTGTGACTACCGACGAAATCCTCGCCGAAGCCATGCGAAAGCGCGGCCAGAACCTGTGCGGGCGAGTAATCAAACAGAGGTTTGAACGCCTCGGACTTAAGATACGACCTGACTTGTGTGTCGTACTCGAGATTTTTCGGCGCCAGCTCTCTATATAGGGTTATGTCTCTTGTGGCCGCCGCCTCCCCAATGCCAAACCGGGACACAAGGTCGCTTCGACCGATTCCCCCCAGGAAATACGCCCTGAAATCTATATGGGATAACCGTTCTTTTTGTACCTGGCTTATTTCTGAAAGAAGCACCGTAAATCATCTCCCAAGCTCCAAATAGTGAAGTATTCTGCCCTAATATGACGACTTGTAGTACTCTTTTTTCATGCTACGATCATTAATACCACTTGACATCATCATTTTGATGATAGTAGCATGCTAGCTAGAGACCTGCTCTGCCTGCTCTTTCATTTTGCAATGGAGTTCAGCTATGGCCACCAACCCTCCGAAAGGCGATGGACACCGAAATGGCGCCGTCAGGCAGCGCTCACAGACTAGGACCCCAGCTGGCAACTGGGTTAAGCGCGATACCGCAACCGGTCAGTTTATGGATGTGAAAACGTCTGATAAGTCCCCGTTCAAGGGCGTAAAGAAAGAAAAGTAGTGGTTTGCTCCCAGTGGTTCCGGGGGCCTGCCAGATTATCGAAAACGGAGACTACCTGATGATTAAACTCCAAGGTGCAGTAATCAAAGAACAAGGCGTGACTTTTGCGATCACGGTTGTGAAAAAACATATTTTGAGGTCGCAGATGCAATGCCAGCAGGCAGTTCAATCCGTCCAGCCACTGTTTCCGGGCATGCCAATTGTGCTGATGGGGCAAGACTCTCGCGGAACTCCAACCTACTGGGGGCGGAATGACATCGTGAATTTCTTGAGGAAGGTCCATCCGAGTCGCATCCCCTGGCAAGAATATACGTTCAGTTGAGGGCACTTATATGATTGACATTTCTTTTGAAATAAACGGCAGGAAGGTGTCTCCACGAAATATCGGTGATGCACTCGAGTCAAGCATGCTTCAATCAGTGCAAGACTCGATTACCAAAGCGGTTGGATCCACACGTTGCCCTGAACATGGTCAGAAACCCAAAATCAACGTCAAAGGCCGTAATCTCGATTCACTGAAATTCGAGGTTTCGGGATGCTGTGACAGCCTGATTGAGGCTGTAAAGAAAAATTAAAATAATTGAAGGAGAAGCAATGAATGGTCCCACCCACCAGTTAGCAGGCGCAGTCGCAGCATTCGTTATAACTCAAAATGACGCGTCAGAAAAATCTGGCGCACTACATCATCCTGCTGCCGCCATTCCCATTGGTGCGCTCTTAGGGAAACTTCCAGATATGATCGAACCCGCCCTTGGTAACCCTAACCATCGACAGTTCTTCCATAGCATCGTGGTGCTTGTTTTATTGGCTACTGGAATGCATAAGATCTACCATTGGGAACCGCAGGATGATTTCGACAAAGTTCTAAGGGGCATCCTGTTGGTTGGCGGCGCCGCATATCTCAGTCATTTGGCGCTGGACGCGCTAACCAGTCGTTCACTGCCTCTAGTAGGTCGTCTCTGATAGCGGCGTAGATCAAGGCCCCGTTTTCATAAGCTACCCCACATTAGCAATTAATTAGACCGACATCACACAGAAAGCTTGCCTTGGAATCAGATGTATACTATATACTACACATGACATTTGGAGAGCACATCCGTGAACATCGCGAGGCCCTGAAGTCACAGGATCGGCGATTTTCCGTCCGGCAGGTCGCTCAGCGAATTGGTGTGGAGCCCGCCTACCTCAGCAAGATAGAGCGCGGGGATGTGGCGCCGCCGTCCGAGGCAAAAATCCGGGCATTGGCCGAGGAACTCGGCGAAGACCCGGATGTGCTGCTGGCTATGGCCGGGAAGGTATCGTCGGATTTGCAGGAGATCATTCGTAAGCGCCCGCAACTGTTCGCGGATCTGATCCGCCAGCTCGAATCCGCACCGGATCACGCTCTGTTACGTATTGCCCGGGATGTCCGTGATGGCGACTGGTAACACCTGAATAGTGACTCAGGGGAGAAAAGACAATGATCGAACTAATGATCAACCAACTGACCTTCCTGTTTCCGGAGGTCCACCAAAAAGCGACGTGCAGCATCGACTTCCAGCGCACCCTGCGAATCCCGGATGACAACCGGGAATACCCTCTCCCCCCGGCCTGGGTCGTTTCCCGGTGGAGCACGTGGATGACTTCGCAGACAATTTGCCTGATACCTGGCGGACACACGGTGGCGTCTTCATACCCATGTATCAGTCAGAGGCACTGTGGATCAATTTCTCCGGTGACTACCCCTGCGCCTTCAAGATCGCCGCCGGCAAGATCAATGCCGTATCCGGGGAACCCTGGAGCAATGGGCTTTCGGCCGGTCCGCAGGACTATGCGGTGATTCCGGAACAGTCCTGGCTGGATGGATTCAATGTCTCGGAAGATTTCATTCGACAGTTTGTTGTCATGCCCCTGGGTGAAGGCTTCACAGCCGAGGAGCAGATTACCGGTACGGCTGAACATGGCGGACTCCAGATTATTGTCTACCCGATGAAGCATGATTATTACGTCGAACATTTCGAGCGCACCGTGGAAGCAGACATGGACTACCTTGATATGCCGATGTTCAGTCGTTTGGTCTGCGAATCGGCTGCCCCGGATATGGGTCTGGCACCAGGCGGCTTGATGCGGCAGGAGATTTATGAGGACGAATACGGTATTGACGCATGGGATCAGGACAACGGTTTCCGGTGCTTCATCCATCTGACCAACAGTGAGCAATACCAGATGATTACCGGGCATCAACCACCACATAAACCTACGACTGCCAAGGATTATACAGAAGCCAGCCTGCCCTGGTTTGACTATTATGATGACAGCAAAGCACTTGCCGGTTCGGACACATTAAGCAAGCTGACCCGCTTCTGAAAAAAGAGCTAGTGGGTTAATGGTGAATCTAGTATGGATCAATCATCCAAGAGGCATTATTACAGAGCACATCTGCTGAAAGATCTATTCAGTGAATGGAAGTTGACATGTAGCTGGGGTTGCCTCGATCGCCATCATGGCCATGTACAATCTGAAATCGTAAAAAAGAAAGTATTGGCCTGAGTATATTAAATGGTATCTCTAAGATAAGAAATTATCGAAGCTAAATTAGAACGATCACCTTTTCAACTTAGCGCGAGGATGAGACTCCCTGTATACATCCTCGATCGCTTTAATATCCAGGTGCGTATAAATTTGGGTTGTGTTGATGTTTTCATGGCCCAGCAATTCCTGTATACCCCTCAGGTCGCACCGAGACTCTAATAAATGAGTTGCAAAACTGTGACGGAGCAAGTGAGGGTAAACGTGCTTATGTAACACCTCATCTGATAAATCACTTAATGATTTTCTAACAACAGATCGTGATATGCGCTTTCCTCTTGCACCGACAAACAGAGCAATTTCATTTTCATTCGCAAGTAGCGATCGAACGGACATCCATAATTCGATAGCTTTTGCCGCAATGCTCCCAAAAGGCACGTATCGGTCTTTTAATCCTTTTCCTGTGACAATAAGAACCCTCTCATCAAAATCGATATCTACCAGGGAGAGCTGTACGAGTTCTTGGAGCCTGATCCCAGACGAGTAGAGTAATTCTAAAATTGCATGATCACGAATATCGGTAGGTGATCGATGATCAAAATCCGCATCGAGTAGTTTTTTAATCTCTTCCTGACTCAATGTATAGGGTAGCTTTCTGGGCTGTCTTTTGAGACGAACCAACTTACCAGGATTCGTCTGTACAACCCCTTCTGCCATCAAGTACTTAAAGAATGATCGAATACAAGAGAGCTCTCGCTGCAAAGTAGCAATGGACATACCATCACGACTGCGAAACCCTATATATTTAGTTATTTGTATATCACTAACCTCAGACCATTGAGCAATACTTCGCCAACGGATCCAACCAGTAAAAGAAGCCAGATCTCGTTTATAAGAAGCTATTGTGTTCGGCGGAAGCCTACGCTCCACCATTAGGTGAGAAAAGTAATAATCAACCCACTCATACACCAAAAATCCCTTTTATACACAAAAAGTGCTTGTCGATAACAATGACTCCATGTCATATAATGTTAAGTGACTAATCATGAACCACCAGAAGTTCTAAGCTTAAACATTAAATCAAAATACTGTGTGTCATTGCAAATGACCAAATAGAGGATATTAGATATGAGTAATATCAGCCCAGATGCAGAGGGCATGGATTTTTTAAACCCTAATCCAACGAAGGATATGCTACGGACAGCAAGACATTTAGCTGGTATTAATTATGGAGAAGCCGCTGAACTCTGCGGTATCGAGGAAAGTTACTACAGAAAAATGGAACGGGGTACAATAGATGTAAAGGTGTCTGTTTACAGACTCATACTCTGCCGTGCCGGATATCTCATCCATAATGGATGGGAAGGCTGGAAGATCCGAAAAGGAAAAATATGGAGTCCAGTAGGATCAGGCCATACACCTGGCGACATCATGTCCATCTATTGGTTGGATCAATCGGTTCGCTCATTAAGAGCAGAGCTCTATCAGAAGACCGGACAACTTTATGACCAGGATTACTACCACGGGTATGAATTCCGTGAGCATGAAGCTTAATTAATTCTGAATCAATAATTGAACAGCAAGTAGTAGCCCAAGGTGTAATGGGTAAAGCACATAGAAGATGTGGCGAAATCGTGGGATTTTTATTCGTATTTTAGATAAAACCAATATGATGGGTATTGACACAATCGCCCACAGATTGCCGTTAAATAAACAAATCAATCCCAGAGCAGGTATGCCAACACCCAGGAAGAAATACCAGTTCCTATATCGAAAGTAGGTCCAGACAGATACCCCAAATAAGAGACCAGGCCAGAAATACTCCACAAAGATGCCACCAGCAAGTAGAAACAGGATGGCTAGCGTATAATCCCGAGTTGTTCCACCTTCCCATAATTGACAGAATAGCGTTACAACAAGCAACGTAAACAAGATATTGAGCGGAAATGTCTCAGATAGACCAGCATTTTGTCTCAGGAGATAAATGATTGGAATAGAAATGAGTCCGTAGACGAACAATCGACAAGCCACTCTCCAATAACTCTGATGATTATCAATAGCCGATTGAGCTAAATTATAGACAAGAACCATCATAAAAATAGGCATAGCCAATCTACCTATCTCATACAGAAATGGCATTTGTCGATTGAAGAGAAACACGTCAATGTGATCAGCAATCATTGCCAAAAAGGCAAACCACTTTAAAAACTCCAATGAACCACTCGAAATAGATATCGATGGTAGATCAACAAATAATGAAGCGTTTTGAGCGTTGGTAGTAGATAACATATTGACCTTATTAATCAATGATGAAGAAAAATATTAGTCATTGATAGTGCACTACCAATTCATGACATAGCTTGACGAGCCATTTGAAACGACATACTGCGTACAGCTGATAAAATCGATTGAACCTTGTAAATTATTACTGCCAGAAAAGACGACCCTCCCAACACTTGGGTGCGTGCTCTCACAGTTCAAATCGATCCTCAAGTCAGAATCTGTTTCGAACTCCACATAACCCAGATCTGGATGGTAGGCACGGCCACTTACCTGTATTCCGGTATTACGGCTTCTGCTGGTACGATAAATATCGGTCATCCTATAGACAAAGTCGTCATCGCTAAAATAATCGACCACGAAGACACAACTATCGAAATCACATCTCAATGTGCGATGTATGCGTGCTGAGTACCCCTTTTCATCGAGCACTTCGCCATCAAGAATACTCACAAATGGACCAGCCAGGGAATCTTCATGGACAATCGTATTATAGCCAGACACATAGTAGGTCCCATTACGATCTCTCCCGTTGGTGCCACAATCGGTAAATGAATACTTACTGATCGTGCCTGACACATTGTGTTCAGAAGTCGATGATCCAGTAGGGACACAGTGTGGGTCGCTCGTTAAGGATAGTGAGCTGGTAGCATCTGACGGAAATGGACGGGTTGTTCTCAGCATTTCAGTTTGAAGAATGACATCATACAACCCAAGATTTTTGACGGTCTGTGCTACGGCATATGCCAATTGAACAAGATTCGAACTTGTCACAATGGTAGGTGATTCGTTACCCATATACTCGAATGTAGTGATATCGAGATCAATGTCATCTGCATCCGAATCCTCATTATTTGATGAAGGATCAGATTGTCCACCCCCTCCCCCGCAGCCAACAAACAAGGAAAACAAAAGAGCCAAGGGTAGTGATTTAGAAAGTAACAAATTCATAGTAACGCTCCTTGTCAGCTATAATTAAACGCCTTATCTAAAAACTGAATGATGTTAAGCGATTGAGTAACGAGACATTAATCAAATGTCCGAGAAAGAAAAAACGAAGGATTGGGTATAAAAGACCTGAAGAGTCAGGGAATGATTGTTGAAACAATCCTCGGCCGATCATATACTTATCCTTGTAAGGGACTGACTTTAACACACAGGGATTCCAGACATGAAGACCTACACCGCAACCCACGAAAAAAGGCCAACGAAACTTACTGGTCTGTTGGCCAAACTCAATGCCTTCCGGCAGACCCCAACGTGGGTCAAGACCAGTCGTTTTTTCTGGGCGGTTGGGGTTGTGCTGCTTGAGGCCTTCGTTGCACTGATGTCGGGTCTTGAAGCAGCCAGTAAGGCCAGCAACAAGGATGAAGAGGATGATCCTTGGCAAGCTAATGAAGCTGGCATACCCTATTGTCGTGATTCTTATACTGGTAAGTGGACTGATAAATATGGAACTCCTTGCGATCCACCTTAATCGTCCGTAGTCTCTATCAGTCACATAGTATCTCGCACTCATTGTTATTTGAGATTGCTACGTGCGTCCTTAGCCGCCATTCCTGAGATCTTCTTGCCCCCCCCTGCAACTGTGCCGGCACCTTGACTAATCGTACTCTGCGAGCCTTGTTGCAGATTACCAACAGCACCCATTACATGGTTTCCTGCTTCATTTCCAGCTGCAACAAGCATTTTACTGAAAACAACTGGTATCCCGATATATCCTAACATCGCAATGATAGAGAGAATCGCTGCTGGCGCATTGAGCTGCATCCCCAGGATTGAGTAGCCGTCAAATATCGATTCTAATAATACATTGTCAATCCAACGGGCGATCGACCACATCCCAGGCCATAACAGGACAGCCATCATAAAAAAGGCCAGAGTGATTACTGGTTTTGGGCTGTAGAGTGTCACCAACATCACCAAAGGTAAAAGAGCGGCAATAATTAGAACCAAATAGCCTTGCAGTAGCGGAAGACTGTCCACAATGACCCCGTTGAGCAGAGACAGAATGCCGTTGCCTGTTACGGCGGAAAATGTCCCCACCACCCAATCGATAAAATCTTTGAAGTTTGTAACAGAGTTATGGCCTTCAGCCGAGTTGCTACCATAGATCAGGCTACCGGTATTTGATAAGGCGCGCTGGATAATTGCGTCACCTCGATCTTCGGCATTCACCACACCGATAGTGGCGCCCCAGGCCGTAAAGCTATCCGCAATTGAGTCTGTTATGTCCGAACGCTCTGATTCCATGTAGGTAATCAGTTTTTGCTTCAAACCTCTCGCTGGACTCGACCACCAGTCTGCACAGCTCGGTCCTGACCTGGCCGGCGAGGAGAAATCGTAGATCGTCTCCCAGCCAGATACCGGTGAATAGGGTCCTATCGCATCTTGATGAGGGCAATCCGCTGGGCTATTACACAGTCGATATAACCCACGTGTATTGAGCAGCTGTCTTGCCCCGATGTAACTTAGATCACCGTAGATCTCACCCTCATAGAGATTTTGTGCTGTATTGAAGTCTGTGACCATTTGAACGGGCGCTTGAGCACTTGAATCACCGCCTAAATTGAATGATCGAATGGCGGATATCGAAGGTTGATAGCAATCTCGGTTGAATCGTCTCACTTCCGCTTGTAGCGCAGGGTCATGGATCGATAGTTGACCCATGCTGTGCATCAAGCTCCGGATATCTTCCTGATCTGGAAGAATAGCCTCGATGGCGGCATTGATACCACCCGCCAATGAGCTTACCGTGTACCAAAGTAAGGGGACCTGTACTTGAGGCGGTAGCGATGTGAGTGTGTTATCAAACGTGGTGTTGGTATTGCCTGGCGTATAGGTGCTTGTCTCATCCGAATAGGTGAATGAGGATGAATTCACAGAAACAAGGGGCAATAACGAAAAGGCGATGACGACCGCTTTAACATAGACGCCGACTTCCATCGTACCAAGCGACCGTTCATGAAATCCTCGATAACTACCTGCCCCTGCTTGGCCTATTGTCGATTCAAAAAAGACCACAAAGAATGGCACTAACCACAAGGCGGTAGCTTGGAGTACACCCACAAGCATATCGAAGATGTACCATCCGAATAGGAAGGTATAAGAGCCAAATACACTACCGGCTTCCATAGGTTACCCCTCATTCAAGTTGCTGACAGGCAAACACATACTCACTGAGTGACTGAACCGCCCTGCATAAACGGTCCTGAGTTGCTACTTTCACCGGGTCCGGATTGCCGCCTTGATCTGAAATTGCGTAACAGGGTTAGAGCCGTATCTGAGACCAACATACGACTGACATCTTTCTCAGTGAGTAACATTTGAATCTCTTTGTCCATGAGATCCTGACGATAAGCGAGTTGCTGACGTGCTGGTTCATAGGAAGAGATATTGGGTTCACTGTATCCAGCAATCAATGCACGCCTGGCGGCCATCGCCATCTGTGCAACGTTAGCGATCGCTATTTCTCTCGCTAGGCGAGCCCCAAGGACATCCCGCATTGGTGAGGCTCGAAGTGCTCTCAGTAGTTCCGGAGTCAGAACGGCGGTGGAGCTGGTACCCGATATAGATTGAAGATCATCGTTAGAAGGCATAATACCCGTATTGATGTACTCCTCAATTAGATCTCTGATGGGTTGCTCTTCAATATGAACCTTAGGTAACAAGCCAAGCGCTGGCGAGTTGTTGTCTGCCGTGAGAAACTCATGAGTCACAACAACATCCTCGCCCCCTTCGCCGTGATCACCATCGGAATCTCTGGTATCTGTTGAGCCGATGCCTATGGGTGATATACCTGATGCACTCTCATCAATATCAGGACGTATTTCCCCGATGACTTCAGTCACCCACTTAGCGGCCTCTTCAGGAGTACGCCAATATCTGGCGATCGGATTATTGGCAGCATCTTCATTAGACAGATTAAGGACCGAGCTATTCAATACATTCCGACCAAACTGTAGGTTGTAACCCGCTTTCACCGTATCTGCAACAACCCGTAAGGGGGGTTGGCCATGGCCGCCGGCACGTACACCTCCAATCCAGGTGACGCCCGATGAGCCGTCAACTTGACTCACTTCACGACTGGTTTCTTCCGGGTTTTCATCGTTTCCTGCGTTATCTTCCCATTCCTCAGCTTGAATCGATTTTAGCCAACCTCTTGTTTGGTCCGTATCCGATGCAACACTCGATTGAAACTCTTGGCAAAAGTCCATACCCGTTTTATAAAACCCTTCCATACGTGCCGTAATATTTTCCTGCAGCTGACACGCTAATGGATTCGATCGGCAGAAAATATAACCCGGTAATCCACCGAGCATCGCAGTAAAATAACTGCCAAGTTGCGTGAATGCATCTGAGAAATCATTGATCATTTGCTGAACAGAATAATGAGGGTCGAACTGTCCGCAGGCACCAAACAAGGATGCGCTAATGTCTGCACTAAAGGGAACATAATCTCTGCCACCAAGATCCGTAGGTATATTTAGACCACCACCGATTTCGTAAAAGAGCTCACTTTCACCCGGTGGGGGCATATCAGCACGGACAGCGTTGATGGGAGAAAGCATACAAAGTGTAACAACGATGTATAAGTACTTGTTCATCTGGGTATCCCTACAATAATGTTGATGCTAGTAATCGTTCGATCCAATCACACAAATGGGTGAAAACTCGACTGACCCCAAGAAAATGCCTGCTGTGGGTACACAGCATTTGTATTTACGCCAATATTGCCAGCCAAAGGTGTATTCATCGGTCTGTTTATCATCCGACCAGTCATCAGGTACTTCGATGAAAGACTCACAGTAATTTTGTTGAACGGGCGAGATCATTTGCCAAGCTCTTTCTCTTTCTAAGCCTGGCTCCAGCCAATAAACGTATTGTTGCAATTGACAGGAAAGCCCGTCCCAAAATCCTCCGCTTGAACTACAATCGGCTTGATTGTCTGCACAGGGATCACCACGCATGCGCGTGAGTTCTTCACTACCCGCCCCTTCTCCGCCTGTTTGAACAAGCGAGTTCATATACTCGATGAATTCGGGTGTCACAGACTCAACACTATACGACCACAAGCCCGTCTCCGAATCAGTACCCGCACATTCCAATCCATCAGGACCTGTGTCTGTGCTTGATGGATCACTGACAACATTATCAAGATCTGGATTGATCTTACCGTAGCCAAATGGAATATAGAGATGGGGTAGTTGCCAGGTTTGTAGTGTGATATCGATGGCTCGTTGCGCCATGACGGCTGCCGCTTTTGGCGGGTCGTATGACTTCAGGTAACCGACTCTTGGAAACACACTGCCTCCCATAGGCCAGATTTCACGCATACCTGGTATGTAGCTTTCTGGGTGATGGCCCTCAGAATATGGGTTCCTCCAAGCTGCTGCATCGACTTCTGACATAAAATAGGGAATGGGATCGGATTCCGTGTCACACAGATAGTCCGTTGACTCACTCACGTAAGCGACTGGATTTCCGATAACCTGCACTTCATTAAAGGCAACTGACGATTTTTCTTCACTGTCGTGGTACATGGTTGAATAGACGGTCGCGGACCCATCTGCGTGATCACCTTGGATGCTTCTCAGCGCATCCAGGGCAAATTCTCCATACACATTTCTTGCTTCGGTCCAGGGGTTTTCACCTGGGAGTTTATAGGCGCTAACGATGAGATCAGGTAATCGATGCTGTATTTTTGCCGTCGTTTCAATCTCACAAAATGGGCAGATCCCGACCAACCAAAAGCAAACACCAACAATGCAGTAATCAAGACACTCATCTGCTGTAAAACCTTGAACAAGATCGTCAATGCCAAATTCATCGGATTTGGCCGGGGTAGACACGATCAGTACGAGTATCATGAAGCAGATTATTAGTTTGGATTTCATTCAACGACTCCCTTCTCATCTACATGGGTAGCTGGCTTGAGTTGTTTATCTTCCTCAGGTAGGACATTCCAGCACTCTGTGCATATGCCAACTCGCTTGTCTTTATCCACAACAGCCCATTGAATATCCAGATCCGGAAATAACCGACGCGAAATACCGCACCATATACACTCAATGTCATCTGATGTACCTGTTGACGCTTGATCGTTTTTATTTGATTCCTGAGAAGACATGACGCAGATCCTCTACATGAGTAAAGATGCGCCCATCCGCCCATACGGCAGGCATATTTCCGGGATTAATACTAAGATCGCTGGCCATATGTCGACCACGCCATGACTTAGCCAACATCGTCTTATCTTGATCAGTCATGGACGCGATACGTTGTTTCAATACCATAAGTGCTTTTTTCTGATCGTTGGGTAACGCTTTACCCATTTCATCTTCAATCAGATCCACATCGCTCCAGTAGTGCCACACCAGGTGTAATCTTTCCTCTGCTTGAGTTTTACCCGCCAACGCATATTGCTGATCTCTATCCAATACAAACACATGGGCTTTGATCGTGTCGCTTTCTGCATAAACCGATGAGCAAAACAGCAGCGTCAACAGCATTGAATAAATGATGATCTTCATAGTCTGAATTCCCTTCTACCGGCTTCAATACGTTTAGCGATTTCTATGGCGGCATCCAACTCCTCTGAAAGCCCCAACTCTTTCATGATTTGATGCCGTTGTTGTTTTTCATTTTGCTCGGTTTGAGCAATCGCAAGCGCTAGTGTCGGTGGCACATTACGGAAGAGCGACAGCAGCTTTTTGGACATCACCACACCTTCAACGTATTTGCCGGGTTCTTTTCTGGCCTGTTTCAGCAGCGTTTTCTCTTCTGGCGAAAGATCCTTAAATTTACTGATTTCATCCACCTCATCCTGGTCGGATGAGAGTGCCAGCCACCATTCGGGTTGGTTCAACAGCTGTTTCGATGATTCTGGGATTTGGCGTAGATTTTGTGTGGCGATCCACAACCAACCACCAAATGTTCGCCACATAGCCGAGATTTTATTGATGTAGGGGCCAACCAGAGGATTCTGGATAAGTAAGTGCGCCTCATCGATCAACGTGATATTAGGACGGCCTGAGTATTGATTATGCTCAACTCGATCATTGATACGGCCCATCAATCCGGTCATTGCCAACGCCAATTGTGATTCGTACCCAGTCCGTGCCAGCATACCCAATTCCACGATGGTAACGTCAACATCTGGCCAGTTTTCGCCAGGTCGATTGAAGAGTTGACCATCCCAGTGCTGCGTATACTTTTCCATGGCAACCGCCATTCCAAGCATTTTTTCGCGTTGATTGTGGGTATAGTTACCTTCACCCTGTGATAAATCACGAAATGCTTGTACCACATCTTCCGTTAGCGCTTGACGATCCTCAGCAGCAGCTTTTTTACCCGCTTTGATAATTGCACTACCGATCATAGTGATATCTTCTTGTTTCAAAGCCTCTTCGTCTTGTTTACGGCCGCCTGTGATCATCAGTTTTGCAGCAAGTACGGCTTCACCTAATATATCGCGTTCACTCTGCTCGCTCGCCTGATCAATTTCATCGTCTTTTGCAAGTTCTGTGATGTCAGCAAAGGGTGGTAATGAGATATCTTCGGTTTTTTTGATGTGTTTGTGTAAAACACTAAAACCATGACGCTCAAACCATGCGCCCAATAGTCCAAAGGTGGGTAATGCCGTGATAAGAAAAAGCCTTGGACGGTGCACAGCCATGGTATGCATCAGCATGGAGACAAGAGTTGCTGTTTTTCCTGATCCAGTCGGACCAAGCACTAACATATGAGCATTCTTAGATCGATCCTGACTGTTGAGTGGATCAAAGGTCAGAGGTACACCGATGCGGTTAAATGCGAAAATACCCGGGTGACCTGTTCCAGTGCCGCGACCGAGAAATGGCACGATGCGGGATAAATGGGAATCCCATTGTAATCGACCTCTTCGAATGAACTTACGGTCTACCTTCGGATTCCAAGAAAACGGCAGCATTCTCACATAGGTATCAATCGAGAGAAGATCATCACCGGGTTCTATGGCATCAAACCCTGCAGACGAACACGCCGCAACAACCTTATTGGTATTGAGTTCCAAGTCTTCAATGCTATCGGCGGATAAATAGACACCAGAACAAACAGATATCATCCGATGGCCTTTCGCTATCCAACTTTGTGATAATTTGCACTCTTCTGCAGTCAGTGAGGCATCGGCACCATCACCGATTGAGACCGTCAACAGTTTAGAGATACGCTCATCGATCAGATCTTGAGCATCAAAAACGATTGTGATGGCCAGTATCGAGCCATCTGGCAGACGATCAAAGGGTGATGATTGTCCCCCGGTGGTTTCACGCGTCCATACGCCTGCTCTCGGTTTATGCCGTAGCGGCTGTAAGGTGACAAACCGATTAAACCGATCCCCATGTCGCCAGCAAAAATTAGACTCATCCGCCAAGCTGAGGCGGCCTCTGATGCAGGCTTCACCCAAATCCCATTCAGGGGGTAATTCACCAGTTGCTTCATCTTCCTTTGGATAAGGGTTCTTCTCGATCCATTGATAGGCATCGATTCCATCGCCGGTATACCAGGGTAATAACCAGTCCCTGAGGGACTCACCATCTAACAGGTGGATCTTGACCCCGCCTTCGACTAAAGTCTGACGAAACCGCTCCAGTACACCATTCAGCTCATCCGGATCTACTTTGGAGCCGGGTGCTTTTGTGAGCACACATCTGACCGTTCTTGCTCGGGCACGCCAGGCCGTACCACCGACCATATCGTCACGAAAGATACCTTGTTGCCGAGACGTCAGCTTGAGATGCTCATCCATGATCTCTAACCAGGCCTCAGAGTATGGATGCAATTTTGTATCTTGTAATTCTTCGTTAAAGACTTGTCGATTGGAAGGCGAGTGTTCGACCATGTAGGATCGAAGACGGTGAACTTGTGCGGCAACTGGCTCATCTTGCATGTAGATCTGAAGCAGCCATGCGGGTTCTTTGCCGGGTAAGGCTTGGAGTGCCGTTGTCAGTTTATCGGCCATTTCATCAATGATTTCATCGTTCCTGCCCTCTACGTCTGCTGGAATCAGCTCAAAAACAAGGCCGCGACGCTGACGATCCGCACAGACAAACTGTTGATAATCCGGGTCGTACCAACGAAACGGGACAAAGGAAAGAAACGATTTGGCAGGTAATGTCCTCGAGGCGCGCTTCTTGAGCAGGAGGTCACTGTCTCGAGTTTCAAGCGGTATATCGCCTTTGAGTGGGTATAGACCGATCAATCGTTTGAGAAGCGTAAATCCACCCTCGATCGATTTTTCACGCACGGACGCAAATTCTTCAGCATGCTCGTTTTGAGCATCCTGATCTTGACCGGTAGTCTCATACAATAAATTGCTCACAATATACCTCAGTGGTTTAGCTGTCTTCTGCGTTGTTTGGTTTGTATTCCCATACGTCCATGCCGAGCACGCTATGCATCTCACGTTTCAGGCTTTCGGGTAGTGTGCGTAGCCCTGCCAGTGATTTGCAGATCCTGGATTAATCGACACCGGCCTTATCGGCAATCAGGTTTTGCGTCATATTCATCACCTTAAAGCGTAAGTTCACGCTCAGTGGTAAGGGAATAAAACACGCCTGATGCACCACCAGAATTATCTTGATTTGAGTCTCTTGCAATCGACGTAAAGGCATGATTGTTCCGATGAGTTATTCCTACTGCGTTACGAATGGATTTTTACCGTGTCAATGGCAGTCAACCCAGTTTGAGTAACGGTATGATGGGTTAGGAAATTGGCCTCTAACTCCACCACGACAGCAGAACGAGCTATTCAGACGGCGGTTCGCTCTGGCCACTCACTTCGGCAAGGGACTCATAGTGAGCCAGCTCCGAATCACTGATACCGGTTTCATCGGCACCATTTGGTGATAAAGATTGAGGATTCTTGCCCAACATCTGTATTTCGGTACAGATAATCTCCGTGATGTATCGATCCTCACCGTCTTTTTTATACACACGTGTACGGTTACTCCCCTCGACATAGAGCTGTGAACCTTTTTTGGGGTATTTAGCCGCAATCTCAGCCAGTTGGTTAAAAAGGACCACCCGATGCCACTCGGTTCGTTCTCGTCGTTCGCCGCTCTCCTTATCTTTCCAGGACTCAGTAGTCGCCAATGACACATTGACGACCGGATTGCCTTTTGGCATATACCGGATTTCTGGATCATGGCCTAAATAACCGATCAGTATGACTTTATTGATTGTGCCTCTTGCCATTGATAGCTCCTTGACTCAGTAGTCGAGTAGTGATTGTTCCGTCTCCCGCTTGTCTTGATAGCGCACCCCCCCGGGTGGCCGTGACAGCAGTGGCTGTGTACCGATCTCACCAGGTAACGCGTAGTGAGTGGTTTCGTACATGGGGATACAGCTGGAATATCCCGGTACCGGCAGGCCCTCTTGAGAGAGATGTGGATAGACATAGAAACAGAGATCTGGATTTGGTAATCGAGCGAAGAGATTCCGTGTTTCGTTTGCCGCTGTTCGGGTGTAACCAGACATGTTATAGGTGTCAGGCCTCCCGAGACGGCGAATAGGTCCATTTAACGCACCCCCGCCCCCGATATGCTGATTCAATACCTCACGCATGGTGGGGCCTTCTGAGAGGTCTTTGGGTGGCTGATTGGCACAGCCGATCAGCGAGAGCAGAGCCATCATGGACATCGGTAAAATTAAATTCATCGTGAGCGCTCCTCTTATCAGTCGGTCATGCTGCCGGTTGCCGTGGACAGGTAGGATATTTTTCGGGCCTCTTTCGAGTAGTTGATGGGAATTTCCGCCTGGAGGTGAACCGCTACTTTCATGCCGGCTCGCACAAGCACGGAGTCCCAAATATCGAGATTTCGATTCCGGATGTAGTCGGAAACGCCGTGTGAACCACTGGCGATGGCTTGACCCATGACGTACTTTCCATCATTGCCCGTTACAGCGGTTGTTATGCCACCTGTAGAAGAGACGACACTGGTAGCTTCTTTGTTGGAATAAGCATCCGCAGCACCTGTGGCGAGATCTGCGAGAAACCTGGCCGTTAACGTGCGAGGTGCATTCGTGATGTACTTTCCGGGAATACAGGTCGAACCGTAGTCATCCGTCAAATAACCGATGGATTCTTTGCTACCACCTTTTTTGTTCTTGTCGCTCTTTTTTTCTGGGTAATTGACAATACGACCGTCTTTGAAGACGAAACTCGCCCGTTCCACATAGGCCCTGACACACGAGAGTGTTGCATCACCCCAGACGTGCCCCTCCATAAACATCCCCTCGATCCCGGGAATGTTGTGTCCATTTGCGGCCAGGTTGTCATAGCCGAGCACCACCTTGAAAGGCGCAGGGTCTGTAACGTCGCCTTTGATTGGCACCCGACCGATCATATGCGTTACCGCAGTGGCTTCATTCAAGATGCTGAGATCTGGTAACGTATAGACAGGGGTACCCTTGTCTTCGTTTCGATGACCTCGCGGGTTAGTCAGAGAGACATTGTTGAGGTCCGGTTTATTCATGAATTCGGGAAGCATGCTTTTTACCCCACCCTTCTTATCCACAACCACGTCTAATCCATGGATTCGTTTCGTTGATGTCAGGTCCATGCTGGCGCCGGCAACAGGGTATTTAGGTTGTCGGCCTTGTGTCGACGACTCCGATCGATTGATTTTTGCCATGACTTTTTTTGTTATTTCATCGAGATCAACGTCCGTATCAGAACCACTGTTTTGGCGAGACCGTTTTTTGGCCTTGTCGAGATCTTTTTTGAGTTGGGTATTACTGGCCCTGAGTTGGTTGATTTCTCGCTTGATGAGGTTGAATTCATCCATGGATTCTGTAACAAGCTCATTATTACCCTTAAGTAAATCCTTAAACTCACTCATATCCGTGGATAGCTTATTCAGGGTATGCTCGGGTAAATCCCCATCGGGTGAAACCGCGATCGCATTACCAAATTCAGTATCAATGTTCGAACCACCGGCCCTGTTGGTGGTTTGCTTGTTACTGTTGATATAGAGAATAAACAGAACAACCATTAATACCGTAGCTGCACCCAGTACTGGAAGCGCCTTGTTGCCACTTAGTTTCACGAATACTCTCCTCAGTCTTCTTGGTGAGCACGGTCGATCGAGCGAGAATCAATGCGCACAGCATGGCCATTGATTGACTCTGCAAGCGGTCTCTTGCTAATTAAGAAAAGCGTTGTCGCATCACCCATGCTTCCCAGCGGTTCTAAGTGGTTTCTTTGAAATCGTGCCGCAAGAACCTCACCTCGGATTTCTCGTGGATCCAGGGTAATTGGCCGATCAGTAGTGTTAGTAACCAACAAGGCTGTGACATAATGGGCATCGTTCTGCCAGGCTTTAATGGGTTCTGTGATCACTTTATGTTTTCGAATTAAGTGATGTATTCGGCCCTCAGGTATGGGCGCATTGGTGAGGTTATTGTGTTGGCCAGCTTCTCTTAACCGATGGGGTGCGTAGAGTTGCTTCGCTGAATAACGAAACAGACCGCCAAAACCGATTTTTGGGTATAGGTTGTCAGATACCGTGGCAACCTCCTGCTCCATGCTTTTGTTGTCATCACTTTTAACGGCTCGATTATCCGAGACTAATAATTGAGGCGCAGCATAGTCTTGTTGCACGGCATTTAAGTTGATGAGGTATATCCGGTTACCCCCTTCCTCGCCAACGACAATTCTGACCGAATCAAACGGGCTGCTGGCTTTCCAATAGAGATCGGGTCCGACAATCTGGGTCGAAAGCGTTGCTAAGGATTCAGGGACATCCACATAAATCGGATGATCAAAGGTTATTCTCCGTTCATGTCCTATCGATAATGATATGGGCAGCGGATCTCCACGATAGATCACACGCTCAGGGGTGATCGTTTGCGCAGAAACCGTACTCACCAAAAGCAGGAGCCCTAAGCTGACGATGGATTTAAAAATGGCATACATCATGATTGGCCCTCTTTTACAGCGATACTTTCTGGGTTTTTATAAAATCCGTTTAGTCTGAGTCCAAATCGATTATCATCAATCACAGAAGATTCACTGACTGAAAGATAATACCGAAGCGGTACGGTTTTGATTTCTTGGCCCAAGTACCACTCTTTGACGACATAATCAGCGATGACAAGCCATTCACCAGAACCCAAGGACTGGACTCTTTTTTCGTCATAGTGCATACCGACAAAGGGTTCGATGTGACGAATTCGATTTGCAAGCTCGCCTTTTGTTTTACGGCGATTGAAATCACGGTCTAGGTATCCTTTGTATTCAGGCGTTAACAGAGGAATCAGATTGTCGATGTTTTTACGATAATCGGTCTGCCCTGCTTCAGGCCAGTGTTGTAAATCCTGAAAATACCAAAGCGCAAAGGTGTAGATGGCCGTCTCATCCTTTTGACCGCGTTTGAGTAATGCCCCCTTACTGGGGTCAGGTGGGAGTGACACCTCAATTGTTTCAAGCGCATAGAATGTCGTCGCAATACTGCCACCATTGATAATCAGCAGTAAAAATAACGCCCGACCCAACATTCGGATGGCGGAGGATTGATTATCCGATGGATTCTCAAATGTAAATAATCCATTCTTCATCCTTTATCTCCTTGTAAAGCGGTTCTAAATCCTTCGTAGTACTCAGGTCTATAGATAAATGGCGCCTTTCCAAACCCCATGTTCTGTTTGTAGATCTGCATTTGTTGGAGATAATAGCCTTCCGGTTTACCTCGCTTTACATAGGCCAGTATCCGCATCGTGCCAAATGATCCACCAAGGAATATAACTGCCCCAATCGTGACTCCGATTCCCATTCCAAAAAAAATACCGCTTATTAAACCAAGTACGATACTGGCTACGAGCGATACACCAAAGGCCATCTCCACTTCTTTGGCAGTACAGCTCATAACAACAATCGGAACGCGGTCCATACGATTTGGTGCTAAATCTGGAATTTCTCTCATAGCGTCTATCCGAGGTTAAGAACAACAATGGTCAGTCAACCGACCATTGTTGTTCTTGTGTTTTGTTTAAATACCTGTGTTTGTGAGGTCCGATGCGGTTGATAGTAACCACATGCCTGCAACAACAATCACAACCCCGACAATGATCACCGCACCGACTTCGCCGAGCTCTTTACGACCTTTCATCCAATCAGCAAAAGCACCGATGAGGAAATACGCCGGTACAAATATCAGTAGAATGCCAACGACCCAAATGGCATAAAACATACCTTGTTGGGTGGTACCTGCACTTTGTTCCAATAAATCATCCGCACCACCCGATCCAATATCGGGTAATGCAGGTTGAGTCGCCATGGCTTCTGGTGCTAGAAACAACAGAGAGATCAGAACGAACATCAAAATCACTGAGAAAAGGCTTCCTGGATTTCCAACCATCGAGTTAATGAATTTATTTACATGTGTCATCGTATAAGTCCTCCTGAACGTCTATTGAAGAATAAAAGCAACGACAATGACTAAGAGAATCATGTTTCTCAACAGATACATTGCCATTTCAAAAAAAGTAAAACTTCCTAATACCCACGTTCTGTAATAACCAAGCAATTGAAAGGCAGTCCAAACAAAAAACAAGCTCGCTAGAAAAAACACAATATATTGAGCAATACTGGCCGCACTGGATCCTGCATAGGTTTCAAAAGCCGTAATAACTGAAGCAAGGGTATTGCCCATGAGTTAGCGCCTATAGTTTCCTTTCAGTTTGTTTAGATTCACAGGCCTGTCTTGTGGTGTACTGATGTAGGCCTCGATACCATGCCTGATCGTCAACAAATCCTGGCGCAAATAGTCGTAACGAAATGGATAACGGGCGGCAGGATCGGCCATGCTTTCTGCTTCTTGCAGCAATTGCTCCATGGCATGAACTTCCCAAGCAAGCCTTTGTAATGATGCTTTTTCTCCTGAAGCATCAGCAAACAAAGCACAACTGGGCACCGATAAAAATGCACTCACTAAAATCATCCCAAAACGATTCATCGATTACTCCTTAGAGATATTTTTTAAACCAAGCGGCACCAATCCATAGCGAGATGGAAAAGATCACCGCGAACGGCAGTACTACCAGGTTGGGGTGTATTGAAATCGGAAGGCCCAAGTAAATGACCACCGGTGCGATAATCGATGGTTTAAGCATTCTCATGGCGTGATGCCAGATATAGCCGGACTCTCTCCCTCCTCCAAATCGTCTTAAGTCGCGTTGTAACAGACCATCTGTCAATGCCACGAGGCCAAACGCTATGAAAATCGGTAATGAGAACAGAATTACCACCAACCTGACGGCAAAGACTTGAATCGTCCATAGGGCAGCTCTGAAATAATCGTAAAGGGAACCACTGCCAATAGATCCCAGTATGGCCTGGCCAAAATCTTCACCGTCCCAAACCCAAATGACTTGATAAAACGCTTTACTCGCAGTGAGTGCGATTGAAAGCGGATTACCTAAGGCCTGCTTGAAGTCACTGTTCAGCCAATTCAGCTCTTGAACCAGCACTTGTCTTGCGTGTTGTGACCCACTTAACTCCCACCAGTTGAACGCAATGCCCGCCACTTCAACAACAATATTCAAGATTAGGGCAAGCACCATCCAACCTAAGAGTGAAATGATCAGATTAAAGGTATTACTGATCACGCCAGTCCGACGCTCACGGATCTCTCGTTTTTTGTGCTGAGGATGATTGGACGCGGTTGCTGTACTGGCCATTAGATACCCATCATATCGTTGCTGTGACTGGTGTCGTCAGGTGAGTCACTACCCATCTCAGTCAACGCGCCACTGAAATTAGCGCCAGACGAATGCTGATCATTATTTGAGGTGATTTGCCCTCCTCCCCACCAATCTGGCTCCGCTTTTGCGTACCAATGTTCAGGTGTCGTTGGTTTGTAGGTTTCTCGCATTGCTTGCGCTACCCGCTTAATATCCGACGGGAGATCATCTTTCTCCTTCACAGGCAGCGGTAGACGTAATTTGAGAAGCTTTCCACCCTCTATAAAGGCAAAGGCCTGGCCTTTTGGCAAAGCCGTCAAATCTGCAGGCTCGAGCATCGGCACATCTTGCGTCGTGATGCGATCTTCATTGCGAGATGTAAAGTGAGTATCAGAATCTGGGTCAGAGCTATCATTGACACCACTGACCAACATATGCTGGCTTATTTGTACTGATGGCAGTTGATTCGTCAAAAATTCTGAGGTCTGTTTATTTTTTACACGCAACATTACCAACGTATTAAAGTTGCCTTGAATCACACCAGCTTTATGCACATCACCAATTCCGGCAATAATGTCATCACCGGTTTGCGTGTAACCGGTAAACTGAAATCCGGATCCACCGGCTTTATTGATCATTGGGATGAATTGAGATCCCACAAGCTCATTAAATTCATCACCATGGAGGGCAATTTTGGGTGGAGGAAGTTTTGGATCAGCCTCACCGATATCGGGTAGCTGGGATTCAGTACCATGCTTATAGATTCGGCCTGAGACAGACGTTAAATCGGCAAACATCGAGGCGCCGACCGCTCCCCCGACGATTGCATCGGAAAGACAATCTAAGCCGACATAAACAACAGCTCGCTGCTGTATGACAGAATACCAATCAAAGATGGGGCGTTCATCCTTGAGATCGAAGTAGTTCGGTGCAATGAGTTCTGCGACCTGGCCAGTTGTTAGCTTCTCAAGTAAGGGACCCACAGACGAAATGATCTTGTCGTAGTAGGTTCGATCATATCGAAATGCGCCTAATAGGCCTTCCAAGATAGGATCATAGATTTCTTTCTGTTGCGTGTACCTAAGGATGGCAATCGCCGTATGATTCCGACCTTTAAGCGCTTGCGGAAGCTTCTTTTCGTCAACATTCGATTCAAGCATTGCAACATGCTGTTCCCAACCCTTGTCACCATTCAGGCCCAGTGACATCATTCCATACTCAACCAACAACGGATCGATATTAAAGATGTATCTGGATATCAGGTTGTAATCAGGTCGTTTACCCAAGGCGACAAGTGCGCGAGCAACGATGTTGACAAATCGCCAGGCGAACTCTTTAAAAGCAGCAGAATTACCTTGACTCGGAAGCTGATCAGATATCCGAGTCGCCACCTCTGTGACACGCTCGAAGTTACCTACAGCGTTGTATCTGGCACTGATGTCTGGATATCCGAGATGAAAGATATAGCAAGGCCTGCCGGCCTTGCGTGCTTCAACGAAGGTACGGGTCATCAATTCCGCATCCCCTTTGGGGTCAAAGACAATCACCACATCCCCTCGGTGAATATCCTGAGTAATCAGAATCTCGGCCAAACGAGTCTTTCCAACGCGAGTGGTACCCAGCACCAGGGTGTGCCCTACCCGCTCGGAGAGATCTTGGTATTGATCCCGCTCACCTTCCAGCAGGCCAACCGCATGGATCTCAGGTTTTCCGCCGATATCGGGTCGTGGACGCCAGGGATTGAACGGACTATCCCAGAGTAGTGCATCACCAACGCGTTTCAGTAGCCAAGTAGTCTCCCAGGCGATGGGACGCGACCGTATCCAGGCATTCATACCAGATAGCTGCGTGTACTGATCTCCAAAAAGGCGGATATCTCTCAGTCTCTGAACGTGCATTTGTTTCCATACAAAGCCTCTCCCCAAGAACAACTTTCGTTTAGAAACAGGAATCTTATGACTGGTCAAGGCGTATCGAGGCAATCGAGTCAACCGTTTTCGGTACCGGATGACCTTAAATCCCTGTATAGCGCGCCAGCACCCGGCAAGTATCATCAACCCCCCAGAAGTCATAGCCGTAGTGGGTGTTAACAAGGTGATATAGGGGCTGTAAATCAGAAGACCCCCGATCGGTACAGCTACCATCGCTGTATAGAGCTCCACAGGTGGCCTGAGAAGTGATTGAAGCGGGAAATTGCCTCCTACCGCCATCACATGACCCTCATCAGGTGATAGCTTCTGATTCGACGTACTGATCTCACAGGAAACGCTGGAGCGCCATACAGTTTTAGAACTTTATGGACATACGCTTGTGTTTCAGAATACGGGGGTATGCCATTGTATCGATCAACAGCATTCTCACCGGCATTGTATGCTGCCAAGACAAGGTCTAGCCGGCCATGGAACCTGTTGAACAGAAAACGTAGATATCGCATTCCTCCCTGCAGGTTTTGATAAGGGTCGTAGGAATCCACGACTGCAAATCGCTCAGCAGTGGCCGGCATAAGCTGCATAAGCCCAACCGCGCCTTTCTTAGACACCACAGAAGGCTGCCAGTCTGACTCTACGGTTATCAAAGCGTGAATCAAATCCGCTGATAGGCCGTAGTGTTTAGCAATTGACGTCGCAACGGTTTTGAGTTCCTCTCGCGAGGGGATACTCTGATTCGATGAGACAGACGACGCCCCAAGCATCATCGTCAATGCGAAAATAAATCTTAGTTTTGTAGAGGAGATAAACATCATTCGCCAGACGATGACATTATTTCGCCAACATTCAGAGTTATGAGCTTTTGCCTCACCCGATCAGGATCAATACCGATCTCTCTCGCCCAGGTTTGAATGTCATCGACTGACTCGACGCCAAAGAAGTAAAGATCCACCGGTTTAGACGTCGCCTTTGCCAGGGTTGGTGCTATTCGCTTGTAACAGACAGACTGAATATCGCAGGGAAGCGTGATATTAACCCGCTTTCTTTGGTGCTTTACCTTCTTTGTTTTCGCAAAGGCTGGGGCTCCCTCATAAAGAGGCGCATTCGGATAGAGCTTTGCGTACTCAGCCAAGTAGGCTTTTTCAAAGGCGCGTTCACGCACAAGTCGATCGTGCTCGATGATGGCCAATCGTCGAGCATAGTGTTGACGCTCCTGAACTGACTCAGCATTGATTCCGAGTACCTGCAGTGGACTCAGGTTTGGCGTCCAATTGCCTCGAGGGCCTTTCATGATGCGCTGATATCGCTCAGTCTCGGTCTCACTCAGTCCCCAACCATCAAACCCCATTGCCTCTGCATTAACAGCGGTAGAGTTGAGATTTGATATTTCAACACCGGTTTGTTTGACCTCATCACCATACGCGATCGAAAAAAAAGTGGCGCTCAGGAAGAACGCCAAAGCACGGGTGGAGGTCGAGCAAAATGAAGAGAAATAATTAGTCACGACACTGGCCTCGTTTGTTGTATGCGTGGGGGTAACACCAATAAACACGCTGAGGCCAGGCAACCGTCATATCACGTGAGATGGTTTTACAGTTGTCACTGAGAGAGAGCGGATAAATCTGTTCAGACTTCGTTTCTGATTCTTCGAAACCCAGGAGTTTCAGGCCATTGTGTGGCCCAGATTTGGTGACAATAGGATCGTCTTGGTAGGGATAAGGTAATTCAAATGAAACCATCCTATGAACAGGATCGACAACCAGCAACCAAGGATTCCCTGCAATGATCGCGAGCGATTCTATAACAGAGAAATGCTTGAGAGATCGTTGGTGCTGGGGCAGCCTTGCGTCGAGCAACACACGAATTTCTGGATCCGCGGTAAAGCCCTGCGTCAGGGTGTAGCTGGTACCGGCAAGCAGATCCTTCATTGCACGCTCAACGGTTAGAGAGTCGGGTGCAATACGCCCCATTGGGGCCTCTAGCGGATTGATCTGGCCAGGAGAAGGCGGGGCTTTCCGATAGCCTGTGTACCGAGCGTCACGGTCTGTTACAGCAGCGACGTCATCCAATCCGTGAGACAGGCAATCTTGTGTAACAATTACTGCGAACAACAGCATCAAAACGTTTACTCTCATTGATTCACTCGCATGGCTAAGGTCCAGATATCAAGTCTCGTGGTTAGGCTGCCACAAAAGATCAGAAAAGACGCTGGAAAAAGTTTTTGCGGCAAAAACATTTATTGCAGGCAGAAAAAAGGCCAGCGAAGGGCTGGCCGGGATGGAAATCACGTCAGGCCATGCGAATTAAATTGGCCGTCAGCTCGATTAAAGAAAGGCCTTTGCAAAGGTTCTCGCTACAACCCAGTCGCATTCGATCTGATTTAAGCCGGACAGATCAATCGAGAAGGCACGCTAACTGCGTACAAAGGGTGCCGCGTAAATTCCGGCCACGGCGACCGGCTTTGCTGAAAGAAGACCTATGGTCTTCCCGCATGACCCCAATACAAGATCATCCGGGAAGACCGTAGGACGTAGCTGTAAGGGGCACCGAAGGGTAAAAAACCCTCCGGTGCTTATCGTTGAAGATAACGCTTCACGGGCGTCTTAATAAACCAGGATTATCTTGTCGGAGATACCTGGTATCAACACCCAACCCGAAGGTTCGACCGTATTTTCAGGGTGCGGTTACAGTCTTGGGTGCGGCAAGGCCGCTATGGTGCACCAATATACCGAGGCGCGGCGGTATGAAATCCAGTTCAGTATAACCTTGATATGACAATGCTTGAACCATCTAAAAAAGATATTGATCAATACTGCAAAAAAAAAGCCCGCACTCAAGAGTGTGGGCTTTCTTCAAGGAAACATGATATTTCCAATTGGTTTATGACTCAGACGGCATCTGGATGTTAACAGAATAACTGCCAGGCAATCCTTGTCCGTCTGTCACAGGAGAGTGGCTGTACGCATTACCATTTATGGGGCCACTAGTGGTCTCTGAATGGGCTTGGTCAACTTTATCGGATTCCGAACTCGCTTCCTGCTGATCAGCTGAAACTGCTGCAGGCGTTTGGTCGTCATCCTTCGCTCCTTCAGTATCGGATGGTTGGGGAGCGGAGTAAACAGTTTTTCCATCTACTTTGACCCACATGATCCGAAGTAACCGGCCTTTGAGGGTGACACGCAACTTACCATCCTTTTCGTAAGGTTCGTCTGGGTACATATCACCAATATTGAAACCGGCAAGAACTTTGTGTTCCTTATCATTAATAACATCTTCAAATTCCTGGATGACTTTCTCTGACTCTGCGCCAGTTGCTTTCACATCAAAGAAAACATAAGAAATGGCATCACGAGGACCATGAAAAGCAGAAATTGATACCGCCCAAAACGGTGTGAACCGTTGGCCTGCTTTTGGTTTGACTTCACGGGCTCTGCCCAAATAACCAAGGCCAGTAGTGTGCAGATCAAAATACAGATTGTTGGAAGTGCTCATAGTGAATCTCCTAATTAATCGAAAAAAATCAGAAGACGCACCAATGCCCACAAGGGATGGTTTGTCCCCTGAGGGTTGAGTGATATGGAAAGAACTCCCGCTTTAAAAGCGCCAAGTCTGATGGAGCGATGACTTGGTGGGTGCAGCAGGTGCTGCAGTTGTATCCATATACCGGGATACGTCGGTAAGAAAATCGCTTTACAATTAAATTAGTAGCTGATGACCACAGTATCTGTCAAGCACAAGTTGAAATTCAGTCAATAAATCGTGATGGATTTACTGCATTCCTTCGGCCTACTGAAACGAGATCTAGGTCAGTGAAAAGGTATTGTATGAACTGTTTCAGAATCAGAACACGCTCCTGGCCATGTTGTCGCAGTGCGCTTGGAATCCTGACAAAGGTAGATTGTAGCACCAAGCCGATTGAGATCTGCCGCAGCACACGAATGTCCCTTTTGCTGAAAAGCCCTTTCTCGCTCACCCCTTTGCGCTCGATCCCTAATCGAGCGCCCGCGATCTGAACCAGATTACCCGCTTGTCAGGTCCTGGCGCAGCATTCCAATAGCAAACACCAGATACCTTGGCCCAGGAATTCAACAGTAAAAGTTATTGATCCAATGATGGCCGACAATATTTGCGACAGCGACCATCAAGAAAAACGCGATGAATGTTCCTTGTAGAACATTCAGACTAAACGAGGCTCTTCAGAGCATTCACAGATCGGATCTGCTCCAGAACCTTCTCGAGCCGAGCACGCTTGAAAGCGACGACGCCTGCCACATAGTTAAGCTCGATCCGCCGACGCTCAAATTTCAGCATCTTCTCTCTAAGTTCTTCCGGGCACTGGAGTAACATCTCATCGGATAATTGAGCACGACGGCGATTATTGAGGAGATTGCCTTTACCATCAGTACGGTGATTCCGCCACTTCAGGATATTGTAGGAACGGTCAAACGAGTAAGCGATGTAGTAAGGGGAGACATATTTACCCTGAACCTTTGTGCCTTTAACAACTGGTACACCAACCAGCTCCACGTTAGCTCGATCTCGAAAGATACGTGCCACTTCCATCAAATGCTTAACTTGAGCATCGGCGGCCTCAATCGCGCCTTCGAGCTCTTTAAGTGTACGAAATGGGTATTCTATCAACTCCGCCCAGTCCCTCTGGGACTCAGGATAGATGACATCATTGCCATATCCAGTGATGTTCTTCATTGTGTTGTCCATTGTAGGAGCGATTGTTTGTAACATTTATCTACCTATCGAATACTACTTTAAGTCTTTCTTATTTGTCATTCCCAATCACAAAACCCTTGATGCAGACATCTATGAATTGAAGGGAGGTTCCCTCCCTTACCCTTAAAGGGAGGGAGTTCTAATTGGTCATGGCCTTCCTGTTATCAAGTCGGTCATGGTTTTCCGGCAAATTCTCTTCGGTCTTTGCTGCAGGCATCCGGTAGCTGTAGTAACGGGCGGAGAAGGCTGCCACAGGTTTTGGGGTAAATTCCGGTCTCTTCAGACCTCTGAGAATAGCATCAGACACTTGGCCTCGCTTTGCTACAGTCTCTTTCGCTTTAGCATTGCCCTGAAGCAGATCGTTTGTAGTTAGGCCAGAGAATTTGTAGCCAAATGCCGATTCAAAGGCACCTCGAACCGCACGGCCACCCTTGTGAATCAATCGAAAGGCCTCTTTATCTGCCAATCGACCTACATGTTGCGCCTGCATCGCCAGTCGTACCAGCCGATCGTACTCACTGAGCAAACTGGCGCCGATGTATGAATAGGGTGTCGAAAATCGAATTTCGACGATAAGCGGTTCAATGCTATGAGCTTCAGAATGACTAAGACCTGGCGCAGACACCAATGACTGATCAGCCGTCTGGGTCAGCTCCTCAATAAGCGCTTTTTGACGTTTCAGTGTTTCCTCGACCTGGAGCAGTTTTTCCCATGCCCAAGGGCAGTCTTTTACTGCGCCATGCCAGACTGCCGTCAGTAGTGAGCCAAATCCACGCAGCCCAATGATCCGATCTTTTTTCTCTTTTTCGCGACGCCCATTGAAGAGCAGCTGGCTCTGCAGCGTCTCCAACTTCAGAGTTGAGCTCGCCTGCAGTCGACCCACTCGGGCTTTGTCCAGTTTGTCTGCATCAATGGTCTGCAGTGTGGTTGGGGACTGTGGATCTTGTTTACTAGCATCTACCATGATCATTGCTCCTAATTTCGGTCGTTCAACTACGTCTTATCATGAAAACTGCGCCAGGTATCCGAGAAAAGATTCCAAGCGGCTGTCTTTTGTCGCAGTTGGATTACTGGGCCAAATTTCTATCATCTGTCTCTCTGTAAACCTTCCATGGATCCTGTCCCAGTCTTTTCTCGAGTAGCTGTCGCAGACCTTCAGGTGGGGTTCTTTCTCCTCTCAATGTCAGATAGAAATGGGTACGAGTGAACCCTGCCTCATTGGCCGTTTCCTCCACGCCTCTTCCCGCCAGTTTAAGCAGGAACGGTACGCTCATCTCCATCGGCACGCCTTTTTCGGCATGGATTTGGAGCAGCTGCTGTATGTTCTCCATCGCTGTTAACATTGATATCATCGATTCAATAAAACCGACTTCTGAGACAACTCAGGTGGAGCGTCGGACCCAAAATCAGCAGACTGTGAGCCATCGGGCATCTACTGCAGTCTGTCCTGTCACCGGTGGTACCTTTTGTACGCACGCCTAAATGTGAGTCTCTACGCACACCCGGCGCCGCTCTGAAGCCAGGAATTCGGAGCACCTCCTGCCATGGCCACGGCAGGGGCTGTCGCTCTGTTTGGCGACCAGGACAGCCTCACCAGTCCGTCGCTCCACCTGAGTTGTCTCAATGTGCGAGTCATTCCAACGCTCCCTTCTCGGCTACCAGCTGCTCCAGGCCATCCAGTCGCAACCGAAATTCCCGCACGGCGGGTATACCCCAGAACCGCTCTTTGAGCAGGTCATGTTCGATGAGTTTTTTACGGGCCTGATCGACCTGGTACCGGGAGAGTCCCAGGGACTGTTGGATATCCGCCATTTTGAGATGGAAGAAGTAACCCTGGGCTTCGGACTGTTTATCGAGTTCCAGTAACCAGCCAAACAAAGCTGTTGCATCATGGCCAAGGAGATGCGCCAATTCGTGGTAATACTGAAACTCACTCTGTACTTCCAGGTCTTCTTGTGGGTAGAAGTATTGGTAGTAGGATTTAGGTGGAAAATCCCTGATATCAACTTGTAACTCTCCGTTGTCCATCAAGAGCTTTTTGGCCCCATCCAATCGATGTCTTTTCAGCCCGGACAATCCTTCCCACTGATCTGCTGTCAAAACCCATTCACCAGTATCAGATTTCGAAGATTGATACATAGCTACTCCACGAACAATTGCCAATGCCAAGTTGTTATCTTGGAGAATCTTTACGGTGTAATTTACAGAGATAAGCTCCAAGAGAATGCAGACTTGAATCTGAAATTCAGGATTTCCAAATCTAGCAATTTCATCTTTTCGTTTACTCGGATGACAGTCGCTTCGCTTCTTCAGCAAGCTGAATGGAATCTTCATACCCATACTTTGTGCCATAGTGTTGTTATCTCTCACTCTTGCCCACAATGGGCAAGTTTGTTAATTACCTACGTCATTAGGTCGGTGACATAGCTATTATGTTGATAATTCACATACTGGCCCACGGTGGGCCAGCTTGTTAATTTTCTGCAATTTGCTGCATCTCTTCGGTCAACGCCTGCAATGCAGTCTCCTCCCGTTGGAGCGATTGCGACAGCTGCTGATGAAGCGCTGGGTTCTTACCGGCACTGTGACCATCCATCAGAGTTTTCAACGATCCGATTCTGGATTTCACTTCCCGCAGTTGCGTTTCGAGATCGTTCTTCTGCACCCTCGCTGAAATGTCGCCTGACGGTTTTCGGTAATCGCGAGTAGAGGCAGAGGTCAGTACCTCCTCGCCCTCCTGATGTTTTTTGATCAGCCAGAACATGTACTTGACCGGATCCTCAAGATCAGGTTGATGGCAATCCATCATCCGTCCGGTGAGTTGATTGATGAGCGGCTGCTGATCCTGGCCCTCTACGAGACTCAATCTGCGTAAAATCAAGGCCCGTTCACTGTCGTTGAGCTCTGACATCAGCAAAGTTGGCCAGAAAAGCTCAGCATCTGAAGTTTTTCGATTCTCGCCCGTTGTAGTAGTAGTTGTATTAAAACTACTACTACTACAATACTCTTCAGTTTTTGAAGTCAGGGATTTTTGGCTCTTCAAAAACTGAAGTCTGGGTTCAGAATCCTGCCCTCCTGTACCTGACTTCAGTTTTTGAAGTCTGGCTTCTGTCGGTAATTCCTCCTCATCGAGGGTGCTAATCTTGTTGGAATATGCAACAGCGTGATAGGTAACCTTCTCGATTTTACCTTGCTGGAATTGCCTAAGATTCTCATGGGACTCTTCACGGATTTCCTGTTTTTCCGTCGGCGACAGACTGCGTACTGATCGCTTTCCATCAGCGACTAGATCGCTAAACAGGTCAATCCCGTCCTGGACCGATTTCGCTATGTGGACCACCGCCGGAT
This sequence comes from Candidatus Thiodiazotropha sp. AKAK3, assembly GCF_058244645.1. NCBI lineage: Bacteria > Pseudomonadati > Pseudomonadota > Gammaproteobacteria > Chromatiales > Sedimenticolaceae > Candidatus Thiodiazotropha > Candidatus Thiodiazotropha sp. AKAK3. The sequence continues at coordinate 263,366 of NZ_JBSYOQ010000053.1, forward strand.
GGTGATGAGAATGCATGCGCTTTACAAAACCCAAATATCTTGTATCTCTTTTTATGACGGTCTGCAGACATTCGGGTTCGTCGCAGATGTCGTAGGCTGTCCGGACAATTCGGCCACCGTCGTCGCGGATATCTCCGACCTTGATGATCCATCGGGTAAGTCGAAGGATGCTGATCGCTCGGGAGACAGTCGCATCGGAGCCGATATTGGCCATGCGTTTGATCTCTCGGTAGGTCGGCATGGCCATCTTGGATACCTCGCTCATCTGCGTCCGAAAGACGCAAAGGACATTCCGATCCGTCGCTTTAAGCGTCGGGTCGATAAATATCCCCGTGGGGAGTGCCTGATGGGGTATTCCAGAATGCCTAACCGACAGATCAACACGATCATCAGCCATGGGTGATCTCCTTGAGCTCATTGCAATACCAAAACCATATTTCTGAAAGGGTTGTGCCACTGACCGTTGCCAGTGCCAGCCAGTCTTGCGCGGACTGTGGGGTTGAGCGATCGCTACCGATGACCTCATACCAGGCCTGAGCGATGTGGTCACCGATATCGTCTGCCGGCAGTGGGGGGCGCCCACGAGACTGAAGGTTGGTCAACCCGGCGAGGCGCCGTTCAAAATGGAAAGCTTCCCGCGTCCAGCCATACAGCTCGCGAATCATCGGGAAAGGGGCGCCCCTGATAATCAATTGGCGTGCTTGTGCTTGGGCTTCCATATGTTTCTCTTCTATCTGCAGATGCATATCCAACACCTGGTTATCCAGGCGAAATTTGACGAAATTACCCATTCGAGTGAGCAGCCGGTGAAAGGACTCGCTCGACAGACCCCTAACTCTGATCAATAGATCCAGATCAATCCCCAGTCTTTCCAAACTCTCTGCCTCGCCTCTGCTGTGATACCGAAACAACATCTCAAAAGCCGCTCTTGACAGGCTGATGTCGTCGATTGTGTTGTTAGATTCCATGTGATGACCCATAGGGTTCTCCCTCTATCACTATGCGGCCACCTTGCCGCCTTCCTACCAAATCGTGTAAATCTATTCATAACGATTTAAGCTATCGATCTTCTGATCGCCGTATTGTCGATCCCAGTTCGACTCGAAAAGGAACAAATTCCCCGTGTCGAATTTCTCCACACAACGCCGGTTGAGTTCATTATTGGCCCGATTGATGATCATCTGCTCGAGGCTGAAATTGAGCGGGGCATGGAGCATCAGGTCATGCATCAGCAACATGCTCGGCTCAATTTGAACGCGCTTGGCGATGGCGTTGCCAATCCGCTGGAACAGCAAGTCCCCACCATCGAAGTTTTTGTCAAAGACGTCATCGAGGATCTGGCCAAAAGGCGATGTGAGGATTTCCTGTGGGAGCTGACCCAGCTCAATAATCTTGAGCTGGCCGCTGGCCACGACCAACCAATGCCAGGTCGCCAACTGCAGGTAGGCCAGGATAGGGTTCTCCTCATTTAACGGCAGATCCCTGGGCCAGTCAGCGACAAAGAAACCAACGCCACGGTTGAACGGCTGAACCAGATGGTCGGCTATTTCCTGCCTGAAGAATTCACAACAGATACGGCGTGCCGAGGCGTAAGCGTCATGGTGCAGTCGTTCCGTGGGGAGATGCCGTAAATTCATGATCGCTCGTTCGACCAGCATGCTGGTGGATCGGGTGCGGCCACTTTCTTCCCGGTCCCGTTGCAATCCCTCCAACCAAGCCTCCCGGCGCCGCATGAGATCCTTCTGCTCTGGCGTTAGCTCAGGTCCTTCCGGATTTTCCGCTTTATGTTTTTGCCAAACCTCCAGATTGGCTCTGGTGTTGGCCTCCTCCTCCTCATCAGTTAGTTCACGGAATTTGGGCCGATAGTGAGTTTTGCCGTCTTCATCGATGTACAAATCCTCATCCGGCACCAATCCACGTAAAGCCTCGTCATCTTCCAGTTCAGTGTTCGCAATCTGCATGAGGGGATCGTCCGCGAAATACTCCGGCCGATCATCTGGGTCCTCTTCCGTCTCTTCCAGAAGGAAGGAGATGTCCGGGGTATCGCTGGGTGGTGTCTGCTCCAGTGCTTTAGGTGGCTCAACCTTGGGTTTCGATGGTGATGACGGCTTGGGTGCTGATGATGATTTAGGCGTACTTGGCTTGGTCGTCGATTGTGGCGGTTCGATCTCGCCAGTACCGGCATCATCATGGGCCTTGAAGGGCTTGTATTCGCGTTTTTCGGGCAGCTGGCCGGTCTCGAACACGAATTCCAGCCCGGCCTTGGCGCGCTCAATCCCTTGAGTATCGTTACTGCCCAGTTCCCGGGCGACCTCCTTAAACAGCCGGTCGTAGGACCAGTCATCCAGCGTCTTTACGCGCTGATCCAGTTTTTTGAGAATCCCCTGAAACAGAGGATCCCAATCATCGGTTTCGCCGGCGTCTTCCCACAGCATGGATGCGGCTTCATGAAGTTTACTGATGGCATCAACCTGTCGGGGGCCCAAGCCTAACGATAGGGTTTTAACTAAGGCGTGCTGAAGCTGTTCTGAGGTATATTTGAAGCGGGCGATATCGGCTCGAGTTATTTTTTTAATACCTTCGTCTTTCAGGTAATTAATCAGTTCTCTCGGCCCGTACGGAATACCTGTATCCTCTTCGAGAATCAATTTCAGTTTCATGACTGAAGAGGCACGATCAAAAAAAGTGATGTCACCTTTGACTTCGTTTTCAGCCATGTGGCTTGTGTACGTATCGGCTTCGGATTTCCAAGCTTTGTAACGACAGTGAATCTGCAAAAATCGTTCATCTGCCGATTCTTCGAATATCTCCAGGATGATCTCCACGCGAGTATTGGCACCCCTGGCCGGGATGAATTGAGTCGGGGGCATACCGGGGCGCTGTGTAACTGACAGAACCTCTTGGAGGCCTTGAGTCAAAAGCTGGGTCTTGATCGAGTCATATTCTCGATTTCGTACCCGACGGGGGTTTCGGTCATAGGGGGTGAGTTGAGTAGGATGCAGGATCAGTGTGTCTCCATCCTGTGGAATCAGGTTGCTTTGCGTTTCGTTGGAAAAATTACCGACTAAAACCTTGTCCAGTAACTCCTCTTGAGTGGGCTGTTTCTTGCTCATTTCGACGTCCCCTGAGAATGTGCTTGTGCGGTATCCGACAGATGAGGCCAAAGCTCAGTGACGAGATCACACATGATTTCGCGTGCATGGGGATCCATACGGGATACTGGCGTTTGAGCCGTACAGGCCTCTCGGTAGACAACGCGTTCGGGCACCAGGGTTGAAAGAAACCGAACTGGAATTCGGTATTGTTCCCATGCCATGGAGGTTAGAATCTTTGCGTAATTACGACTGTCGTTAGTTCGGTCAACCCGGTAGACCAAACCAAAGAGGTTACCGATGGGGATCCCGAGGTCCTTTAGGGGTGCTAAGTCTTGCATGAGCTGCACAGCACCGCGGGTAAACTCCCGGGTGTCCATCAGTCTGGGGGGAACCGGTGAAAGCAACATATCACCGGCTATCACGGCTGCCTGAAGCAACGAAGTCATTGCGCCCTGGCTGTCAATGATGATGATGTCGTAGTTATGTGTGGCCTTTCGTAAGGTGGCTCTCAGGCGCGTTCGACCATCGGGGGTTTGTTGAATCCAGGTGGATAGTTTTCCAGTTGGGTCATCTGAGATCACCACATCCAGACGATCGATAGAAGATTTTGAGATGAATTGATCCAGCTCTATACTGCCACTGGATGTGTATGGCATCTGTACTAGGCCTGTGAGGCCCTGGGGGGCTCGCTGTACAATGGCATAGTAGCTGGATGCGGTAGGCTGGGTATCGCCATCAATGAGCAAAACCCGTTGTCCAAGATCGGCCAGAAGGCCGGCAAGATTGGCAGCTATTGTGGTCTTACCCACACCGCCTTTGGGATTACAAACTGTCAATATAGTACCGTGCATATCGATTTTCTCACTGTTATAAGGCCAGAGAAAAACCAAAATCTAATGCACTGGAAATATCTAAGTTATCAATATTTTACATACTAATTCTCGACGACTGTAATATACATTATGCATATATTAAATATAGCTAGAGGTGTAATTGAAGTTGAATATCGTTTAGAAATTCAAAGTCTTACAATTCTAGGCCTTTCCCCTACGTGAAATCTGACTATATGATCCGGTATGAGTTAGTTACTTTTCACGTAGGAGTACGTATTTGAATCCTTTCAGCAGCTTGATCTACATGATAAATCCCAGACCGGGATCTGCTGTTTGTTACAGCGCCGTAAGATCCTGACGGATCAGGCTGCATTTATCAATGCCCGCGTAAGACGGAAACAGTGACACCGAACTTAGAAGCGATTATTTTTTGTGCTTAGCATTATCAATTGTCTGAAAAGTTATCTAAGATTCTTTTGAATTCTGCTTCTAACTCCAAGAACGCTGAGACGATTACTGGATCAAAGTGCAAACCACTTCCCTCGTTTATGACTTTTACCGCTGTTTGATGTTTATAAGCATCTTTGTAGACTCGCTTATTCACAAGCGCATCATAAACATCGGCTAGCGCCATTAAGCGACCTGAGACAGGTATTTCATCGCCTTTCAATCCATTTGGGTAACCACTGCCATCCCATTTCTCATGGTGTGTCAGTGCTACCTCTTTTGCGATTCCTAAGAAACTGGTTGTGCCAATATCTTTTTCAGCATTGAGTAGCGCATCAAAACCAAGCTGGGCATGTGTAGACATGATGTTCCACTCATCTTCATTCAATTTGCCAGGTTTAAGTAGAATGCTGTCAGGAATTCCCACTTTACCAATATCATGCAGTGGCGCAGACCGAACTATACGATCTATGTTATCAGCGGTCAGATAATCACGGTAATCAGGATGGTTCTGTAGTTCTTCGCAAAGTATCTTTATATAATGTTGTGTACGCTGAATATGGTAGCCAGTTTCACTGTCTCGCGTCTCAGCCAGAGAGGCCATACAACAGATAGCAACATCCTGTGTTTTACGTATTTCGCTCGTACGTTCTCTAACTCGACTTTCCAGAAGCAGATTCTCTTCATTTAACAGCTTTTTACTCCTGGCCAAAGCCAAATGGTTAGAGACACGGCTTTTAACAATAGGTGGACTGATCGGTTTTGTTATGTAATCAACTGCACCTAAATTAAACCCTTTAACCTCATCATCTACTTCACTTTTTATTGTCAAAAAGATGATTGGAATCTCTGAAGTAAGATGATTCTCTTTTAATTTTTTACACACTTCATAGCCATCCATGTTTGGCATTACAATATCGAGAAGAATTAGATCAGGCGGGTTTTCTCTATTAGTTGCCCTAGTGATGCCCTGTTGTCCATCCTTAGATATCAGAACCCGATACTCTTCTTTGAGTATTTCAACAAGTACATCGATATAAAATTTCTCATCATCGATTATAAGTACGCAGGCTTTTTCATTGCTATTCGCTTTCATTATATGACAGTCCAGTTTCGTCTATTATTTTTCGTAAGATCGGGTAAGCTTCCTCAAACTCGTAATTATCTATCTGGTGTTGTAAATCCGATATTAATTCAGCCATATCTGGCTTTATTGTGAGAATTTGAGCTGCACATTGATCCAGTAGATTGGAAGATCCGGAATCACCATTCTTTATCGCATTAGTTAATTGCTGGCATAGATCATCTAACTGAGATGTTGAAGTTAGCTGTTGTACGTTAGAGGAATTTGATGTTGCAGATATCAACTGTTGTATATTGCGGATACTATTAAAAGTGACCTCGGCCTGTGTGATAAAGTTATCCAAATTGATATTTGACTCACTTTCAGGCTTAATTTCTTGAAAAGCAGCAAGCAACTCATGGGATGCTTGTTGTAATTTTTTTGCACCAAGATTGCCAGCGACACCCTGTAGTGTATGTAACAGGCGATGTAATGCTTTATCCTCTCCTGATTTAATAAATTCATGAATCTGTGTCCCACTATCCCGATATCGTTCAAAAAACTCAATCAGTAATTTACCGTATAACCGCTCATTCCCCCCTACCCGCTTTACTCCCCACTCTGTATCAATGCCATTCAGATCACGAGGTAAATTCAACTCTACCTCACCTGCTGGTTTTGCAGCCCGATCGACAATAGGTCTATCATCGACAGGTAACCAAGCAAGTAACATTCGAGATAATTTATCGGGATCGATTGGTTTCGATATATAATCATCCATACCTACTGCTAGACAACGCTCTTTATCTCCTTGCATGGCATGTGCTGTCATTGCGATTATACGAGTATAGGTGTTGCACAGATCTTGTCTTATGCGGCGTGTAGCTTCTAGTCCATCAATACCTGGCATCTGTATATCCATGAACACTAATTCATAATCTGCTTGTTGAATTTTCTCTATAGCCTCTTCACCATTGTTTGCAATAACCACCAGTAAACCGAGTTTTTCCAATAGCTCTCTAGCAACTTGCTGGTTAATAGTATTATCTTCAACAAGCAAAACATTACCTCTAAATCTTCTTGAGATATGACTCTTAGTTGGCAGTGACTTTGTTTGTCCGGTTACCACTTCATGAACAGCATCAAATAATGTAGATGGACTTATAGGTTTTATCAAAACAGCATCCAGCTTAATTGCTTCTACCTGATTGAGTAACTCCTCACGATCATGTGCTGTTATAAGAATTATTTTAATATCAGCATCAAGGTGTTCTCTAATATAAGCAATTGCTTCAAGTCCGTTGGTTTTTGGCATTCGCCAATCCATCAGTATCAGTCTAAAGCTGGTCGATTGTATATATCCATAGGCTTCATCAGCAGATGAAGCAGTTGTTACATGAAAAGAAAATGCTTCGAGCATCTCAGTCATGACATGTCTAGCAGTATCGTTATCTTCAACCAACAATACACTCATGCCTTGAAGATCTTCATTGGAAATAAATTGTCTATCTGACTGCTCTTCGGCAATGCCGAGAGGTAGTGTAAATTCAAATGTACTTCCTTTATCAACCTGACTGGATGCAGAAAGTTCGCCACCCATCAAATGAACTAGGTTATTACTGATACTCAGGCCGAGACCTGTACCTCCATGACGTCGTGAGACTGATGCATCTGCCTGAACAAATGCATCAAACAGGTTTTGTATCTTATCTGCTTCAATCCCAATTCCTGTGTCGGTTATAGAAAATTTCAGTAAGCAGTTGGAAATACTTTTCTCAATAAGAGTTACCGAAATTAATATCTCTCCTTGAGGTGTAAACTTGATCGCATTTTGTACCAGATTCAGTAGTACTTGACCAATGCGTAGTGGGTCACCTATAACCTTGTGAGGTATATCAGGATCTTGTTTAAAGATTAGCTCCAAACCTTTAATGTCAGCTTTAAAACCGATCATGCTCGAAAGATTTTCCATAACTGAATCCATCTTGAATTCAATTTCATCTATTTCAAGCTTACCTGCTTCTACCTTTGAAAAATCAAGAACATCATTAATAATGCCAAGTAGATTGTGTGCGGATAATTTTATTTTACTTAAATAGTCATACTGTTTTTCAGTAAGCTCTGTCTCCAATGCAAGATGAGACAAACCTATTATGGCATTCATCGGCGTTCGTATCTCATGACTCATATTGGCCAGGAATTCACTTTTAGTACGGTTGGCCTGTTCCGCTATATCCATAGCTTTTTCCAGCCGCCGTTCCATCTGTATTCGTTGTGTAAGATTTATCAATATTCCTAAGTTCATCTCCTGCTTGTTCATACGAATTGGAATTGCTGAAAGCATTCCGTCAATAATATTACCTTTTAAAGTTTTAATCTGCAGACACTTATCGTAAACATGGGTTTTTCTTGATAATTGATTACGAACAGCATCTCTATCTGCTGGATCTGCGTAAAAAATTGACATATTCATATTAGTTATCGGCTTGCCATCTGATTCGATCTCTTTCAGAGCATGAGGATTAGCTAATTGAATACGGCCCTTCTGGTCACTAACCACTATGGCGAGTGGCACTGTATTGATAATCTGACGCAACTGCTCTTCGTTCCGTTTGGCAATTAGATGTTTACGCTTTGATTGAATCAAGAGTAAGACTATTAGTAGTATGGTCATCGTTGCGAAACCGATTACCTCCCAAACCCGTGTATAATCAACTTTAACGTCATATCGAAGCGCCATCCATTTCTGGCTGATCTCTTTTTTGTCGTACTCTGTCATATCCCTGATGACTCGATTAAGAATGGGTATCATTTCCGGCCAATCTTTACGCACGCCAATCGATAGTTCATATTTGTATGGTGTTGGTGCACCGATCTTGATGTTTGTAATGCCTTTTTTTCTGATCAAGTGACTGCCGACAGTAAGATTACCCACATAAGCATCTACTTCATTCAATGAGAGTCTGGTTAAACCCTCTAAGGAGTTATCAACTGGAATGAGTTCTATATCAGGAAAGTCGCGTTGAAGATATTCCTGCGTAACATAGCCATCGACAATTGCCACGCGTCTATGCTTGAAATCTTCCAGACCCGTGATAAATGGCGACTGCTCAGTTACAAATATTACAAATGGAAAATCAAGGTATGGTTCAGTAAAATTTAAGTATTCAACTCTTTCCGGTGTTTCGACCAGTGCCGGCAATATATCAATTTCCTGTTTTTTCGCAGCCGCGACTATTTCTGACCAAGAAAGCTCTTTTACGATATCCAGTCTCAGATCGAGCTTGGCTTTTATGTACGCCATATAGTCGGATGAAATCCCTTGGTACGCTCCACTTTCGTCAACATACTCGATGGGTTCCCAGGCATTGTCGATTCCAATCTTCAATACACCCCGCTCTTTTAGCCAATCCCTCTCTTTTTGGGATAATGTAAATTTATAACTTGATGAATCGAATTCACTCGATCCCAGCCAGTGATTGAGAATGTTCTGTTTTTCCTCCTGATCAATCGACTTCAATGCCTTGTCCATTGCAGATGCCAGAGGTGTTAATTGTTCACTTTTATGTATTGCAAATCGTTGATCGGAGGATCCAATACCTGAATTACCGCTAAAATGAAGATTAAAGAGTTGTTCTTGCTGAATCAGCCACTGAGCAACTGCTCGTGTGCCAATATAGGCATCCGCCTTATTCCAGAAAACAGCATTTAAAGCTTCTTTTGTCGATTTTACTGGTAACAGGTTAATCTGTGGATAAAGCTGTTGAAGCTGTTCCATCGTTGAAAAACCATTCTCGATAGCGACGGTTTTACCAAATAGCGATTCGATTCCATTAATATCTGTTCGATCCTTTCTCGACACAATCGATTTATGGGTTCGAAAAAATGGTGTTGTAAATATTAAATCTTTCGCGCGCTCATCATTTTTTACAATAGAGGCGCCAGCCTTCAGTTCACCTTGTCGAACCTTATCCAACATCTCCTTAAATGTTAATTCATGATGTATTTTAAAGGTGATACCTAGTTTATTTTCAATCAGTTTAAGGTAATCTGCTGCAATCCCACGGTGCTCGTTACCTGACATGAAGTCAATTGGGGGCCAACTTCCATCTACACCAATATCTATAATTCGATTATCTGCTAACCAGGAAATTTCTTTAGCTGTTAACGATATTTCATTTTTTGTTTTGTGATTCTGAATGGCGAGAATTGTCGCAGGAGCAAAACACAATAGTAGTAGATAGCTAGAAAGCAGAATATTAATATTTAATTTTTTCACTGTCATAGCACTTTGTCATTCAAACTTTTTTGGATGGATACACTTGCCTGCTAGAGGCTATATAGTTCTCGCATCTTGCACCTAAAATAATTAGCTAGAATTGATACGCACTGCTGTTTTCCCTGTTTAATGCCTGTTAACAGGCCCTGATTAGTCCATTTTAGATTCTTATCGATCTATCAATACTACGCTTTCGCCTGACTCATATTTAGCACTCTTTTCTGCTTCTTCAATAAGAGCGATGATATTTGCATAGATCCTCTTTTTATATTTCTTGTAATGTCATTGCAATTTTCCCTCTGCTACATCTGGAGCAGCACAGACCTGGTTCCGTCCCATTCGCTTGGCGCGATAAAGGGCGATATCCGCTTCACGCAGCAGCTGTTCTGTACCGCCCATCACACTAGGCACCATGGTTGCTGTACCTGCACTAACTGTCACCACTGCACCTATTGAGGAGTGTTCATGCTTAATTGCCAGCTCCTCGATTGCCCGGCGAACCTGTTCTCCCACATGGGCGACACCAGTTCGGTCGGTATTGGGTAGAATAAGAATAAACTCTTCTCCGCCATAACGAGCGACCAGGTCGGTGGGACGCAATAACTGCGCAAAGAGCGCTTCGGCTACGGCCACTAAACATTCATCTCCAGCCTGGTGACCGTAATTGTCGTTAAAAGCTTTAAAATGGTCGACATCCAGCATAATGATCGAGAGGGGTGATTTTTCTCTTCGCTGCCGAGTCCAAACCTCTTCTAAGTAATTATCTCCCCGGCGTCGGTTGGCAACACCGGTAAGACCGTCGCGCTCTGCCAGCCCCTGTAACTCCTCGTTGAGCTGCTCCAGTCGAGCGGTGCGTTCGACCACCTTCTCTTCCAAGGTTCGTGAGTAATCCTGAACCTGCTCATAGAGCCGTGCATTCTCAATCGCAACGGATGCTTGTGCTGCCAGTAGTCTAATAATTTCAACCCGCTCTTCGGTGAAGACGCCCTTGGTCAGATTGTTCTCCATATACAGCACGCCTTCAAATCGCTCTCGCCGCAGTGGAACGCATAGCACCGATTGTGGCATGGTTTTTAGCATGTAGGGATCCTGTGAAAACTCCCCTTCATGAACAGCGTCATGCAGCACAACAGCTTCGCCGCTATAGAGCACATGGCTAAGGATGGTAACCGGCAGGGCCACCTTCTCCCCATCGGGAGTCGCTACCAAAGAATGGATTGGCAGTTCGACCTTCGACAGCCCCTCGGGTGGCAGCTTGGCCACTTCTACTGTCAGACGCCCTTCTCGCCGTGCAATCAGGCACCCCCATTGACCACCAGCATTTTCCAACAATATACCTATGGTGGTTTCAAGCAACCGATCTAGTACGATCTCACCGGAGATCTCCCTTGATGCCTTCATTACTGATGCGAGATCCAGGTCATTTTTCTCATCTACAGCTATAGAGCTACGACTGCGTATACCCAGTTCTCGCAGAACGGGGTACTGTTCCGCCAGCTGAGTGACCTTACGTCGAGCTCCCCAACGGTCATAGAGATGGTGAGCACCACGCAGATAGCCTTCGGCAGCTCGCCGACGACCAAGCGCCAGGAGATGTTTGGCAGCCCATTCGCAGGCGGTGGCTTCGTCATGAAGAAAACCACTCTTTTGAGCCGCATCGATTGCTGCGTCATAAAGCTCCAGCGCAACATCCTGGGCCCCATCGAGCCGTGCCAGTTCAGCCTCCATCAGATACTGCAGGTGGCGAAAATTTGCCTCACAGTTGTCGGCCCAGCGTTTCATACGTTGGTGATCTTTTTCCAGCCGTTTGCGGGTTTCTCCCTGTTCATCTGCTTCCATATCAGGATAGTGAGTCGCCAGGGTGAGAAAGGCGACAACATAAAAACGAACCAGTTGAGGCAAAGACATGGCTGATTTAATCAAACGATCCTGTTCCCTTACATGCTCAAGGGCCTGGTTGTAGTCGCCATATAGCAGGCAAATCTCTGCACGATAGATGTGGTAGTTGGCGATACCAGTCATGAACTGACGCTGGCGCATACCGGCCAGGCACTCTTCCTCATCAAAGTTCTCATCACTCAGACTGCAGGGTGCTTCGGTGAGGCCCAACAGGTTGCGTTGCAGTTGCCGGAACAGGGTGCCGGAATCCAGAGAGTCCTGGTAGGCACACTCTCGTACGATCTCCAGATTCTCACTATGCAGTCGGTGAGCTGTCTCAAGATCCAGTGTCGGATCCCAGATCACACAATCCTGAGCGCTATAGGCTAGGTAGAGCAGGTCCCCCGACTGGTAGCCTGCCTCTATACCTTTTTTGAACCATGATGTGAGACTGCTCCAGTGGTTGCTCCAGTGGTGGACGAACATTGCATAGACGTAAATCACTCGAGCCCTCAAGGTTGGATCGTCATGAAGCTCGTTTATCTCCAGCCCTACTCTTCCATACTGAAATCCAACCTTCGGCTCATCAAGCTCTCCACACAAAAGCATGCCGTAGGCTGCATAGACAAAGGCAGACTCTGGGCAGTTACCATGTCGTAGAGAGAGATTGACCGCCTTTAAAACCAGATAGGTAAATAGATTGCCGCTACCGGAGAGAAAAGCTGCTGGAAATATCTCCATCAACAACCTCATACTTGCCAATGTAGCTGGATCATTGACCATCGGTACATTTATCAATTCGGCGATGCTTCTATCGCCCAGATTCATCTCAACCAGATTCCGCTCCTTATCGATATCCTCTGTTGTGGGGTGTTCAATGAGTTCCAGGCCGAGCATCTCCAAACCCTGAATAGCAGAGAGGATTGACTCTTCCATACGTCCGAGAGTGGCATATTGTCGTGTTCGGGTAGCGAGTATTTCAGCGCTTTTCAAGTCTGTTTCACTATGTTCCAACAGCACTTCTATCCACTTTTCCGCCTCTTCTGTGCGTCCGGTCAGATAGGCACATTGTTGGATTTCGGAGGCAACCCCCTGCATCAGCACGGGGGTATCCCGCCAGGGCCTGGCGGGTAGTAGTTCCTCTACTACACGCAGGTAGTTGAGGGCCGACTCATAGGCCCCGGATTGTCTGGCGCGAACACCTGCTCTCAGGTTCAGCTCAGCCAGTTGCAGTTGTTCCTCCTCCGATTCGATCAGTGGTCGTCCCTCATTGAGGTGGCCTACGATGTCGATGAGACGATCCTCTGGAATATCACCATCGGCAGAATGCAACATCAGACGTCCCACGGAGAGGTGTGCTTCTGGCAACCGCCGGGTATCAATTAGGGCATATGCTGCCTGTTGCATCCGATCATGTTGAAAACGGTAGGATGGATTGAACTCCAGTGATACGACATCCTCTCCCTGCACGCAACCATCGACAAGACGGTAATCGGTATGAAGAGGCAAGACTGTGTAGTGTTTGAGCGCTGGCATAAGCGCTGCTGCTGTCGCTGCAATCGGATGTTCATAAATTACAGAAAGTGTATGCAGGTCAAAAGTACTGCCGATACAGGCTGCTAACTGCAACACCTGTTGGGTTGCAGGTGGCAGCTGGCGTAAATTGTCCACCATGAATTCAACAACATTGTTGCTGATGTGGAACCAGTGCTCTGTATCCAGCTTCCAGTTCCAGCGTCCACTCTCTGAGTCTGGTGCAATGACACCATCCTTATGCAGTTGTCGTAGTAATTCGTTGGTGAAGAAGGGATTCCCCTGCGCCTTATCGAATAACATATCGCTTAGCTGGCGTGTCTCGTCTAAATCCTGGCACAGAGCATCTGCCACTAAGTGAGCAACCGAATCCCGGTTCAAAGGTCCTATGGGAAGCTGACGAATACTCTTCGACAACTGAAGGTCATCGAGCAACAGACGCAGAGGATGACCTACCCCAACCTCATTACTACGATAGGCACCGATAAGCAACAGATGGCTCAGTTCGCGAGAGGTCACAAAGCGACGTAACAGCTCCAGTGTCGGGGTGTCACTCCATTGCAGATCATCAAGAAACAGCACCACAGGGTGTCCATCTGCCGCAAACACCTGTAAAAAATTGGTGAGTACAATGTGTAGACGATTACGTGCCTCGGCAGGCGGCAATGCTACCACTGAGGGTTGATCGCCAATGATCAGCGCCAGTTCAGGCACCAGATCCACAGCCAGACAGGCGTTAGGGGTCAATGCATCCAATAGACGACTGCGCCAATTTGCCAAACGCTCCTCTGGTTCAGATAGAATTTGCTGCACCAGGCCACGGAAAGCGATTGCGATGGCGGTATATACCTCTCCATGTTGAAACTGCTCGAACTTGCCCTGTACTAGAAAGCCCCTCTCCCGCACCAGGGGCCGGTCGATCTCATTCACCAGAGCCGACTTGCCAACCCCTGAATAACCATGAACCAGGCAAAACTCAGTACCTCCGGCTGCAGCCACCTCAAACAGTCCTAGAAGCTCTTGGATTTCCTGTTCGCGTCCGTAAAGGCTTTGTGGTACCAGAAACTTCTGCAAGAAATCTTTTTCGCCAAGTTTGAAGGGTTCGATCTCACGACCCGCCGCAAGCAGATCAACACAATGCTCCAGATCGTATATCAGTCCCTCTGCACTCTGATAGCGCTCCTCAGGACTCTTGGACAGCAGCTTGAGAACAATCGCCGACACTGCTTTGGGAACATGCGGAGAGATCTGGTGTGGCTCTGGCGGCAAGCGACTGATGTGACCATAGACCCATTCCAACAAGTCATTAGCCTGAAACGGCCGTGTACCGGTCAACAGCTCAAACAGCAGTACGCCCAGGGAGTAGTAGTCGGACCGATAATCCAAATCCCGATTCATCCGTCCAGTCTGTTCTGGAGAAATATAGGGTAACGGACCTTCGAGGCGACGTGACATCTGCACCGCTTGACGTTCCTGATCCAATTCTGAGGCGATACTAAAGCCGGCAATGGCAATCGCACCACTGGCAGGATCGAACAGCACATGACGCGGAGTCAAAGCTTTGTGTACGATATCTTTGGCGTGTATATCACCCAGGATGCGGGTAAGGTGCAGGGCAATCTCAAGTACTTCGGTCAGTGGCAAACCACTCCCCCCCGCCTTGGACAGGTGGGAATCGAGAGTACCCTTAAACAGTTCAGCAACCAGCGCCAGATTGCCGCTTCCATGTGCAAGCACCGCATGTACATTCTGTACGCCATCGACCTCAGCCAGGCGTTGTGCGATAGTCCCTTCGCGTCGAATCCCCGCTACCTGCTGACGCTCAGGATATTCCGCGTCAAGGGTCTCTACAGCAACAGCTGTGTTGTCGGCAAGACGTTGAGCTCGATAGACCACGCGCCCTAAGGATCGATAGAGTACCGGCCCAACCTCATATCCAGGCAATTGAAGTGTCGCCATCTCCAAGTATCTGATCCTTATCCCAAGCTTCAGACGCCGAGCAGTCGATTGAAGGTTGCGCTGAACTCTTCATGAGCAGTATCTCGTAAGGGTTCGCCATGACCGCATAGCGCATGTTTGAAGGCCAGCCTTTTGAGGCGTAAGAAGTCATCTCCCTGGGGCGAGGCTCTCTGCACCCAAACCGGACCGAGATTGGCCGGTGTAAAAAACCCCATCTGAGTCATCAACTCCCGGGAAGCGTCTGAGAAGTGTTCATCTGGTGCAATCCAGTTTTGCAGTGCATCGCAGGAGATTAGAACACCGCCGTCCCGGTCAAGGCGCAGTATCCCTTCAGGAATCTGGGTAGTACGGAAATCAAATAGAGAAGCATCTGATATTGGCAACGGGCCTTCCGGGGTAAGGGTGCGTGTCGCTTGAAGACCGGTTTCGTGCTCCATCTCTGGCATCGCCCAATACTCAGCGTTGTAGCGATCAACATAAAAAGGATCGTCACGTCCATGCAGTGAACCCAGACGAACCACATCAGTTACCTGGCCTAGCTGATCCAGCTCGGACAACCCCTCCTCGCTGAGACGCACACTGTTGATGATGATCAGACGCTCACCATCTCGTACCACTGTCATGTTGCGACTGAACTTCCAGTCTATATCCTGAAGCACAGTCTCCATAGCCCCACTGACAAAAAAGAGATTGGGAAAGACCTCATCGATAGCACCATGAGAAAGTGCCGGGGGAAACTGATCCATTAGTGAACTCCTCATAAATTGTTGTTGTAGTCGATGCGTCCAACATAACGGTATTCCTTTGCGTACTCATTTAAATAGCTATTGAGATATCGCTGTTGGGCATCGCTGAGGCATCCGTGCTGAATATCGTCCATGGATTCGCAGCCATCACTACTATCCATTCGTTTTAGATGAAACAGGGTCATATCACGTCCACCGAAAAAGTGCTTCAGGTATTCATGCAGGGGACGTGCCTCTGACATATCGAAAACAGCACCATAGAGCCCTGTATAGAGCTGCTGTTCAGCTAGTGAAGTTGCACTAAATACAGGATAGTCCCCAGCGGGCGGTGTAAAGGCTGGATGGTCAACGGGTTGGTGGATCGGTTGTCTTTCAAGGTTTCGCAGATATTCAGGATCAAGACCTGTCCTGCGCGCGCCATCGATAAGGATGTTGAGGTAGCGACGGCTCGGCAAGCACTCATCATCAATAAATGCCGGCATACCAACATAGGTAAATGCTGAGTGCAGTAAGCCATCTGCCTCAACTTCAGTGGTGATGCGTTGATAGCCATAACCACATGCTTCCATGGCATCGAGGGATGGAAGGGCTTCATCCGCACAGTCATGGAGTACACCAAGCACCTGCTCACCAGCTATATCACAAGGCTCAATGTTGCCTACACCACCTTCGTGGTTGAAGAAATGCTGTACATTGAAACACAAGCGCCATCCACGCAAAGTCGCTCTTTGCGAAGACAATGGCTCCACTCCCTTGGCCCTCAATGAGGTTATGTTCATATTGGAACCATAGCCGAAGTAGCGAAACATGCAGTGAGCACCCCCATCAAGCAGAAGCCTGCACCAGTTAGCATCCAGCCTTGAGTGGTCTTGGCTTACAAAAGACACTATCTGATCACCATACCGGGTTAATAGGTGAAATCAATCTGTTTATTAGGGCCTATTAACACTAATAGACACTATCGACTGGCATGCTTGATAACTTTAACAATCAGTTTCCTCTGAATTATGAGAATCTGAAAGCAGAGGGTCACGGCTAGAAAAAACTTACAAGTCATCAATATCTTAAATAGGTGGGGAGTGAAACTCCCCTCTCCTCTCGCGGGAGAGGGGGAGAATGAACACCCTATTTTCCCCAACAATCAGCAAAATAAATATGAACGATCAGTACGGTTTTATTTTTCAACCACATGAAACGCTTCGCGTACACCCTCTCCCCAACCCCTCTCCCGTAAAGGGAGAGGGGCTTTCTGAGTTGTTCTGAGAAGATTGAAAGTTAATAGGGCAGCAGTGAATAGAGATTTAAAAAAGCATAGTAAAGCAGAGGATCACGGTGTGAAAAAAATGACAAATCACCGAAACCTTAAATAGGCGGGGAGAGTAACTCCCCTCTCCCCTCGCGGGAGAGGGGCCGGGGGAGAGGGGGAGAATGAACATCCTATTTTCATCAACAATCAGCACGATAAAGATGAAGGATCAATGTGGTTTTATCTTTCAATCACGTGAAACGCTTCGCGTACACCCTCTCCCCAACCCCTCTCCCATAAAGGGAGAGGGGCTTTTTGAGATGTTCTGAGAAGATTAAAGTTAATGGGAAAGCAGTGGTCGGCTTCCTGAAAAAACTGACCGGGGAGTCAGGCGGTTTATTACTGCGCCATTTTTTATCCTCTGCGCACACGAGCCAGTAAAAACTCTGCCTGATCTGCAAGAATGTTTTTTCCACGCAAAATCATATGCTCTGCGAAGCATGGAGCATAAGGTATCGCCAGTAATTCCACCCCCCATTCACTGGGTGTACGTGCACCTTTCAGATGATTACAGCGGGTGCAGCAACTAACTACATTTGACCAGCTGTCTGTGCCCCCTCTGCTCTTAGGAATGACATGATCACATGTCAGGTCGCGATTGGAATACTGCTTACCACAATAGAGACAGATGTGGCCGTCTCTAGCGAATAAGGCACGATTGGTCAGCGGTGGTTCGTATGTTTCTGCCCAAAGATGCGGTTGCACCTTTGATCTTGTAAGTAGAATAGAGGAAATTTCAATACTGGAGCGCAGACCAGTGAGCGCATTGAATCCACCTCGAATCAGATGAGATTGCTGGCCCAATGGAGCCAAAACCCTGTCTGTCGCAATCAAATGGACTGCCTTTTCCCAGTTCAACCAACGACTTGGGTTGCCAGCCTGATCTAGCGCCAGGATTGGCATGACTCTCAGCATCAGATGTTACCTCCATATTTACAAAAACTATAAGTTGTAATAATTGAAGTACTTAATAGTCAGAGACTGGAGCATAGCATAGAGTTCCTCGCCGAAATTATGATATTGCCCCGCACCCGAACAATTAGACCCTAAGTTGCAGATAGACTATCGCATACATATGACAAACATTACACGATCAATCAATAATGAATGATCTTCGCTATGAAAAGGAATCCCATCAGCTTCAGATAGTGTTCGTTTCACGTGGGTTTGATACGGCTGGGCCGCAGCCTACATCACTTGCATTTATTTCGGACACTAATGTTTATATCGAAACTATGGAAAGAGAAACGATAACTATTTAGTGTAGCTTTATTGCCGGATCAATACTCCTTCTCAGCATACGGGCTAATGTGGTCAATCCTGTTCGCCACCATCCAAAAAGGGTCAGCTGATGCATTTTATAGAGTGAGAGATAGACCCATCGAGCGATCCAACCACTGACTCGAACACTACCGGTTATGGCGCCCATTAAACTGCCTACAGTGCTGTAGCGACCCAGGGTTACCAGGGAACCGTAGTCCCGATAGATATATTTTTTATCGAAATTCTGCCCCTTTATCCGTTTAACCAGTGCTTTAGCAACGAATGATGCTTGCTGATGAGCTGCCTGAGCCCGTGGTGGCACCAGATCACCCTGTTCGTTCATGACACATGCGGCGCAATCACCAATGGCAAAGATGCGTTCGTCATCTTCCAGGGTAAGATCACCATTGACCTTGAGTTGGTTGATGCGGTTGGTAGTCAAATTGAGTTGACTCAGAAAATCGGGCCCTTTAATGCCCGCAGCCCATACCTTGATGGTTGCAGGGATGACTAATCCGGAGTCTGTGTGCACCTCATCTTCTGTGATCTTTGTGACTTTTTCAGAAACATGTACTTTGATACCCAGACTTTCCAGCTCCTGCTGCACCTGGCTTGAGAGTTTCTCTGGTAGTGCTGGAAGAATGCGAGGCCCTGCATCGAGAATATGGAGGTGTATGTGTCTGTCCGGCTCAATTGTCTCGAATCCGTATTGGGAAATCTGGCGGGTGACCTGGTGCAACTGTGCTGCCAGTTCAACACCTGTTGCGCCAGCACCAATGATAGCAACGTCCAACTGCCCCTCTTTCAGGGGAGTATTCTGTGTATTTGCCTTTATCAATGCTTCTAGCAGTTGTTGCTGAAAGCGTGCGGCCTGAGATTTTGTGTCAAGCATCAGACAGTGATCTTTAACCCCTGGAATGCCAAAATCGTTACTCACACTGCCTACTGCAAAGATCAGATAGTCATATGAGAAACTTCGACTTGGAATCAGTTCTTCCCCTTTATCGTTGTAGAGCGGTGCTAATATAATTTTGCGTTCTACCCGATCGAGATCCTGCATCATGCCTAAGCGAAATCTGTAGTGGTTCCATCGGGCGTGAGCCAGATAACCCAAGGCGTGCTGATCCGGGTCAAATGTGCCCGCCGCCACCTGATGTAACAGTGGTTTCCATATGTGTGTTCTGGTGGCATCGATAAGCGTGATTTGCCCCCTACCCCGTTTACCTAACCGTCTGCCAAGGTGGGTTGCGAGCTCAAGACCAGCAGCACCGCCGCCGACGACAATTATTTTCGGTGATTCCGACATCAAGGACTCCAAAAAGGTAAGGATTTGAAACGATTCCTGTGCAGACACTGGCGGTAGAATCCCATTGACTCTCCTACACCTGTCCTGACATTAACGGGATGACTTGAAATTGAAGGTCAAAGCTCTCTGTCACTCTCTTGACATACCATTTACCGTTGATTGGTTGTATCTAGGATAGATCGCATAAATAGTTAAGTCCAGCAATAACTTAAGTGTTACTTTGCCGGTCAGATACCACTGGTACATGTTTCAAATCTGGCTCTATTTTCGAGCAAATTAGCAGACTTTTATTGCACCAGATGGTTTCAAGAATAAAACTATTGTTACGTTAGGTAGGATTGTTAAATATCATCGATATGGAGAGCTGATCTTGCCTTCCGTGCCATACATAAGCACTCTATTTCGCCCCCCGTCCTTTGCTGCATACAGAGCTTTGTCAGCGAGTCCAAGCAGGGTATTGAGATCCTCTCCTGAATGGTCCCCTACAGAGGCAAGACCGATACTTATAGTGACATCAACCCCGCCGGGTTTGAGTTGCTCCACGCTTTTGCGCAGGGCTTCAGTTCTTTCGGGTATATCTGTCCCATGAGCCAGGACAACGAACTCTTCTCCTCCAAAACGCGCTGGCAAACCATCCTGAAAATGGTGGTTTAACAGTTTTCCCATGGCAATCAGTACCTGGTCACCAATCAAATGACCCTTGGTGTCATTGATTTTCTTGAAATGATCCAAATCGATGATCATCACCCAACCATCAGCAGTTTTGCTTATATAATCCTGCCCCTTTTCTACCAGGAAGAGCCTGTTATGTGTGCCTGTGAGAGCGTCAGTGGTGGCGATTCTCTCCATATTCACTGCTTGACGACGCAGGGTATCATATTGGCTTTTTACTAAAAGCAGAGACCGAACCCTAGCCATGACCACTTCTTCAACCAGTGGTTTATTGACGAAGTCGTTTGCGCCAGCGTGGAACACTTCGACCTGAGTTTTTGTGTCCTCATTTCCTGTGGTTACCAAAACTGGCAACTCCTGCTGGGAATAGTGTTGTTTCACGCGTAAATAGTAGAGCAGATCCCCTCCCGTCATACTCCCCTGTAGATGAAAATCGGTGATTATCAGGTCAAATCCCTTCTCGTTACCATTACGAGTTCTCTCGAGCAAGGTCATCGCCTCCTCTACAGAAGTAACATGGATAACCTCCATGCCATGCTGTTCCATCATTTTCAGAGCTGCGGCTACAGCGGTCTTACTATCCTCGATATAGAGGATTCGTCCATAGAGGTCTGGATTACGCTCAAGAAAAGATTTTATGAACTGACCAAAAGCCATAAAACCCAAGGCTTTATCAAAATAGTCCGTTACACCTGCATTGTAGCCTTCGTGAAGTAGGCGTTGACCAGCATCTGAAGAGACGATAATCACCGGTGTATAGCGATGTCGCTTAGTGGTGCGTATCTGTCGGCATAAATCGAGACCATCCATATCAGGCAGCAATAAAGCGGTCGTGATCAGAGAGTAGCGCTCAGCATTCATCAGTTGCAATGCTTCAGATGCACTTGCGCAACTGCTGATTTGGATCTCAGGCATAGCAACCTGCAATTGCCTCGTAAGTACTTCACGGGATGCCGAGGAACCATCAACCAGCATGATTCTGTTAATCATTTAAATCTCACCATTCTTAACTTACTAACCTGGCCATAGATATTAATACACTCAGGGCTACAAGCGTGGCTCAGATCAAGGCGCGGCTCGCCGGCAATGGCTAGCCCTTGTTAAAAGCTGCAACACCGATCTGAGTCACGCTTGTAGCCCCTATCCTTATGATATTTAACGGCTGAGTGTCTTAATATCTATGGCCTGGTTAGTATATCTTGTGCCATCCGTTGCTTCAGCACAGCACTTTACAGCCAGGTAACCATATAGGTTGCTTTTGTCGCTAACCTTAAAAAAATAACAATCTGCGAATAAACTAAACAACGTCCATAATGGTAGGTTCAGGGCATCCCTGGCTAATAGGAAACTATAAATCAGTCAACAGGTTAAACAATGTAACTACACAATTCCTACTGACCATTATCATCTCGCGTTGTCTGTACCCCATCAAAGAGTTTGCGCAGGAGTTTCTCTAAACAATTAGAGCGGATGATACAGAGAGAACTGACCGATGTATCTGAATAATCTTTTAAGGGCACCTCTATTAATTGCTTGTGTCCTCTGGCTTTACGACCCGTAGGGCGCGGCCTGAAGCATGCATCTGCTGCGTTGTGACCCTTGAGAATGGAACAACCATTCTGCTTCGGCTCACGCCTTGCAGCTACACGCTTCAGGTCACGCAGAGGGCATAAGCGATTAATAGAGGTGCCCTTGATTATTAAATATTATATTACATGGCTAGTTACGGCTTACACTACCAAATTGATGTCCAACGGGCTAGAGCTGCTTTGCAACATAGAAAAAAAGAGGGCCGGGATCGGTGATGGGTAATGGTGAGTTTGAAATCTCTACAATTTTACCCAAACCGATCAACGGCCCTTTAACGAGGATATTAACTTCACATCTCCCGGATGGTGACTAGTGTGGTGCGTCATATAAACCCTATATTTAGACAAGGCCTATCTCAGTTTGCGTTTAAATCACCTGCCTCGCCCTGCGGGAAGCCACTCAAGCCGCGATTGCGGCGTTGCACCCCTTGGTAAG